>NZ_VMMU01000003.1:0-58248 GCF_013277385.1 Streptococcus sp. 544
CTCCTTTCGCTTTACAATTAGCTTGAACACCTTTATTGTATCGCGTTCGGAGTTTTTTTGGTATAACCTTCGACGCGCACCCGCATAGCGGGTGGTTTTTTGTCTCACACCTAACGGAGCGAGACGGACTAATAGTCACATAATAAAATAATCCCATCTAGCATGAGCTGGATGGGATTATGAGAAATTATGGGAGTAATCTCCTAAATCAACTGTTTTTGATTTACTTCTTTAACTACTTGATAAAAGTTATAGAAGTAGACCAAACTTGAGATGATGGTTACGACTAGGAATATTGGAAATTTCCATTGGATGGAGTTTCTTGATGGTCTTGATTTAAGACTGAAAAATCGTATAGTGTAGTCATTGATTGCTTTTCTCCTTCTGTTTGGTATTTTTAGGAGTCTTCTCCTCTTGTAGTGATAGAAATCCGTAGGTCAGGGTTCCAAAAATGCTGCCGATAATCAGGCCATACATCAGGAAAGGAACACTTTTGTCGAATTGCGTGAGTAACTTCACAAAATCTGAAAAGGACATCTGCTGAACGAAGACCTTATGAAAGAGGAGTAGGGTAAAGAGGACAATCTGAAGACCGATAAACACAACCCAGCTTCGAAATTTGATTTGGCCTTTGCTGTAGGTTTTGAGGATGATTTCTGACTTGTCATCTTTTTCCAGATGGAGTTCTTTGACGGCTCTTTGAGTTTTTAAAGTAATGAAAAAAATGAGTCCAGAGTAAACGTAGGGCATGGCATAGCGAACGGCCTCTATGAAGCGTCCAAATAACAGATAAAACAAGAAGAGGAAGAAGGAAGAATAAACGATTTGGACCATGGAACGGGCACAGGCTTTGTAGATAATTTCTTGCCGGCATTCATCAAAAGGGCCTTGGATATGAAAGAGATTTCGAAGTAGGCGAGTGGTTAAGTCATCTTTTTTCATACTAGTAACCTCCTAAATGAGCAGTTTTACTGATTTTCTTTTACGAATTGATAGAGATAATAAAGATAAGTGATAGAAGAAAGGATAGCGATAGTGAACAGTAAATAATATTTCCAACCGCTTGAGGCGAGCATCAGTTGTGGAAAAGATAGAATTATAAAGTATAGTGCTAAGTTAAGTGTGCGCGTTTTTGGGGAGTTAATCTTTAGATAAGTTAGTACTTTATTAAGTGCTGGAAAAAAGACTAGCACGAGGAATATCTCTCTGATTGGTAAGTCCCCTGAAATGATGATGAAGATGAGCAGAGAACTGAACAAAAGATGATAGGTCAGTAAAGTTAGTAATGATTTCATAAGGCACCTCCTAATCCTGGTCTTTTTTAGCTCTTGCAATACGAAGTGAGTCGACAATATGTATCATCACTCCGAAAAAGAAAGCTCCCAGTATAGTTTTAAAAATATGTTTTGTATTTAGAAGAGAACTGATAAAATTTGGATTTTCACTTGTTAGTGGAATTATAAAAAATATCACTGTTCCATAAATCGAACCTGCTTTCAGACCAGGATAACGTGACTGTTTCTTTTCTTTTTTCATGAGTTTTCTCCTAATCATTATCCTGATCTTTCTTGGCTTTTGCAATGCGACGGGAGATGATAATTTGTATAATCACTCCGAAGAAGAAAGACTGGAGAATACTTGAAAAAATATTTTCAAAAGCGAGAAGTGACTGAAGATAATCCTGACTCTCACCTAGCAGTATATGGAGAAGAGGGGTTGAAAAAAAACTCATTAATCCATAGAGTAGACCTGCTTTCATACCAGGGTAGTGTAGTTGCTTACTTTCTTTCTCGCTCAGCATATCTGGATCAATAGCTGTAATCCCTGTTTTTTTGGTTTGGGAGAGCACATAGAGAGCAGAAATCATCGAAATGCCGAATACCACAAGAGGATAGCCGATAGCGACAATTTGTGGGTATTTATAAGCGAGGACGACGGGGATGAGATTTCCAAATGTCATCAGATAAAAGAGGATGATAAAGACTTGATTACCAATACGATCAGCCTCGCGTCGTTTGTGTTCGTCAAGTGGTCCTGAAATGCCATAAATGCGTTTGATCAGTTTTTCCGTGAAGGTTTCTTTTTTCATAAGTTTGCTCCTTTTTTAAAAATTATCCTCCCAAAAGAGACTGTTGAGGTCAGTTTGGAGGCTGCGGGCGAGATTGAGACAGAGTTCCAGGGTTGGATTGTACTTGTCGTTCTCAATCATATTGATGGTCTGTCTCGAGACACCGATATCCTTGGCGAGTTCGAGCTGGGAAATACCCAATTCCTTGCGAAATTCTTTCACACGATTCATCTGGTCTCCTTTCTGATTTGTGTCGTATATATTTGACTATATTATATTCTTTTAAACATAAAGTGTCAAGTATTTTTGACATATTTTTTGAAGAAATAGTAGTCCTCTTGTATGATTTGTCTGACTAGTGCAAGCTTGTCGGATTTGTGGTAAAATAGATAAGATATGACAAAAGAATTTCATCATGTAACGGTCTTACTCCACGAAACGATTGATATGCTTGACGTAAAGCCCGACGGTATCTACGTTGATGCGACTTTGGGTGGAGCAGGCCATAGCGAGTATTTATTAAGTAAATTAAGTGAAAAAGGTCATCTCTATGCCTTTGACCAGGACCAGAATGCCATTGACAATGCGCAAAAACGCTTGGCACCTTACATTGAAAAGGGAATGGTGACCTTTATCAAGGATAATTTCCGTCATTTACAGGCACGTTTGCGCGAAGCTGGTGTTCAGGAAATTGATGGAATTTGTTATGACTTGGGAGTGTCTAGTCCTCAATTGGACCAGCGTGAGCGTGGTTTTTCTTATAAAAAGGATGCGCCACTGGACATGCGCATGAATCAGGATGCTAGTCTGACAGCCTATGAAGTGGTTAACAGTTATGACTATCATGACTTGGTTCGTATTTTCTTCAAGTATGGAGAGGACAAATTCTCTAAACAGATTGCGCGTAAGATTGAACAAACTCGGGAAGTCAAGCCAATCGAGACAACGACTGAGCTGGCAGAAATTATCAAGTCGGCCAAACCTGCCAAGGAGCTCAAGAAGAAGGGCCATCCTGCCAAGCAGATTTTCCAGGCTATTCGAATTGAAGTCAATGATGAACTGGGAGCGGCAGATGAGTCCGTCCAGCAGGCTATGGATATGTTGGCTCTGGATGGTAGAATTTCAGTGATTACCTTTCATTCCTTAGAAGACCGCTTGACCAAGCAATTGTTCAAGGAAGCTTCAACGGTTGAAGTTCCCAAAGGTTTGCCCTTCATCCCAGATGATCTCAAGCCTAAGATGGAATTGGTGTCCCGTAAGCCAATCTTGCCAAGTGCAGAAGAATTAGAAGCCAATAACCGCTCGCACTCAGCCAAGTTGCGCGTGGCCAGAAAAATTCACAAGTAAGAGGAAAAAAGATGGCAGAAAGAATGGAAAAAACAGGTCAAATACTACAGATGCAACTTAAACGGTTTTCGCGTGTGGAAAAAGCTTTTTACTTTTCCATTGCTGTAACCACTCTTATTGTAGCCATTAGTATTATTTTTATGCAGACCAAGCTCTTGCAAGTGCAGAATGATTTGACAAAAATCAATGCGCAGATAGAGGAAAAGAAGACCGAATTGGACGATGCCAAGCAAGAGGTCAATGAACTATTACGTGCAGAACGTTTGAAAGAGATTGCCAATTCACACGATTTGCAATTAAACAATGAAAATATTCGAATAGCGGAGTAAGATATGAAGTGGACAAAAAGAGTAATCCGTTATGCGACGAAAAATCGGAAATCGCCGGCTGAAAACAGACGCAGAGTTGGAAAAAGTCTGAGTTTATTATCTGTCTTTGTTTTTGCCGTTTTTTTAGTCAATTTTGCGGTCATTATTGGGACGGGCACTCGCTTTGGAACAGATTTAGCGAAGGAAGCTAAGAAGGTTCATCAAACCACCCGTACAGTTCCTGCCAAACGTGGGACTATTTATGACCGAAATGGAGTCCCAATTGCTGAGGATGCAACCTCCTATAATGTCTATGCGGTTATTGATGAGAACTATAAGTCAGCAACGGGTAAGATTCTTTACGTAGAAAAAACACAATTTAACAAAGTTGCAGAGGTCTTTCATAAGTATCTGGACATGGAAGAATCCTATGTAAGAGAGCAACTCTCGCAACCTAATCTCAAGCAAGTTTCCTTTGGTTCGAAGGGCAATGGAATTACCTATGCCAATATGATGTCTATCAAAAAAGAGTTGGAAACTGCAGAGGTCAAGGGGATTGATTTTACAACCAGTCCTAATCGTAGTTACCCAAACGGACAATTTGCTTCTAGTTTTATCGGTCTAGCTCAGCTCCATGAAAATGAAGATGGCAGCAAGAGCTTGCTGGGAACTTCTGGAATGGAGAGTTCCTTGAACAGTATTCTTGCAGGGACAGACGGCATTATTACCTATGAAAAGGATCGTCTGGGCAATATTGTACCCGGAACAGAACTGGTATCGCAACAAACTGTGGATGGCAAGGATGTTTATACAACATTGTCTAGTCCGCTACAATCTTTCATGGAAACTCAGATGGATGCCTTTCTAGAAAAAGTAAAAGGTAAGTATATGACCGCGACCTTGGTCAGTGCAAAGACCGGTGAAATTCTCGCTACCACCCAACGACCTACCTTTAATGCGGATACTAAAGAAGGAATCACTGAGGACTTTGTTTGGCGTGATATTCTTTATCAAAGTAACTATGAACCAGGATCAACCATGAAGGTTATGACGTTAGCTTCTTCTATTGATAATAATACCTTCCCAAGTGGAGAATACTTCAATAGCAGTGAATTAAAAATAGCGGATGTGACGATTCGAGATTGGGATGTTAATGATGGTTTGACTACTGGTAGGATGATGACTTTCTTACAAGGTTTCGCTCTCTCCAGTAATGTTGGAATGAGTCTTCTTGAACAAAAAATGGGAGATACTACTTGGTTGGATTATCTAAACCGCTTTAAATTTGGGGTTCCAACTCGTTTTGGTTTGACAGATGAATATGCAGGCCAACTTCCAGCTGACAATATTGTTAATATTGCTCAGAGTTCATTTGGACAAGGGATTTCAGTAACTCAGACGCAAATGATTCGTGCCTTTACGGCTATTGCCAACGATGGAGTCATGTTAGAACCTAAATTTATCAGTGCCTTGTATGACCCAAATGACCAATCTGTTCGGAAATCTCAAAAAGAGATTGTAGGAAATCCTGTTTCTAAAGATGCAGCGAGCTTGACGCGAACGCATATGGTTTTAGTCGGTACCGATCCAGTATATGGAACTATGTATAATCATAAGACAGGGAAACCAACTGTAACTGTTCCTGGGCAAAATGTAGCCCTCAAGTCTGGTACGGCTGAGATTGCTGACGAGAAAAATGGTGGTTATCTAGTCGGGTTAACCAACTATATTTTCTCAGCTGTATCGATGAATCCAGCTGAAAATCCTGATTTTATCTTGTATGTGACGGTCCAACAACCTGAACATTATTCAGGTATTCAGTTGGGAGAATTTGCCAATCCTATCTTGGAGCGGGCTTCAGCTATGAAAGACTCTCTCAATCTTCAAACAGCAGCTAAAGCTTTGGAGCAAGTAAGTCAACAAAGTCCTTATCCTATGCCTAGTGTCAAGGATATTTCACCTGGTGATTTAGCAGAAGAATTGCGTCGCAATCTTGTACAACCTATTGTTGTGGGAACAGGAACGAAGATTAAAAACAGTTCTGCTGAAGAAGGGAAGAATCTTTCTCCGAACCAGCAAGTCCTGATCTTATCTGATAAAGCAGAGGAAGTTCCAGATATGTATGGTTGGACAAAAGAGACTGCTGAGACCTTTGCTAAGTGGCTCAATATAGAACTTGAATTTGAAGGTTCGGGCTCTACTGTGCAGAAGCAAGATGTTCGTGCTAACACAGCTATCAAGGACATTAAAAAAATTACATTAACTTTAGGAGACTAATATGTTTATTTCCATCAGTGCTGGAATTGTGACATTTTTACTAACTTTAGTAGGAATTCCGGCCTTTATCAAATTTTATAGAAAGGCGCAAATTACAGGCCAGCAGATGCATGAGGATGTCAAACAGCATCAGGCAAAAGCTGGGACTCCTACAATGGGAGGTTTGGTTTTCTTAATTGCTTCTGTCTTGGTTGCTTTCTTTTTTGCCCTATTTAGTAGCCAATTCAGCAATAATGTGGGAATGATTTTGTTCATCTTGGTCCTTTATGGACTTGTCGGATTTTTAGATGACTTTCTCAAGGTCTTCCGTAAGATCAATGAGGGGCTTAATCCCAAGCAAAAATTAGCTCTTCAGCTTCTAGGTGGAGTTATCTTCTATCTTTTCTATGAGCGTGGAGGGGATATCCTGTCTGTATTTGGTTATCCAGTTCATTTGGGATTTTTCTATATTTTCTTTGCTCTTTTCTGGCTAGTCGGTTTTTCAAATGCAGTCAACTTGACAGACGGTATTGACGGTCTGGCTAGTATTTCAGTGGCGATTAGTTTGTCTGCCTATGGAGTTATTGCCTATGTGCAAGGCCAGATGGATATTCTCCTGGTGATTTTTGCCATGATTGGTGGTTTACTCGGTTTCTTCGTCTTTAACCATAAGCCTGCCAAGGTCTTTATGGGAGATGTGGGAAGTTTGGCCCTAGGTGGAATGTTGGCAGCTATTTCTATGGCCCTCCACCAAGAATGGACTCTCTTGATTATCGGAATTGTGTATGTTTTTGAAACAACTTCTGTTATGATGCAAGTAACTTATTTCAAACTGACAGGTGGTAAACGTATTTTCCGTATGACGCCTGTGCATCACCATTTTGAGCTTGGAGGATTGTCTGGTAAAGGAAATCCTTGGAGCGAGTGGAAGGTTGACTTCTTCTTTTGGGGAGTTGGGCTTCTAGCAAGTCTCCTGACCCTAGCAATTTTATATTTGATGTAAGAATGGCACCCTGACGTTTCAGGGTGTTTTTGCATTCTAAAAAACATTGGTCAGTCAAAGTCAAAGTTATTGACCTTTTCTGACCAATGTGGTATATTATAAACGTAAGGTAAATAAAAGCCTTACTAGAACATTTATGCTCAATGAAAATCAAGAGCAAACTAGGAAGCTAGCTTTAGTCAGCTCAAAACACGATTTTGAGGTTGTAGATAAGGCGAAGTTGATGTGGTTTGCAGAGATTTTAGAAGAGTGTAAAAAATATTGGTCAATTAAAGTCAAATCTCTTGACCTTTTCTGACCAATGTAGTATATTATGAACGTAAGGTAAATGAAAGCCTTACTAGAACGCTTATGCTCAATGAAAATCAAGAGCAAACTAGGAAGCTAGCTTTAGGCTGCTCAAACACGGTTTCGAGGTTGTAGATAAGGCGAAGCTGATGTAGTTTGAAGAGGTTTCCGAAGAGTTTAAAAAAATATTGGTCAGTCAAAGTCAAATCTCTTGACCTTTTCTGACTAATGTAGTATATTATGAACGTAAGGTAAATGAAAACCTTACTCGAACACTTATTTAAAGTAAAGTAGAAAGAGGTGTGTCTATGTTTAATCTAGAAATCTTCAGAAGTAAAGATAGTCTACTCCTGCTTGACAAAGAAAAACCTGAAATTATACGTAGAGTAGTAAATAGCTAGTCTAAATTTTTTGAAACAAAGGTCAGAGAAAGTCAAATTATTTTGACTAAGTAAATTTGAAAACAAACGAGGTATGAAATATGAATAACAACTTTAATAACTTTAACAACATGGATGATTTATTTAACCAATTGATGGGTGGTATGCGTGGATATAGTTCAGAAAACCGTCGTTACTTGATTAACGGCCGTGAAGTCACACCTGAGGAATTTGCTCACTATCGTGCAACGGGTCAATTGCCAGGAAATGTAGAAGTTGATGGCCAAATGCCACAACAGGCATCAGGTATGAAACAAGACGGTGTCCTTGCTAAACTAGGTCGAAACTTGACAGCAGAAGCTCGTGAAGGCAAGTTGGATCCTGTTATCGGCCGAAACAAGGAAATTCAAGAAGCATCTGAAATCCTCTCACGCCGTACTAAAAACAATCCTGTACTTGTCGGAGATGCAGGTGTTGGTAAGACAGCCGTTGTCGAAGGTTTAGCACAAGCTATTGTGAATGGTGATGTTCCTGCTGCTATCAAGAACAAGGAAATTATTTCCATTGACATCTCAGGTCTTGAGGCTGGGACTCAATATCGTGGTAGCTTTGAAGAAAATGTCCAAAACCTAGTCAATGAAGTGAAAGAAGCAGGGAATATCATTCTCTTCTTTGATGAAATTCACCAAATCCTCGGTGCAGGTAGTACGGGTGGAGACAGTGGTTCTAAAGGGCTTGCGGATATTCTCAAGCCAGCCCTCTCTCGTGGAGAATTGACAGTGATTGGGGCAACGACTCAAGATGAATACCGTAACACCATCTTGAAGAATGCAGCTCTTGCTCGTCGTTTCAACGAAGTCAAGGTTAATGCTCCTTCTGCAGAGGATACCTTTAAAATTCTTCAAGGAATTCGTGACCTCTATCAACAACACCACAATGTCATCTTGCCAGACGAAGTCTTGAAAGCAGCGGTGGATTATTCTGTTCAGTATATTCCTCAACGTAGCTTGCCAGATAAGGCTATCGACCTTGTCGATGTAACGGCGGCTCACTTGGCAGCTCAGCATCCTGTAACAGATGTGCATGCTGTTGAACGTGAAATTGAGGTAGAAAAAGACAAGCAAGAAAAAGCTGTTGAGTCAGAAGATTTTGAAGCAGCTCTAAACTATAAAACACGCATCGCAGAATTGGAAAAGAAAATCGAAAACCACACAGAAGATATGAAAGTGACTGCAAGTGTCAACGATGTGGCTGAATCTGTAGAACGAATGACCGGTATTCCAGTATCTCAAATGGGGGCTACGGACATCGAACGTTTGAAAGATATGGGTCATCGTTTGCAGACGAAAGTTATTGGTCAAGATAAGGCGGTAGAAGCAGTAGCAAAAGCCATCCGTCGTAACCGTGCTGGTTTTGATGAAGGCAATCGCCCAATCGGTAGCTTCCTATTTGTAGGTCCAACTGGAGTTGGTAAGACGGAGCTTGCTAAGCAATTGGCGCTCGATATGTTTGGAACGAAAGATGCTATCATCCGTTTGGACATGTCAGAATACAGCGACCGCACAGCCGTATCTAAATTGATTGGTACAACTGCAGGTTATGTTGGTTACGATGACAACAACAATACCTTGACAGAACGCGTCCGTCGCAATCCATACTCAATCGTCCTTCTCGACGAAATTGAAAAGGCTGACTCTCAAGTCATCACCCTTCTCCTTCAAGTTTTGGATGATGGTCGTTTGACAGATGGTCAAGGAAATACAGTAAACTTCAAGAACACTGTCATTATTGCGACATCAAATGCTGGATTTGGCTATGAAGCCAACTTGACAGAAGATGCGGACAAACCAGAATTGATGGACCGTTTGAAACCATTCTTCCGTCCAGAATTCCTCAACCGCTTTAACGCAGTCATCGAGTTCTCGCACTTGACTAAGGAAGACCTTTCTAAGATTGTAGACCTTATGTTGGTTGAAGTTAACAAGACGCTTTCTAAGAAAGACATTGACTTGGCAGTGAGCGAAGCTGCTAAAGAATACATGACTGAGGAAGGCTACGATGAAGTCATGGGTGTTCGTCCACTCCGTCGTGTGGTTGAACAACAAATCCGTGACAAAGTCACAGACTTCCACTTGGATAACCTTGATGCTAAACATCTGGAAGCAGATATGGAAGATGGTGGTTTGGTTATTCGTGAAAAAGCCTAATACTCTTCGAAAATCAAATTCAAACCACGTCAACGTCGCCTTGCCGTACTCAAGTACAGCCTGCGGCTAGTTTCCTAGTTTTCTCTTTGATTTTCATTGAGTATAAGACAAAATTTTGAGAATAAAAAAAGAAGGAGCCAGCTGAAAAAAACTGGTTCCTTTTATGTTTAAATCACATGACGCTCAAAGGCATCATCTGAAATCCCTTGTTCTAGGATGAGTTTTGCCCATTCTTTAGCAGAGAAGAGGCTGTGATCCTTGTAGTTTCCGCAAGATTCGATGGTTGTTCCAGGGACGTCTTCCCAAGTAGTAGTTTCAGCGATTTCCTTGAGCGAATCCTTGATAACAGCTGCGATTTCAGCACTGGTGTGACGCCCCCACATAATCATGTGGAAACCTGTGCGGCAACCAAATGGTGAACAGTCAATCATACCGTCAATGCGAGTACGTATGAGTTTAGCTAAGAGGTGCTCGATAGTGTGCAGACCAGCGGTAGGGATAGAGTCTTCATTTGGTTGCACCAAGCGAATATCATAATTGGAGATGACATCTCCCTTTGGCCCTGTTTCTTCCCCAATCAAGCGAACATAGGGTGCTTTAACAATGGTGTGGTCAAGTTCAAAACTTTCAACAATAACTTCTTTTGACATGGTAAATCCTTTCAGTTTTCTTCTTTCATTATAACATAAAGCCGGCTCCTGAGACAGAGAGAAAACCTCTCCGAGGCTGGAGAGGTTGAAATCTTTATTTACGATACAAGCGGTCGTATTGGTAGTAAGGGTCAAAGGTTACATTGATACCTAGTTTGCGAAGGACGTTCTTGTCTTCATCTGTCAAGATGATGGTTGAGTGAGCTTCACTTCCTTTGAGATTGCCAAGCTCTTCCATAGCACGAGCGGCATCAGGATTTTCTGTAGCTGTGATGGCAAGAGCAATCAGGATTTCATTTGAATGAAGGCGTGGATTGCGACTACCGAGATGATCAATTTTAAGACCTTGGATTGGCTTAACAACTTCAGGTTCGATTAGTTTCACTTCTTTAGCGATGTCAGCTGATTTCTTGATAGCGTTGATAAGAGCAGCGGCTGTAGGACCAAAGAGTTCTGAGTTCTTACCTGTGACAATTTCCCCAGTTGGCAATTCAAGGGCTAGGGCTGGTCCGCCAGTTTCTTCTGCCTTTTGACGGGCAACGACAGCAACCTTACGGTCTGCAGGTGTGATACTAAGGTCGTTCATAAGCAACTCAATTTTCTTGACAGCAGATTCGCCAACTTTTTCGGCTTTGAAATCAAGAACAGTCTGATAGTAGCGACGAATGATTTCTTGTTTAGAAGCTTCGACAGCAGCCTCATTGTCTGTAATAGCAAAACCAACCATGTTGACACCCATATCTGTTGGAGAAGCATATGGAGATTCACCAAGGATACGTTCCAACATGCGTTTGAGCACTGGGAAAATTTCAATATCACGGTTGTAGTTGACAGTGGTTTCTCCGTAGGTTTGGAGATGGAAGGGGTCAATCATGTTGACATCATCAAGGTCTGCTGTGGCAGCCTCGTAGGCCAAATTGACTGGGTGATGAAGGGGAAGATTCCAAACTGGGAAGGTTTCAAATTTAGCGTAGCCAGACTTGATACCATTGATTTGGTCGTGATACATATTGGACATACAGGTTGCCAATTTTCCAGAACCAGGTCCAGGAGCGGTTACGACGATTAAGTTGCGACTGGTTTTGATGTAGTCATTTTTCCCCATACCTTCTGGAGAAATGATGTGATCCATATCCGTCGGATATCCTTTGATTGGATAATGAAGATAAGAGTCAATTCCGTTTTTCTCAAGTTGGTTGCGGAAGGCATCTGCAGCGGGTTGGCCAGCGTATTGTGTAATGACCACTGAGCCAACAAAAATTCCTAATTCATTGAATTTGTCAATCAAACGAAGAACTTCTTGGTCATAAGAAATGCCCAAGTCACCACGTGCTTTGGAATGTTCGATGTTGCTAGCGTTAATGGCGATCACAACCTCAACTTGCTCTTTCAATTCTTGCAAGAGCTTGATTTTGTTGTCTGGCTCATAGCCAGGAAGAACACGAGCGGCGTGGAAATCTTCTAACATTTTGCCACCAAACTCCAAGTAGAGCTTGCCGTCAAATTGGTTAATGCGCTCCAAAATGTGGTCGCGCTGTAGATTCAAATATTGTTCAGAACTAAAAGCTTGTTTTTTCATTTTTTTACCTCTGACCTCTATTATAATAAAAAATTGGAAGTTAGGAAACTATGGAGTCAAAAAAGAAATTAAAAAGATTAGGCAAACGCTTGCACAAAATTCTAAAAAGCGCTATCATAGACTATAGATTATGAAAATAATGAGGTAAGAAGATGCAAGAAAAATGGTGGCACAATGCCGTAGTCTATCAAGTTTATCCAAAGAGTTTCATGGATAGCAACGGAGATGGAATTGGCGATTTGCCAGGAATTACTAGTAAGTTAGACTATCTAGCCAAGCTGGGGATTACAGCGATTTGGCTTTCTCCTGTTTATGACAGCCCCATGGATGATAATGGCTATGATATTGCCGATTATCAAGCGATTGCAGCTATTTTCGGAACCATGGAGGATATGGATGAGCTGATTGCGGAAGCCAAGAAGCGTGATATTCGTATTATCATGGACTTGGTGGTCAATCATACCTCAGATGAACATGCTTGGTTTGTCGAGGCCTGTGAAAATCCTGATAGCCCTGAGAGAGATTACTATATCTGGCGCGATGAGCCCAACGACCTAGACTCTATCTTTAGCGGATCTGCTTGGGAATACGATGAAAAGTCAGGTCAATACTATCTCCACTTTTTCAGTAAGAAACAGCCGGATCTCAACTGGGAAAATGAAAAACTTCGCCAGAAAATTTATGAGATGATGAATTTCTGGATTGATAAAGGGATTGGCGGTTTCCGTATGGATGTTATTGATATGATTGGGAAAATCCCTGACGAGAAGGTAGTCAATAATGGTCCTATGCTCCACCCCTATCTCAAGGAGATGAATCAGGCTACCTTTGGCGATAAGAATCTCTTAACAGTAGGGGAGACTTGGGGAGCAACGCCAGAGATTGCCAAGCTCTACTCTGATCCAAAGGGTCAAGAATTGTCTATGGTCTTCCAGTTTGAACATATCGGTCTTCAGTATCAGGAAGGGCAACCTAAATGGCATTATCAAAAAGAGCTGAATATCGCTAAGTTAAAAGAAATTTTTAACAAATGGCAGACAGAGTTAGGAGTTGAGGACGGTTGGAATTCCCTCTTCTGGAACAACCATGACCTTCCTCGCATCGTCTCAATCTGGGGAAATGACCAAGAATACCGCGAAAAATCTGCCAAAGCCTTTGCAATCTTGCTTCATCTTATGAGAGGAACTCCTTATATCTACCAAGGTGAGGAGATTGGGATGACCAACTATCCCTTTGAAACACTGGATCAAGTAGAAGATATTGAATCCCTTAACTATGCGCGTGAGGCTCTTGAAAAAGGTGTTCCGCTGGAAGAAATTATGGACAGTATCCGTGTCATTGGACGTGATAATGCCCGTACCCCTATGCAATGGGACGAAAGCAAAAACGCCGGTTTCTCAACAGGTCAACCTTGGTTGGCAGTCAATCCAAACTATCAAGCAATTAATGTTCAAGAAGCGCTGGCAAATCCAGATTCTATTTTCTATACTTATCAGAAGTTGGTCCAAATCCGTAAGGAGAACAGCTGGCTGATTCGAGCTGACTTTGAATTGCTTGATACGGCTGATAAGATCTTTGCCTACATCCGTAAAGATGGCGACCGTCGTTTCCTAGTTGTGGCTAACTTGTCCAATGAAGAACAAGACTTGGCAGTAGAAGGAAAAGTCAAATCGGTCTTGATTGAAAACACCCTAGCTCAAGAAGTCTTTGAAAAACAAATCTTGGCTCCATGGGATGCTTTCTGTGTGGAATTGACTGACTAAAATGAGAGAGATTGGGCAAAAACTCGACTTCAGGAGAAAATGAAGTAAATCTTTCCACAATAAAATGCATAGTACCAAGTTTTTTCAAGACCTGATATTATGCGTTTTTTGTTTTAAAGACTTTTTTCCCAGCCTCTTTTTGCTAAAAGTTGTGTAAAAACTCTTTTAAAAACATTTGTTAGAATTTTCTAACAAATTCTACAAGAAGTCTTGCATTTATAAAAAAATAGGGTATAATAGTGAAAATACTATTTTGAAGGAGATTATTTATGCAATCGAAAAAGTGGCTCTTAGGAGCAGGAGTGACCTTGAGCACAGCCATTCTTTTAACAGCTTGTGGGAAAAGTGAAAAGAATGCAGATGCTCCCAAAACATTCTCTTATGTTTATGCAGTTGATCCATCATCCTTGGATTATAGCCTTACAAGTAAAAGTTCAACTTCTGACGTAATAGGTAATGTCGTCGACGGTCTTTTAGAGAATGATAAATATGGGAATCTCATTCCTTCTCTAGCAGAGGATTGGTCAGTTTCTAAAGATGGCTTGACTTATACCTACAAACTTCGTAAAGGTGTGAAGTGGTATACTTCAGAAGGAGAAGAGTATGCGGAAGTTAAAGCTCAGGATTTTGTTACAGGTCTGAAACATGCAGCAGATGGAAAGTCTGATGGTCTTTCTTTGGTCGAGAAATCTATCAAAGGATTGGAGGCTTATGTTAGTGGTGAGACAAACGATTTCTCAACTGTAGGTGTGAAGGCTCTTGATGATTATACGGTAGAATATACCCTTAATCAACCAGAAAGTTTTTGGAACTCTAAAGTAACAACAGCAACCATGCTTCCTGTAAATGAAGAATTTTTGAATGCAACAGGCAAGGAGTACGGAGCGCCAACTCCATCAAGTATTCTTTACAATGGTCCATATTTTTTGAAATCTTTGATTTCTAAATCTGTGATTGAATATGAAAAAAATCCTAACTATTGGGATAAGGACAATGTCAAAATTGATAATGTTAAATTGACATTCTATGATGGTTCAGATCAAGAATCCTTAATTCGTAGCTTTACACAAGGTGCCTATACCACTGCACGTCTTTTTCCAGCAAGCTCAAACTTTGAGTCAACTAAGAAAGAGTACGGAGATAAGATTGTCTATAGTCCACAAGAGGCAACAAGCTACTACCTCACTGTGAACGTAAACCGCCAGTCTTACAATAAAACAGCTAAAACAGATGAGTCACAAAAAACATCAACAAAAGAAGCTCTTCTCAATAAGAACTTCCGTCAGGCTCTTAATTTTGCATTTAATCGCCACGCCTATACGGCCCAATTAAACGGTGAAGAGGGTGCAGATAAGATTATTCGTAATAGTCTAGTGCCAGATAATTACGTTCAAGTAGCTGGGAAGACCTTCGGACAGCTGGCTCAGGATGAACTACTGAAATATGGAGAACAGTGGAAAGATGTGACTCTCACAGATGGTAAGGATACAATTTACAATCCAACAAAGGCCAAGTCTGCATTTGAAAAAGCGAAGTCAGAATTGCAAGCTAAGGGAGTGAGTTTCCCGATTCATCTGGATGTGCCAGTAGAACAGACAGATGTAGTTGCGGTTCAACAAACCAATTCGCTAAAACAATCAATTGAAGAAACGCTTGGAACGGAGAATGTCATTGTAGATGTTCTTCAAATGACAGATAATGAGAAGGAAAGTATTACTTCTCAAGCTAAAGTTCCAACCCAAAAAGATTATGATTTGAACGGAACAGGTTGGGGACCAGATTACCAAGATCCAGCAACCTATCTCAATATTTTAGATGCTAAGAAGGGTTCTGCCTTGAAACATCTAGGTATAATAAAGGGCAAGGATCCTGAAGTTGTGGCGAAAGTTGGCTTGGATGAATACAAGAAGCTCTTGGATGATGCGGCTTCTGAGACAAGTAATCTTGATAAACGATACGAAAAGTATGCCAAAGCACAGGCTTGGGTTACTGATAGTTCACTTCTTATTCCAGTTGCTTCTTCAGGGGGCTCTCCTATGGTTAGTCGTACTGTTCCATTTACCAAAGCTTATTCACAGGTTGGTATTAAGGGGGATCCATTTATTTTTAAAGGAATGGAACTTCAAAATGATATTGTAACAACTAAAGAGTATGATGCGGCCTTCAAAAAGTGGCAAAAGGAAAAACTGGAATCGAATGCTCAGTATCAAAAGGATTTAGAAAAGAACATAAAATAATGTGAATGAGAATCTTGCTTTCGTTAGGTTATCAGTTAATTTATTGATATTTAAATGATAAATCGTATAAAAACAAGGGAGGACTGTATGAAAGACAGAAATCCTTTGTTTTTTTATGGCTAAGATTTATAAACTTTCATTCTCAAAATTCAATTAACTTTACAAATTCCCACTATTTTGGTAAAATAAACTTATGTTATAAAAACTAACATAAAGGAGAAAGAAGATGACTACAAAAAAGCGTGTCCTTAGTGCAGGCCTGACTGTTGCGGCTGCTTTGCTTTTAGCTGCTTGCGGACAATCAGGTTCAGATACAAAAACTTACTCATCAACCTTTAGTGGAAATCCAACTACATTTAACTATCTATTAGACTACTACGCTGATAATACGGCTATCATTACCAACCTAGTTGATGGTTTGCTTGAAAATGACAACCATGGAAACCTAGTTCCATCTTTGGCAGAAGACTGGTCTGTTTCGAGCGACGGTCTGACTTATACCTACAAATTGAGAAAAGATGCCAAATGGTTCACAGCTGACGGTGAAGAGTATGCCCCAGTCAAGGCACAAGATTTTGTGACAGGTATTAAGTATGCAGTGGATAATAAATCACAGGCCATTGACTTGGTTCAAAACTCGATCAAGGGCTTGAATGATTATATTACAGGAGCAGATTCTGACTTTTCTAAGGTTGGGGTGAAGGTCATTGACGACCAGACTGTTGAGTATACTTTGGCACGCCCAGAACCTTACTGGAACTCAAAAACAACCAATAGTATTCTTTTCCCAGTAAACGAAGAGTTTCTAAACTCAAAAGGCAAAGATTTTGGGACCCTATCTCCAGATAGCATTCTCTACAGCGGACCTTATTTGTTAAAAGATTTCACATCAAAATCATCGATCGAGTATGTGAAGAACCCGCATTACTATGATCATGACAAAGTATCAATTGAACATGTGAAATTGGCTTATTTTGATGGCTCAGACCAAGAATTGACCATCCGTAACTTTGAAAGTGGCGCTTATTCAATCGCTGGGGTTTATCCAAATAGTTCTAACTTCGCCAAGACCAAGGAGAAATATAAGGATAATATCGTCTATAGCTTGCAGGACAAGACTTCTTGGTATTTCAATTTCAACGTCAACCGTAAGGCCTACAATCACACTGCTAAAACGACAGATGAGCAGAAGAAGTCAACTGAGACAGCTGTCTTGAACAAGAAGTTCCGCCAAGCAGTGAACTTCGCCTTGGACCGCACAGCCTATTCTGCCCAGTCAAATGGGGAAGAGGCGGCTAGCAAGACCCTTCGTAACACCTTGGTTCCTCCTACATTTGTCCAAGTTGGAGACAAGACCTTTGGAGAAGTAGTCGCTTCTAAATTGGTCAACTATGGTACAGAATGGTCAGGTATTAACTTGGCAGATGCTCAGGATGCCTATTTCAACAAAGAAAAAGCCCAAGCAAAATTTGCGGAAGCTAAAAAAGAATTGACAAGTCAAGGTGTGGCCTTCCCAATTCACTTGGATGTGGCGGTTGATCAGACAAGTAAAAATGCCGTGACAGGTATGAACTCAGTTAAGCAGACCCTTGAGTCAGTTTTAGGTGCTGATAACATTGTCATTGATGTTCAGCAACTTTCAACAGATGATTTTAATAATATAGCCTTCTTAGCACCGACAGCAGCTGATCGTGACTACGATTTGAACTTTGATGGTTGGGTGGGTGACTATCAGGATCCATCAACTTATCTCAATCCTTTCAATGCAGAGGATGGATTCTACCTTAAGATTTTTGGACTAGATGCCAAGGAAGATAAGGAAAAAATCACTAGTCTAGGTCTTGATACCTACACTAAGATGCTCAAAGATGCAGATAGTGAAAATAAAGATGTAGCCAAACGCTATGAAAAATATGCTGAAGCACAGGCTTGGATGATTGACAATTCTCTGATTATGTCAGCTATGTCAAGTGGTGGAACAGCATCTGTAACCAAAGTAACGCCATTTACAAGAGGCTATTCATTGGTTGGTATCAAGGGTGATGGCAATAACTACAAGTACATGAAACTGCAAAAAGACACTGTGACGACCAAACAGTTTGAAGAAGCTAAGACTAAATGGGAGCAAGAAAGCAAAAAAGCTATCGAAAAAGCCCAAAAAGAAGCAGAAAATCATGTTAAATAATGGGAAATAGCTTTTTAAGGAGAATTATAAAGACAAACATCAGTTTTGGTGCTTGTCTTTTTAAATCACTCGGCTATTGAAAACTGAGAAATGATTTGTTTTGTGCTAAAATAGATTGAAACGAATACTCAATAAAAATCAAAGAGTAACTGGGAAGTTAGCTCAAAGTACAGCTTTGAGGTGGTAGATAGAACTGACGAAGTCAGCTCAAAATACTGTTTTGAGGTTGCAGATGGACGCTGACATGGTTTGAAGAGATTTTCGAAGAGTATAAGATTCTCTCTTTTACTATAGTTAAGGAGATGTAAAGATAAATGACAAGGAAGAGACTATGTACGATTATCTAATCGTTGGCGCTGGTTTGTCGGGAGCAATTTTTGCTTATGAGGCGACTAAGCGTGGAAAAAAAGTAAAAGTTATTGATAAACGTGACCACATTGGTGGGAATATCTATTGTGAGAGTGTAGAAGGGGTTAATGTTCATAAATATGGTGCCCATATCTTCCATACTTCTAATAAAAAAGTGTGGGATTATGTTAATCAATTTGCTGAATTTAACAACTACATCAACTCGCCTGTAGCTAATTACAAGGGTAGCCTTTATAATCTACCTTTCAATATGAATACTTTCTATGCTATGTGGGGGACAAAAACTCCTCAAGAAGTCAAAGATAAGATTGCTGAGCAAACGGCTCACATGAAGGACGTTGAACCTAAAAACTTGGAAGAACAGGCTATCAAGTTGATCGGTCCAGATATTTATGAAAAGTTGATTAAAGGATACACTGAAAAGCAATGGGGACGTTCTGCGACTGACCTTCCACCCTTTATCATCAAACGTCTACCAGTTCGTTTGACTTTTGATAATAACTACTTTAATGACCGTTACCAAGGGATTCCAATTGGGGGGTATAACGTTATCATCGAAAATATGCTCAAGGATGTAGAAATAGAACTTGGCCTTGACTTTTTTGCCAATCGTCAAGAACTAGAAGCTTCAGCTGAAAAGCTTGTCTTTACGGGGATGATTGACCAATACTTCGATTATAAACATGGTGAGTTAGAATACCGTAGTCTTCGTTTTGAGCATGAAGTTTTAGATGAAGAAAACTATCAAGGAAATGCTGTAGTGAACTACACAGAACGAGAAATTCCTTATACTCGCATTATTGAGCATAAACATTTTGAGTACGGAACACAAGCTAAAACGGTTATTACTCGTGAATACCCAGCTGATTGGAAACGAGGAGATGAGCCTTATTATCCAATCAATGATGAGAGAAACAATGTCCTGTTTGCTAAATATCAAGAAGAAGCAGCACAGAATGATAAGGTCATTTTCTGTGGACGTTTGGCTGATTATAAATACTATGACATGCATGTGGTCATCGAACGGGCTTTGGAAGTGGTCGAGGAAGAGTTGGGACAATAATGCAAGGATTCTGTCATTTTAGAATCTTTGCTACTTAAGATTTTTAGAAGTAAGGTCAACAAGATTCTTTTCTGTTTATCAGAAGAGAACCTATGTTGGCTTTTTTGGCCTAAATGAACAATTTTATTTTTCAGAATATATCAAATATAACAAATAACTCTTAAAATTCAGAAAATTCTATTGACAGGACTTGAAAAAGAGTCTATAATGAATAAAAAAACAAAGGAGAATACTATGAAAACAAGAAAAGTATTGGCTCTTGCGGGAGTAACCTTATTAGCAGCTGGTGTTTTAGCTGCTTGTTCTGGGGGTTCAGGCGCTCAAGGTGAAAAAACCTTTGCATTTACCTACGAGACACATCCGGATAATCTCAACTATTTGACAACTGGTAAGGCAGCAACTTCTGAGATTACTAGTAATGTGATTGATGGATTGCTTGAAAATGATAAATACGGGAACCTTGTTCCTTCATTGGCAGAAGACTGGTCTGTCTCTAAGGATGGCTTGACTTATACTTATAAGATTCGTCAGGATGCCAAGTGGTATACATCTGAGGGAGAAGAGTATGCTCCTGTTAAGGCTCAGGACTTTGTAACAGGACTTAAATATGCAACAGATAAGAAAGCAGAAGCCCTTTACTTGGTACAGGATTCAATCAAAGGTCTGGATGCCTATGCCAAAGGTGAAATCACAGACTTTGCTCAAGTCGGGATTAAAGCGCTTGACGACCAAACAATCCAATACACCTTGAACAAACCTGAAACTTTTTGGAACTCAAAAACAACCATGGGTGTGCTTGCGCCAGTCAATGAAGAGTTTTTGAACTCAAAAGGGGATGATTTTGCCAAAGCGACGGATCCAAGTAGTCTCTTGTATAACGGCCCTTATTTGTTGAAATCCATTGTGACCAAATCCTCTGTTGAATTTGCGAAAAATCCGAACTATTGGGATAAGGACAATGTGCATATTGACAAGGTCAAATTGTCATTCTGGGATGGGCAAGATACCAGCAAACCAGCAGAAAACTTTAAAGATGGTAGCCTTACAGCAGCTCGTCTTTATCCAACAAGTGCAAGTTTCGCAGAGCTTGAGAAGAGTATGAAAGACAATATCGTCTATACGCAACAAGACTCTACGACTTATCTAGTAGGAACAAATATTGACCGTCAATCTTATAAACACACATCTAAGACTAGCGAAGAACAAAAGACATCTACTAAAAAGGCGCTCTTAAACAAGGATTTCCGTCAGGCTATTGCCTTTGGATTTGACCGTACAGCTTATGCCTCTCAGTTGAATGGAGAAACTGGAGCAAGCAAAATCTTGCGTAATCTCTTTGTGCCACCAACATTTGTTCAAGCAGATGGGAAAAACTTTGGCGATATGGTCAAAGAAAAATTAGTAACCTATGGGGATGAATGGAAGGATGTTAATCTGGCCGATTCACAAGATGGTCTCTACAATCCAGAAAAAGCCAAGGCTGAATTTGCTAAAGCTAAATCAGCTTTACAAGCAGAAGGTGTGACTTTCCCAATTCATTTGGATATGCCAGTTGACCAGACAGCAACTACAAAAGTTCAACGTGTCCAATCTATGAAACAATCCTTGGAAGCAACTTTAGGAACTGATAATGTCATTATTGATATCCAACAATTGCAAAAAGATGAATTGCTTAATGTAACTCTATTTGCCGAAAATGCTGCTGGCGAAGACTGGGATTTATCAGATAATGTCGGTTGGGGTCCAGACTTTGCCGATCCATCAACCTACCTTGATATTATCAAACCATCTGTAGGAGAAAGCACTAAAACATATTTAGGATTTGACTCAGGGGAAGATAATGTAGCTGCTAAAAAAGTAGGTCTATATGACTACGAAAAATTGGTTACTGAGGCTGGTGATGAGACTATAGATGTTGCTAAACGATATGATAAATACGCTGCAGCCCAAGCTTGGTTGACCGACAGTGCTTTGATCATCCCAACAACTTCTAAAACTGGTCGTCCAATCTTGTCTAAGATGGTACCATTTACAATACCATTTGCATTGTCAGGAAATAAAGGTACAAGTGACCCAGTCTTGTATAAATACCTTGAACTTCAAGACAAGGCAGTCACAGCAGATGAATATCAAAAAGCTCAAGATAAATGGATGAAAGAAAAAGCAGAATCCAATAAAAAAGCGCAAGAAGAACTCGCAAAACATGTGAAATAAGATAAAAAGAGACTGAGCAAAAAGTCCTTAAAAGAAAAACGCATATTGTCAGGTGATGAAGCCTTGATAGTATGCGTTTTATTGTGAAATGAGGAATGGTAGACTATAGCTGGTTGACACTGAACCGGTACACTCTTGTTTCAAATATTACAGTGTATTGAATCGAGACCGGCATATTGTAGCTCATAAAATATTTTTAGAAATTGATACTCTTAGAAAATCTCTTCAAACCACGTCAGCGTCCATCTGCAATCTCAGAACAGTGTTTTGAGCAAGATGCAGCTAGCTTCCTAGTTTGCTTTTTGCTTTTCATTGAGTATGATTTGAATTTTCTAATCAATTTGCTTAGTTTTTATAGTAGATTGAAGCTAGATTAGTACATCTTGATTTCTAAAACATTGTTAGAAATTGATTTGACTATACTGATTGATTTGTCCTGTTTTTATTTCACTTCACTATATTTCAATCTACTTTACTTGATTTCTGTATTTTATTTTGAAAATGAAAAAATCCTGAGTTTAGAGTTCTCAGGATTTTCTTCATCTTACTGTTGTGGTTGTTGTTGGACTTGAGGAGTCTGTGGAGCTGGATTTTGATTGGCTCCTGGTGCATTTGGTGCTTGATTTTGACCATTAGTACTAGCATCAGGACTTGTTACTGGTGCTTGACTAGTAGAGCTTTCTGCACTTGTTGATGAGCTTTCGGTTGAAGATGATTGGGATGTCGTTTCAGTCCAAGTCGGTCTTGCTCCATTTTGGAAAACAAACTGCCCATTTCGATAGATGCCATCTGGCATATTCCAGTCCTCTGGATTGCTTCCTTCAGACAGGTAGGTCATCATAGAGCGGTAAACTTTAGCAGCGACCGTAAGGCCATCGCCTACAAGTGGTGTCAGACGGTTAGAATAGCCTGTCCATACAGCCATTGCATATTTGCGGGTATACCCTACAAACATTTCATCTGGAGCTA
Source organism: Streptococcus sp. 544 (assembly GCF_013277385.1). Taxonomy (NCBI): domain Bacteria; kingdom Bacillati; phylum Bacillota; class Bacilli; order Lactobacillales; family Streptococcaceae; genus Streptococcus; species Streptococcus sp. 544. Next base: position 22,887 of record NZ_VMMU01000003.1, read on the forward strand.
CGTAACCAGTGTTCTTGATATACTTTTCAATTTCTTCGTCAGTATAGTTAGAAGTACCTGTTTTACCTGCTTGTGGAAGCCAAGGTAGGTAGGCTCCACGTCCGATTCCGTATACTAAGACAGTTTTCATCATGTCGGTCATCATATAGGCTGTCGTTTCCTTCATGGCACGAGTTCCGACATTAGAGAACTCTTTTTCACTCCCATCACTAAAGACGACTTTATGGATATACATTGGTTTATAGTAAGTTCCACCATTTGCAAAGGCAGCGTAAGCAGCAGCCATCTTTTCACTACTTGCTCCATATTTTTTGTCTGACTCGGTTGTGTTACTTGAAATGGCATTTGAGTAGTGAAGACTTGGGTAGTCGATTCCGAGACCATTTAGGAAAGTCTTGGCACGGTTGAGTCCGACCTTGTTTAGCGTTTCCACGGCTGGGACGTTTCGCGATTGTTGCAGGGCGTATTGCAAGGTGATATTGCCAAAGTAGCCCCTATCCCAGTTATAAACAGGGGTATCTGTCCCAGGATAGTTATAGGGCTCATCGTGAACGATAGTAGCAGTTGAATCGTAGACACCGTATTCCAAGGCAGGAGCATAGTCTGTGATCGGTTTCATAGTTGATCCCCAGTCGCGGTTTGTTTCCACTGCTTGGTTAATTCCGAAGGAAACATTACTTGACTGATGGCGTGCTCCTAGCTGGGCAATGACTTTACCGTTAGAAACATCAACAATGGTAGAAGCGACTTGCAATTCATCGTCTGGATAGGCAACGTATTCGTCTGTATTGTAAATATCCCACAGATGTTTTTGAGCTTCTTGGTCTACATTTGTGTAGACATCCATCCCAGTTGTGAGCAGGTTATATCCTGTTTCTTCTTCAACTTGATTGATGACTTCCTTGAGGTAATTATCCATGTAAGCAGGGTAATTACTTGCTGATTTGAGACTTTGTAGTCCATCAGTAATTGGTGTATTGACTGCTTTCTCATACTGTTCAGCAGAGATGTAACCTTGATTTTTCATTTCAGATAAGACCAAGTTTCGGCGGTCTTGGGCTGCTTCTGGATGTGAATAGGGGTCATATTGGTTTGGTGCCTGAGGCATTCCAGCCAGCAAGGCTAACTGAGGTAAACTTAAATTATTGAGGTCTTTACCATAGTAGTTTTGAGCTGCTGTCTGCATTCCATAGTTGCCATTAGACATGTAGACCTTATTTATATAGTAGGTCAAGATTTCTTGCTTGGTTGCTTTTTGTTCTAACTGAATCGCTAACCAAGCTTCCTGAGCCTTACGAGAAATAGTCTGGTCGGAAGTCGAGGTTGAAAAGTAAGTCAACTTAATCAACTGTTGGGTGAGAGTTGATCCACCTTGGAGGGAATTGCTTTGCAGATTGCGCAAGAAAGCTCCCAGGATACGGATGGTATCAATCCCCCTGTGGTCGAAGAAGCGATGGTCTTCGATAGAAACGATTGCCTTAACCAAATCTGTGGGAATATCATTAGCTTGGGCATTGACGCGGCGTTCAGAACCCAAGTCAGCAATGAGTTGATTTTTATTGTCGTAGATTTTACTAGAGGTTGTTGCAACTAGTTTACTCTCGGATAGGCTAGGAGCCTTGCTAACGTAGTAGAAAAAAACTCCTCCGCCTAAGACAATGGCTGCGATAACCAAGCTTAAGAAGCTAATGCTCAGATACTTGATTAGGCGCAGAATCGTTGGTTTGTTCATCTTGTTTTACCACCTAATAAATGTTCTTTGATAACATTGAGATAAGGAATTTGAGGGAAGGCACCAGCCTTGATTTCATATCCATATTCTCGAATATATCCAAGTGGCATTGATTTTTGTCCCTTATCTTGATGATAGAAGCGAATCAAATCGAATGCCGGCAATAAGTAGGTTTCTTGCTGAGAAGAAAAGTGAAGAAGGACAAAGCAGATTCCTTGTTGGGCAAGGACTTGTTCCATATGCTGAATCTGATGTGGATGAAAATTTTTCATCGGAATCGCACGTTTTTGTTTTGTTTCCTTGGCTTCAAAGTCGATGTAATATCCATTATAAACGCCAGAATAGTCCGTCGTTGAAGCTTGTCGAAAATAGGCTTCAACAATCTTGGCACGACTTCGTTGTGGATAGTCCACTCGTACGATTTGAATAGGGGTTGGTTTCTTGTGTATAACAGCCAAGCCCTGAGACAAATAGTAGTCGTTGGTAGCATTGATCATCTTTTCAAAAGACATTCCTCGATTTGCGAAATTTTTGGGTTGAGAAAGAGATGGTTGTCTTTTTTGTGATGAAAGTTTATGTGGATAGTTGACCATAATTCTCCTTATTGGTACAATAACATCACTCTATTATACCATAAATTTGCACAGAAAGGGTTAAAAATGGCTACAGCTTTGGTTTTGGGCTATTCTGCTTTTGATTTGGGTTTGTTTTCTGATAAGGATCCTCGTCTTAAATTGATAAAAAAAGCAATACGTAAAGATTTAGAGGCTATGGCAGCAGATGGGGTGTCTTGGCTTGTGTTTACAGGAAGTTTGGGTTTTGAATATTGGGTTTTAGAGGTTGCTCAGGAGATGAAAACCGAGTACGGTTTCCAGTTGGCCACCATTTTTGCTTTTGAAACCCATGGGGAAAATTGGAATGAAGGCAATCAGATGAAACTGAGTCGTTTTAAGCAGGTAGACTTTGTCAAATATGCTTATCCTCGCTATGAGCACAAGGGGCAGTTAAGAGATTACCAGCAGTTTTTGCTGGAAAACACGACTAGTTCCTATCTTTTTTATGATGAAGAAAATGAGACGAAACTAGCTTATTTTTACCAAAAGATGAAAAATCAAGAGGACTATTTTATAAAGAGATTAACATTTGATCAATTAAATGAACTTGCTGAAAATTTTTCCGAAAATTGAAGCTTTGACCTTGATTTTTGTTTGCCTTTTTTTATATAATAATACTAGCAAGCGAGAATGGAGAGAGACATGACAAGTATTATTTTTTCAGCAAAAGATATTTTTGAACAAGAGTTTGGACGTGAAGTTCGTGGGTATAGCAAGGTAGAAGTTGATGAGTTTTTAGACGATGTCATCAAGGACTATGAAACCTATGCTGCCTTGGTCAAGTCACTTCGTCAGGAGATTGCGGATTTGAAGGAAGAACTAACTCGTAAACCGCAAGTGAGTTCGGCTCCAAGTCCTAGTCACCCAGATCCAATTGATGTGGCAGCTTCATCTTCTATGACGAATTTTGATATTTTGAAACGCTTGAATCGTCTTGAAAAAGAAGTATTCGGTAAACAAATTTTAGACAATACTGATTTGTAATTCAGGTCTTGTTACATGCAATTTTTGGATAATCGCGTGAGGAGAATTGCTTCTCATGAGGAAAGTCCATGCTAGCACAGGCTGTGATGCCTGTAGTGTTTGTGCTAGGCGAAACCATAAGCCTAGGGACGAGAAATCGTTACGGCAGTTGAAATGGCTAAGTCCTTGGATAGGTCAGAGTAGGCTTGAAAGTGCCACAGTGACGGAGTCTTTCTGGAAACAGAGAGAGTGGAACGCGGTAAACCCCTCAAGCTAGCAACCCAAATTTTGGTCGGGGCATGGAGTACGCGGAAACGAACGTAGTATTCTGACTGCTATCAGCTGTAAGCTGTTAGTGGTAGACAGATGATTATCGAAGGAAGTGGTCCTAGTCACTTCTGGAACAAAACATGGCTTATAAAAAATTGCATATAGGTTGGGGCTGAGAAATTTTCTCAACCTCATTTTTTAAAGTGGACATATAGAAAGGTCTTGCAAGACTGTAACATGAAAAAAGAATTTAATTTAATTGCAACTGTGGCAGCAGGGCTTGAAGCTGTTGTAGGACGAGAAGTGCGAGAGCTGGGCTACGATTGTCAGGTTGAAAATGGACGTGTTCGTTTTCAAGAAGACGTGAGAGCCATTATCGAAACCAACCTCTGGCTTCGGGCAGCAGACCGTATCAAGATTATCGTAGGAACGTTCCCGGCTAAGACTTTTGAAGAGCTGTTTCAGGGAGTTTTCGCTTTAGATTGGGAAAATTATTTACCACTCGGAGCTCGGTTCCCGATTTCAAAAGCCAAATGTGTTAAATCTAAACTACATAATGAACCCAGTGTTCAGGCTATTTCTAAGAAAGCTGTTGTTAAGAAATTGCAGAAACACTATGCTCGCCCAGAAGGGGTTCCTCTGATGGAGAATGGCCCAGAGTTTAAGATTGAGGTCTCTATTCTCAAAGATGTGGCAACTGTCATGATTGATACGACAGGCTCCAGTCTCTTTAAACGTGGTTATCGTACCGAAAAAGGCGGCGCTCCTATCAAGGAAAACATGGCAGCAGCCATTTTGCAACTCTCTAACTGGTATCCAGACAAGCCTTTGATTGATCCGACCTGTGGTTCGGGGACTTTCTGTATCGAGGCAGTCATGATTGCTCGAAAGATGGCACCAGGACTTCGTCGCTCTTTTGCATTTGAGGAATGGAACTGGGTCAGCGACCGCTTGATTCAAGAAGTGCGTACAGAAGCGGCTAAAAAAGTAGACCGTGAGCTGGAACTGGATATTATGGGCTGTGATATCGATGCACGTATGGTAGAAATTGCTAAAGCTAATGCTCAGGCAGCTGGTGTTGCAGGAGACATTACTTTTAAACAGATGCGCGTGCAGGATTTGCGTTCCGATAAAATCAATGGCGTGATTATCTCCAATCCGCCTTATGGAGAACGTTTATCAGATGATGCAGGGGTGACCAAGCTTTATGCTGAGATGGGTCAAGTATTTGCACCACTGAAAACTTGGAGCAAATTTATCCTAACTAGTGATGAAGCCTTTGAAAGCAAGTATGGTAGCCAAGCAGATAAGAAGCGTAAGTTATACAACGGAACCTTGAAAGTGGATCTGTATCAATATTTTGGTCAGCGTGTTAAACGGCAAGAGGTAAAATAGAAAGGGATACTCATGAGTAAAAAAAGACGAAATCGTCATAAAAAAGAAGGTCAAGAACCGCAATTTGATTTTGATGAAGCAAAAGAGCTAACAGTTGGTCAAGCTATTCGTAAAAATGAAGAAGTGGAAGCAGGAGTCTTGCCTGAGGATTCCATTTTGGACAAGTATGTTAAACAACACAAAGATGAAATCGAAGCAGATAAGTTTGCGACTCGCCAATACAAAAAAGAGGAGTTAGTTGAAACTCAGAGTCTGGATGATTTAATTCAAGAGATGCGTGAAGCTGTAGAAGAGTCAGAAGCTTCTTCGGAGGAAGTTCCATCTTCTGAAGACATCTTACCTCCCTTACCTCTGGACGATGAGGAGCAAGGCTTGGATCCTCTATTGCTAGAGGATGAAAATCCAACAGAAATGACTGAAGAAGTGGAAGAGGAGCAAAACCTTTCTCGTCTGGAACAAGAAGACTCAGAAAAGAAAAGCAAAAAAGGCTTTATTTTGACTGTCTTAGCGCTTGTATCAGTAATTATCTGTGTCAGTGCTTATTATGTCTACCGTCAAGTGAATCGCTCGACCAAGGAAATTGAAACTTCTCAATCAACTACAGCCAATCAATCAGATGTGGATGATTTTAATACACTTTATGACGCTTTCTATACAGACAGCAATAAAACGGCTTTGAAAAATAGCCAGTTTGATAAACTGAGTCAACTCAAGACTTTACTTGATAAGCTGGAAGGGAGTCGTGAACATACGCTTGCCAAATCTAAATATGATAGTCTAGCAACGCAAATCAAGGCTATTCAAGATGTCAATGCACAATTTGAAAAACCAGCTATTGTTGATGGTGTTTTGGATACCAATGCTAAAGCCAAATCGGATGCTAAATTTACAGATATTAAAACTGGAAATACGGAGCTTGATAAAGTGCTAGATAAGGCTATCAGCCTTGGTAAGAGCCAGCAAACAAGTACTTCTAGCTCAAGTTCAAGTCAAACTAGTAGCTCAAGCTCTAGTCAAGCAAGCTCAAATACGACCAGTGAGACAAGCCCAAGTAGTTCAAATGCTACCTCAAATGAGACTAGAAGTAGTCGCAGTGAAGTCAATATGGGTCTCTCGAGTGCAGGGGTTGCTGTTCAAAGAAGTGCCAGTCGTGTTGCCTATAATCAGTCTGCTATTGATGATAGTAACAACTCTGCTTGGGATTTTGCGGATGGTGTCTTGGAACAAATTCTAGCGACTTCACGTTCACGTGGCTATATCACTGGAGACCAATATATCCTTGAACGTGTCAATATCGTTAACGGCAATGGTTATTATAATCTCTACAAGCCAGATGGAACCTATCTCTTTACCCTTAACTGTAAGACAGGCTACTTTGTCGGAAATGGCGCTGGTCATGCGGATGACTTGGACTTCTAAGTAGTCGTTACAAAATTCTTTCTTTTCAAAAGTAAAAATGATAAAATAAAACAAATCAAACAAGAGGAGTGTCAAATGACAAAAGCTAACTTTGGTGTCGTAGGTATGGCCGTAATGGGTCGTAACCTTGCCCTTAATATTGAATCTCGTGGTTACACAGTTGCTATCTACAACCGTAGTAAAGAAAAAACTGAAGATGTAATTGCTTGCCATCCTGAAAAGAACTTTGTACCAAGCTATGACGTTGAAAGTTTTGTAAACTCAATCGAAAAACCTCGTCGTATCATGCTCATGGTTCAAGCTGGACCTGGTACGGATGCTACTATCCAAGCCCTTCTTCCACACCTTGACAAGGGTGATATCTTGATTGACGGTGGAAACACTTTCTACAAAGATACAATCCGTCGTAATGAAGAATTGGCAAACTCAGGTATCAACTTTATCGGTACTGGGGTTTCTGGTGGTGAAAAAGGTGCCCTTGAAGGTCCTTCTATCATGCCTGGTGGACAAAAAGAGGCCTACGAATTGGTTGCGGATGTTCTTGAAGAAATCTCAGCTAAAGCACCAGAAGATGGCAAACCATGTGTGACTTACATCGGTCCTGATGGAGCTGGTCACTATGTGAAAATGGTTCACAACGGTATCGAGTACGGTGATATGCAATTGATCGCAGAAAGCTATGACTTGATGCAACACTTGTTAGGCCTTTCTGCAGAAGACATGGCTGAAATCTTTACTGAGTGGAACAAGGGTGAATTGGACAGCTACTTGATTGAAATCACAGCTGATATCTTGAGCCGTAAAGACGACGAAGGTCAAGATGGACCAATCGTAGACTACATCCTTGATGCCGCAGGTAACAAGGGAACTGGTAAATGGACTAGTCAATCATCACTTGACCTTGGTGTGCCATTGTCACTAATCACTGAGTCAGTATTTGCACGTTACATTTCTACTTACAAAGAAGAACGTGTACATGCTAGCAAGGTTCTTCCAAAACCAGCTGACTTCAAATTTGAAGGAGACAAGGCTGAGTTGATTGAAAAGATTCGTCAAGCCCTTTACTTCTCAAAAATCATTTCATACGCACAAGGTTTTGCTCAATTGCGTGTAGCTTCTAAAGAAAACAACTGGAACTTGCCATTTGCAGACATCGCATCTATCTGGCGTGATGGCTGTATCATCCGTTCTCGTTTCTTGCAAAAGATTACAGATGCTTACAACCGTGATGCAGACCTTGCCAACCTTCTTTTGGATGAGTACTTCTTGGATGTTACTGCTAAGTATCAACAAGCAGTGCGTGATATCGTAGCTCTTGCTGTTCAAGCTGGTGTACCAGTCCCAACTTTCTCAGCAGCTATTACTTACTTTGATAGCTACCGTTCAGCTGACCTTCCAGCTAACTTGATCCAAGCGCAACGTGACTACTTTGGTGCCCACACTTACCAACGTAAAGACAAAGAAGGAACCTTCCACTACTCTTGGTATGACGAAAAATAAGTAGGTCTGCCATGGGGAAACGGATTTTATTACTTGAGAAAGAACGAAATCTAGCTCATTTTTTAAGTTTGGAACTCCAAAAAGAGCAATACCGAGTTGATCAGGTTGAGGAGGGGCAAAAAGCCCTCTCCATGGCTCTTCAGACAGACTATGACTTGATTTTATTGAATGCTCGTCTGGGGGATATGACAGCCCAGGATTTTGCAGATAAGCTGAGTCAGACTAAGCCAGCTTCAGTCATCATGGTCTTGGACCATCGCGAAGAATTGCAAGATCAGATTGAGACAATCCAACGCTTTGCCGTTTCTTACATCTATAAGCCGGTTATTATTGACAATTTGGTAGCTCGTATTTCAGCGATTTTCCGAGGTCGGGACTTCATCGATCAACACTGTAGTCAGATGAAGGTTCCAACGTCTTACCGCAATCTGCGTATGGATGTAGAACATCATACCGTTTATCGTGGCGAGGAGATGATTGCTCTGACCCGTCGTGAGTATGACCTTTTGGCTACTCTCATGGGAAGCAAGAAAGTTCTGACTCGTGAGCAGTTGTTGGAAAGTGTCTGGAAGTATGAAAGTGCGACAGAGACCAATATCGTGGATGTCTATATCCGTTATCTACGTAGCAAGCTTGATGTAAAAGGTCAAAAAAGCTACATTAAAACAGTACGTGGTGTTGGTTACACCATGCAAGAATAGAAAAGCAGTTGCAGTTATGTAACTGCTTTTTTTGAAAGATTTCTATATATTGACATGCAGTCGGGTCTTTGCTACAATCAGTTATGGAGGATAGGTCTAATGAAAATAATAAAAAAATTGATGCCAATCGCATTAGCAGTCTTTTTCTTTGGTTTGCTAGCGACAAGTGCAGTATTGGCGGATACTACAGGTGGACAGTTTGTTGATAAGGATAATAGAAAATATTATATAAAAGATGACCATAAAGCAATCTATTGGCATAAAATAGACGGTAAAACCTACTATTTTGGTGATAGTGGAGAAATGGTAGTCGGTTGGCAATACTTAGAAATCCCTGGGACAGGTTATCGTGATGATTTATTTGATAATCGACCAGTTTTCGAAATTGCCCTTCAACCGAAGTGGTACTACTTTGGACAAGATGGGGTGCTACAAGAATTTGTTGGATGGAAACAATTAGAAGTTAAGGATTCGTTAAATGTTGGCAAAAAATATGGTGAAGGCTTTGAAGGCTCAGAAGTTCTTAAATTAGCAAATTATTACTTTGATCAAGACCATTCTTTAAAAACAGGTTGGCTTTATGATCAGTCTAACTGGTATTACTTAGCAAAAATAGGTTATTCAGGGAAAGACTACCTTGGGGGTGAAAGACGTGCAGGTTGGATCAATGATAATTCAACTTGGTACTATCTAAATCCAGAAACTGGTATCATGCAAACTGGATGGAAACAACTTGGCAATAAGTGGTACTACCTCCGTTCATCAGGAGCCATGGCAACTGGCTGGTATCAGGAAGGCTCAACTTGGTATTATTTAGAGCAGTCAAATGGTGATATGAAAACGGGCTGGCAAAATCTTGCTAACAAATGGTACTATCTCCGTTCATCAGGAGCCATGGCAACTGGTTGGTATCAAGATGGTTCAACTTGGTCCTACCTAAATGCAAGTAATGGAGATATGAAGACAGGTTGGTTCCAGGTTAATGGCAAATGGTACTACGCTTATAGCTCAGGTACTTTGGCAGTAAATACGACTGTAGATGGCTATTCTGTCAATTATAATGGTGAATGGGTTCGATAAATAATGATAGTATTTTGTAATTTGAGATAAATTTTAAGTAAGAGTGCAGCTTCACGAAGTGATACTGGATAAAAAGTTTTTAAAATCAGAAAACCGCATATTATCAGGCGTCAAAAAATTGGCAAAAACTTGATAATATGCGGTTTATTGTGGAAAGATTTACTTATTTACTTATTTTTAACAAAATTGAGTTTTTGCCCAGTTTTACATGACATGTTTTAGAAAAAGGTATATAATGTTAGTGTAATATCAAGTGTTTTTTTGAAAGCATCACAATAATTACAATTTTAGGCTTAAAAATCGAACCTTCTTTAAATACTTAAATATTTAAGGGGGGGGTGTAAGTACCCATTTGTAAAAAAGAAATGAGGATGAAAATGAACTTTAAGTCAAGAAAATGTGAAGAAAACGGGAAAAAAGTTTTACGCTATTCTATTAGAAAACATCATTTGGGAGTAGCCAGTGTGGCAGTGGCTTCCGTATTATTTTTTGTAACTGGTGTGGCGACTGTTCAAGCGGATGGACCAGGAGCAGACGAACCAGTATCAGGCACACCAGCCCCACCAAGTACACCAGGTTCAGCAAGTACAACAAGCACACTAGGCACTTCTGGTGCTAATACTGGTGACACAGAAATAGAAAATACAAATACAAATACAAATACAGCTGCATCAACTGAGAGTAATGGAAACTCTCTTCAAGGAGTACCTCGTGCAGCGGAAGTAAGAAATGGAAATGATGTGCCTAGTACAACGCTAGGTAGTGATAGAGCTGTACCAACAGATATTAAGCCAGAGGATAGCGATGGAGCAAGAAATAATGAGGAAAAACCTAGAGGGCTTGAAAGAGCAACAGAACCAGCAAATTATGATGGTAAAGTAAGTCTTATTGGTCAATGGACAAGTGAATCACACGAAAAAAAAGATACTGAAAATACATATAAGAATGCTACAGATAAATTAGGGAGTCCCTTATCTAATCCAGGTCTTTTCCGTGGCGCTGCAAAAACTTTTCTTGGTTGGTCTGATATGCCGCCAGTAAATAGGAAAATTGCAGATGGTGCAAGACTGTTCTCGGCAGAAGACACTATAGCTACAGCCTTTCCGAATGGCTTGTCAGCTGATTCTAAGCTATATGGTGTTTATGCCAGTCTAAATGACCAAGATACACCTTTCCCTGCTGATAAATTTTCTATGGGATTTGCGATTATAGGTGGAATGAATAAATTTGCCATTAATGATAATAAGGTTCATATTGATACGAATGTAGAATCAGAAGAAGTATTACCTAATACTAATTTAAATAAAGAAATAAAAGACAAAGAAAAAAATACCCGCCGTATCATTGATGAGTATAAACCGGACAATAATGATACTACAAAAGTGAATGAAGTGGTTTTAAAAGCTGAGTTTGAAATGGATAAAACTACAGCGATGACTGTGTATAGAAATCCTCATGTAGGATATGTTGGTCCGGTTTTATCCAACACATACAAGGATAATAATTTTAAATTAGATGAAAAGAAAAAAACTTACACCTATGTAGACTTAAATGTGAATTTAGACAAAGATTTAGTTGTTCCGGAAAAATTATATGCAGAGTTTAATGGTTACTCATGGAGACCATTGTATGCTCTTGGAATTAAGGAAGATGGAACGAAGGAAATCCTAAATGTGTATTCAAAAGAAGGGACAGCCTTAGGAAATACAAAAGATAGCTTTAATTCAATCGTTAGTAATACGGACCCTAGAGTCACATTTGGTGTTGAAACTAAAGGTAACCATAATATAACATTTAGAATGATTCTTAGATCTTTAAACGGATATGATAGTAATAGATCGGAAAATGAACGAAATGAGCGTATAGCTGAGAGTGTAGTAAAACCGGATGAAGGTAAGTCTATTGCTGAAACAATTCTGCGAAATATGACACTTCGATCTCTTACATCAACAGAACTTAAAGCTTTATTCCCTAATAAGAGTGATGAAGAAATCAATCAGATGGTTGTTCGTATTAATCAAGATAAAGCCAAAGAGTTAGCAGATACAAATGGAAATACAGTACTAAAAGTAACAGGTTCTGTTGAGGGTAATGTTCATCCAAGTGCAGGTAGAATCGGTAGTGGCTGGTTAAGCCTGGATTCAGCTACAAATTTACCTATTAACAAAGTAGAAGCTAACGTTTTAGAACTAGGTTATGTTACATTTTATAATGTATCCTACCGATTCCAAAGTGGAACAGAGGGAAAAGTATTACCAGCAGTAATCGAAAACTATAAGCCAAAAGATACAGCTACTTACGAAAATGAAGCGAATGTAACACCAACACAACCGACAACTACAGAGTATATAGATGCAGAAAACGATGGAAAATGGGTCTTCAAAGGTTATGATGAAGCTAAAAAACAAGTAAACAAAGCAGATGTGGAGTTCATTGGAACATGGGTATTCGAAGCTAATAAATACGGTGTAACATACAAATTCGTTAGTGGAACAGAAGGTAAAGCATTACCAGCAGCAATAGAAGGCTATAAACCAACAGACCAAAACCGTTATGTAGATAAAGCAAATGTAGTTGCGATTAAACCAACTACAACAGAGTACAAAGTTGAAGCAGAGGATGGTAAATGGGTATTTAAAGGCTACGATAAAGATATTAAAGCAGTAAATGAAACAGATATAGAGTTTATAGGAACATGGGTATTCGAAGCTAATAAATACGGTGTAACATACAAATTTGAAAGTGGGACACCAGGTAAGACATTGCCAGCAGCAATAGAAGGCTATAAACCAACAGACCAAAACCGTTATGTAGATAAATCAAATGTAACAACAATTCAGCCAACAAAAACAGAGTATGTTGATACAGAAAATGATGGAAAATGGGTATTTAAAAAATACGATGCAGAAAGTAAAGCAGTAAATAAAGCAGATGTAGAATTTATAGGAACATGGGTATTTACAGCTAACGCACCGAAGCCGGAACCTAAGCCAGAGCCTAAGCCTGAACCGAAACCAGAGCCTAAGCCAGAACCAAAACCGGAGCCTAAGCCAGAACCAAAACCGGAGCCTAAGCCGGAGCCAAAACCAGAGCTTAAGCCAGAACCTAAGCCAGAACCGCAACCAACCCCAACTCCAACTCCTTCAGAGAATTGGAATCAAGGAAGTACTGAAGTGCATAAGCGGGATGAACTACCTCAGACAGGTAGTCAACAAGATGAATGGTTGGTAGCTCTAGGTGGTTTATCTATCCTAGGTGCTTTGACGGTATTTCCTAAAAAACGAGAAGAATAGGATATGCTAGAAATCGTTTAAATAATGAAATGATGGAAATATATCCCTATAATGGGAAAAGCGATTGTGAATGGAAACAATCGCTTTTTTTGTGAAAATATAATAAAATAGATAGGAAAGAATAAACACTTGTATGAAAAAATGAGACGGCTTTTTCGTCTAGTAAAAGGATAACATGACAAAAAAGGTTGGTGTCGGTCAGGCACATAGTAAGATTATTTTAATAGGGGAGCATGCGGTCGTTTACGGTTATCCGGCCATTTCCCTGCCTCTTTTGGAGGTGGAGGTGACTTGTAAGGTAGTTCCTGCAGCGAGTCCTTGGCGTCTCTATGAGGAAGATACCTTGTCTATGGCAGTTTATGCTTCTCTGGAGTATTTGGATATCAAGGAAGCCTGCATTCGCTGTGAGATTGACTCGGCTATCCCTGAGAAGCGGGGAATGGGTTCGTCGGCTGCTATCAGCATAGCGGCCATTCGTGCGGTATTTGACTACTATGAGGCTGATCTGCCTCATGATGTATTGGAAATCTTGGTCAATAGGGCGGAGATGATTGCCCATATGAATCCTAGTGGTTTGGATGCCAAGACCTGTCTCAGTGACCAGCCTATTCGTTTTATTAAGAATGTAGGATTTACAGAGCTTGAGATGGATTTATCCGCCTATTTGGTGATTGCAGATACAGGCGTTTATGGTCACACTCGTGAAGCCATCCAAGTGGTTCAAAGTAAGGGAAAGGATGCCCTACCGTTTTTGCATGCTTTGGGAGAATTGACCCAGCAGGCAGAAGAAGCGATTACAAGAAAAGATGCTGAAGGACTGGGGCAAATCCTCAGTAAAGCACACTTGCATTTAAAAGCAATTGGTGTTAGTAGCCCAGAGGCGGATTCTCTAGTTGAAACGGCTCTTAGTCATGGTGCTCTGGGTGCTAAGATGAGCGGTGGTGGGCTTGGAGGCTGTATCATAGCCTTGGCAATCAATTTGACACACGCACAAGAACTAGCAGAAAGATTAGAAGAGAAAGGAGCTGTTAAGACATGGATAGAGAGCCTGTAACAGTACGTTCCTACGCAAATATTGCTATTATCAAATATTGGGGAAAGAAAAAAGAAAAAGAAATGGTGCCTGCTACTAGCAGTATTTCTTTGACTTTAGAAAATATGTACACGGAGACGACTTTGTCATCTCTATCGACGGATGCGACAGCTGATGCATTTTATATCAATGGTCAGCTACAAAATGAAGCGGAGCATGCCAAGATGAGTAAGATTATCGACCGTTACCGTCCAGAAGGTGAGGACTTTGTCCGTATCGATACTCAAAACAATATGCCTACCGCAGCGGGCCTGTCCTCAAGTTCTAGTGGTTTGTCCGCCTTGGTCAAGGCTTGCAACGCTTATTTCAAGCTTGGTTTGAATCGGAGTCAGTTGGCGCAGGAGGCTAAGTTTGCCTCAGGCTCTTCTTCTCGGAGTTTTTATGGACCGCTAGGTGCCTGGGACAAGGATAGCGGAGAGATTTACCCTGTAGAGACAGACCTGAAACTAGCTATGATTATGTTGGTGCTAGAAGACAAGAAAAAACCAATCTCTAGCCGTGACGGGATGAAACTTTGTGTGGAAACCTCGACGACTTTTGACGACTGGGTTCGTCAGTCTGAGAAGGATTATCAGGATATGCTGATTTATCTCAAGGAAAATGATTTTGCCAAGATTGGAGAATTAACGGAGAAAAATGCCCTGGCTATGCATGCTACGACAAAGACTGCTAGTCCAGCCTTTTCTTATCTGACGGATGCCTCTTATGAGGCTATGGACTTTGTTCGCCAGCTTCGTGAGCAAGGAGAGGCCTGCTACTTTACCATGGATGCTGGTCCCAATGTTAAGGTCCTCTGTCAGGAGAAAGACTTGGAGCATTTATCAGAAATCTTCGGTCAACGTTATCGCTTGATTGTGTCAAAAACAAAGGATTTGAGCCAAGATGATTGCTGTTAAAACTTGCGGAAAGCTCTATTGGGCAGGTGAATATGCTATTTTAGAGCCAGGGCAGTTGGCCTTGATAAAGGCTATCTCCATCTATATGAAGGGCGAGATTGCTTTTTCAGATAGTTATCGTATCTATTCGGATATGTTTGATTTCGCAGTGGATTTGACGCCAAATCCTGACTATAGCTTGATTCAAGAAACGATTGCTTTAGTGGAAGATTTCCTTGTTTATCGTGGGCAAACCTTGCGACCTTTTTCTCTAGAAATTCGTGGAAAAATGGAACGAGAAGGGAAAAAGTTTGGTCTAGGTTCTAGCGGTAGCATCGTTGTCTTGGTTATCAAGGCTCTGCTTGCTCTATATGATCTTTCGGTTAATCAAGATCTCTTGTTTAAGCTGGCTAGTGCTGTCTTGCTCAAGCGAGGAGACAATGGTTCCATGGGCGACCTTGCCTGTATTGTAGCAGAGGATTTGGTTCTCTACCAGTCATTTAATCGCCAGAAGGTGGCTGCTTGGTTGGAAGAAGAAAACTTGACGACAGTTTTGGAGCGTGAGTGGGGCTTTTCCATCTTACAAGTGAAACCTGCCCTAGAATGTGATTTCCTAGTGGGATGGACCAAGGAAGTAGCTGTGTCTAGTAACATGGTTCAGCAAATCAAGCAAAATATCAATCAGAATTTTTTAAGTTCCTCAAAAGAAACGGTGGCTTCTTTGGTAGAAGCCTTGGAGCAAGGGAATGCAGAAAAAATCATTGAGCAGGTGGAAACAGCCAGTCAGCTTTTAGAAGGTTTGAGTACAGATATTTACACGCCTTCGCTTAGACAGTTGAAAGAAGCCAGTCAAGATTTGCAGGCTGTTGCTAAGAGTAGCGGCGCTGGTGGTGGTGATTGTGGTATTGCCTTGAGTTTTGATGAGCAATCAACTGAAACCCTAAAAAACCGTTGGGCCGATCTGGGGATTGAGCTTTTATACCAAGAAAGGATAGGACATGACGACAAATCGTAAGGATGAGCACATCCGCTATGCCCTTGAGCAGAAAAGTTCCTATAATAGCTTTGATGAGGTGGAGTTGATTCATTCTTCCTTGCCTCTTTACGACCTGGATGAAGTCAATCTGTCGACAGAGTTCGCTGGTCGAAAGTGGGCTTTTCCTTTTTATATCAATGCCATGACAGGTGGGAGTGAAAAAGGTAAAGAAATCAATCAAAAACTAGCTCAGGTGGCGGAAGCCTGTGGTATTTTATTTGTGACAGGCTCTTATAGTGCGGCTCTCAAAGATCCATCAGATGCCTCTTTTTCTGTCAAGTCTAGTCATCCAAATCTCCTTCTTGGAACCAATATTGGATTAGACAAGCCTGTCGAGTTAGGACTTCAGACGGTAGAAGAAATGAATCCTCTTCTCCTACAAGTGCATGTCAATGTCATGCAGGAATTACTCATGCCTGAGGGAGAAAGGAAGTTCAGAAGCTGGCAATCGAATCTAGCAGACTATAGCAAGCAAATCCCTGTTCCGATTGCCCTCAAGGAAGTGGGCTTTGGAATGGATGCCAAGACCATCGAAAGAGCCTATGAACTAGGCGTTCGAACTGTTGATCTATCAGGTCGTGGTGGCACCAGCTTTGCTTATATCGAAAACCGTCGCAGTGGTCAGCGTGATTATCTTAATCAATGGGGCCAGTCCACCATGCAGGCCCTTCTCAATGCCCAAGAATGGAAAGACAAGGTCGAACTCTTAGTTAGTGGAGGGGTTCGGAATCCGCTGGATATGATTAAGTGCTTGGTCTTTGGTGCTAAGGCTGTAGGACTGTCTCGAACAGTTCTAGAATTGGTTGAAAGCTACACAGTCGAAGAAGTGATTGGCATTGTCCAAGGCTGGAAAGCAGATCTACGCTTGATTATGTGTGCTCTTAATTGTGCCACCATAGCAGATCTGCAAAAAGTAGACTATCTTCTTTATGGAAAATTAAAAGAAGCAAAGGATCAGATGAAAAAGGCGTAACCACCGCCTTTTTTCCATCTTTAGACTGAGGTGACTTTTTTGAATTGTGATAAAATAGAAAGCAGAGGATGAACTTATGAGAAAATTTAAAATCTTTTTATTTATCGAAACCTGTCTTTTGACAGGAGCTCTGATTTTGATGGTTTCAGAGCATTTTTCGCGTTTTCTGCTGATTTTATTCCTCTTTTTGCTTTTGATTCGTTATTACACTGGTAAAGAGGGCAATAATCTTCTTTTAGTGGTGGCAACCATTCTTTTCTTTTTCATCGTCATGCTCAATCCTTTTGTGATTTTAGCTATTTTTGTTGCGGTCATCTACAGCCTCTTTCTTCTTTATCCGATGATGAACCAGGAAAAAGAGCAGACCAATTTGGTTTTTGAAGAGGTGGTAACGGTTAAGAAGGAGAAAAATCGTTGGTTTGGAAATCTCCATCATTTTTCAAGCTACCAGACTTGCCAGTTTGATGATATCAATCTCTTTCGCCTCATGGGCAAGGACACTATTCATCTGGAGAGGGTCATCCTAACCAATCATGACAATGTCATTATCCTCAGAAAGATGGTAGGAACGACCAAAATCATTGTACCTGTAGATGTGGAAGTCAGCCTTAGCGTTAACTGTCTCTATGGTGATTTGACTTTTTTCAACCAGCCCAAGCGAGCCCTCCGCAATGAACACTATCATCAAGAAACAAGAGACTATCTCAAGAGTAACAAGAGTGTCAAGATTTTCTTGACTACTATGATTGGGGATGTGGAGGTGGTCAGAGGATGAAAAAACAAGCTTATGTAATCATTGTCCTCACCTCCTTCCTGTTTGTCTTATTTCTGTCCCACAGCTTGCTGGAAATCCTTGACTTTGACTGGTCTATCTTTCTGCACGATGTCGAAAAAACAGAAAAATTTATCTTTTTGTTGTTGGTATTCAGCATGTCCATGACCTGTCTCTTAGCCCTGTTTTGGAGAGGTATCGAAGAGCTTTCTCTAAGAAAAATGCAGACTAATCTCAAGCGTTTATTGGCAGGGCAAGAAGTGGTTCAGGTTGCAGATCCAGATTTGGATGCCAGTTTCAAGTCCTTGTCAGGTAAACTTAACCTTTTGACAGAGGCTCTTCAAAAAGCTGAAAATCATAGCCTTGCTCAGGAAGAGGAAATCATCGAGAAGGAACGGAAGCGAATTGCTCGGGATTTGCACGATACAGTCAGTCAGGAGTTGTTTGCGGCCCACATGATTTTATCGGGTATCAGTCAGCAGGCTTTGAAATTGGATAGAGAAAAGATGCAGCCCCAGTTGCAGAGTGTCACAGCTATTTTAGAAACAGCCCAGAAGGATTTGCGGGTCTTGCTCTTGCATTTGCGACCAGTTGAGCTGGAGCAGAAGAATCTGGTTGAGGGAATCCAAATCCTCTTAAAAGAGCTTGAGGACAAGAGTGATCTCAAGGTTGGTTTCAAGCATAATGTAACGAAATTGCCCAAGAAAATTGAGGAGCATATTTTCCGTATCCTGCAAGAGTTGATCAGCAATACCCTTCGCCATGCCCAGGCCTCTTGTTTAGATGTCTATCTCTATCAGACAGATGTTGAATTGCAACTGAAGGTGGTGGACAATGGAATTGGTTTTCAGTTAGGGAGTTTAGACGACTTGAGTTATGGACTGCGAAATATCAAGGAGCGGGTTGAAGATATGGCAGGGACGGTTCAGTTATTAACAGCTCCCAAGCAAGGGATGGCAATTGATATTCGTATTCCCCTGCTAGATAAGGAATGATAAAGGAGTAAAGATGAAAATTTTACTAGTAGATGACCATGAAATGGTCCGCTTGGGCTTGAAAAGCTACTTTGACCTCCAAGATGATGTAGAAGTTGTGGGCGAGGCGTCCAACGGGTCTCAAGGAATTGACTTGGCCTTGGAACTGCGTCCAGATGTCATTGTCATGGATATTGTCATGCCTGAGATGAATGGAATTGACGCGACCTTGGCTATCCTCAAAGAATGGCCTGAAGCCAAGATTTTGATTGTGACTTCTTACTTGGACAATGAAAAAATCATGCCTGTCTTAAATGCAGGTGCTAGGGGCTATATGCTCAAGACTTCTAGTGCTGACGAACTTCTCCATGCCGTCCGTAAGGTGGCTGCTGGTGAGCTGGCCATTGAGCAAGAGGTCAGCAAGAAGGTTGAATACCACCGCAATCACATGGAACTACATGAGGATTTGACTGCGCGTGAGCGAGATGTTCTCCAACTGATTGCCAAGGGCTACGAAAATCAGCGTATCGCAGACGAACTTTTTATCTCTCTCAAGACGGTCAAGACCCATGTGTCCAATATCCTTGCCAAACTTGAAGTCAGTGATCGTACCCAGGCGGCAGTCTATGCCTTTCAGCATCGTTTGGTAGGGCGTGAGGAGTTTTAGTAGTTATATAAAATAATATCGGAGAAATGACTTAATTTAGTATCAAAGAAGCGAGCAAGTACCTCTAGCATCATTGAAAAGCGCATTCGTTACTTGAAAAAAGTCGCTCATTTATGTTATAATAGACTGTATTTAAAAAATTTTAAGGAGAAATGACAGAATGTCTGTATCATTTGAAAACAAAGAAACAAACCGTGGTGTCTTGACTTTCACTATCTCTCAAGACCAAATCAAACCAGAATTGGACCGTGTCTTCAACTCAGTGAAGAAATCTCTTAATGTTCCAGGTTTCCGTAAAGGTCACCTTCCACGTCCTATCTTCGACAAAAAGTTTGGTGAAGAATCACTTTACCAAGACGTTATGAACGCTCTTTTGCCAAACGCTTATGAAGCAGCTGTAAAAGAAGCTGGTCTTGAAGTGGTTGCTCAACCAAAAATTGACGTGACTTCAATGGAAAAAGGTCAAGACTGGGTTATCACAGCTGAAGTCGTGACAAAACCTGAAGTTAAATTGGGTGACTACAAAAACCTTGAAGTATCAGTAGATGTAGAAAAAGAAGTAACTGACGCTGACGTTGAAGAGCGTATCGAACGCGAACGCAACAACTTGGCTGAATTGGTTATCAAAGAAGCTGCTGCTGAAAACGGTGACACTGTTGTCATCGACTTCGTTGGTTCTATCGACGGTGTTGAATTTGATGGTGGAAAAGGTGAAAACTTCTCACTTGGACTTGGTTCAGGTCAATTCATCCCTGGCTTTGAAGACCAATTGGTAGGTCACTCAGCTGGCGAAACTGTTGATGTTATCGTAACATTCCCAGAAGACTATCAAGCAGAAGACCTTGCAGGTAAAGAAGCTAAATTCGTGACAACTATCCACGAAGTTAAAGCTAAAGAAGTTCCAGCTCTTGATGATGAACTTGCAAAAGACATCGACGAAGAAGTTGAAACACTTGCTGAATTGAAAGAAAAATACCGCAACGAATTGGCTGCTGCTAAAGAAGAAGCTTACAAAGATGCAGTTGAAGGTGCAGCAATTGATAAAGCTGTAGAAAACGCTGAAATCGTAGAACTTCCAGAAGAAATGATTCACGAAGAAGTTCACCGCTCAGTAAACGAATTCCTTGGGAACTTGCAACGTCAAGGTATCAACCCTGACATGTACTTCCAAATCACTGGAACTACTCAAGAAGACCTTCACAACCAATACCAAGCAGAAGCTGAGTCACGTACTAGAACTAACCTTGTTATCGAAGCAGTTGCCAAAGCTGAAGGATTTGACGCTTCAGAAGAAGAAATCCAAAAAGAAGTTGAGCAATTGGCAGCAGACTACAACATGGAAGTTGCTCAAGTACAAAGCTTGCTTTCAGCTGATATGTTGAAACACGATATCACAATCAAAAAAGCTGTTGAGTTGATCACAAGCACAGCAACAGTAAAATAATCTTAATAAACAAAAAGCCCACCTGAATTGGTGGGTTTTCTTATACACTATTTTCCAAAAATCTCTTTGAGGTCTGCGTCTGTAATCCCAATCATGGCTGGGATGCTGTCCCAGTTTTCTTCGGTTAGGATGTAGGATTGTTCAGAGATACTTGATGTTACTGTTTCAGAGACCGCTTGTTGCTTTTCTTCAACATTCTCCAATAAATCACTGAAGCGTTCAATCAGATAGGTTTTTCGGGCAGTTCCGATATGTTGAGTAGCATAATCGAAGGCCTGTAATTCTCCTAGTAAGATAAGCTTGCTTTTGGCGCGAGTAATGGCTGTGTAGATGAGATTGCGCTCCAGCATACGCCTACTAGCACTAGTGATAGGCAGGATGACAACAGGGAACTCACTTCCCTGTGACTTATGGATACTCATAGCATAGGCCAGGCGAATCTTGTACCATTCGTTACGTGGGTAAGAGACCTCGTTGCCATCAAAATCAATGACAATCTCATCTTGTTTCGACTCGGTGTATTTGCCAGGAATCAGGTCTGTGATGACTCCTAAATCTCCATTAAAGACATTGATTTCAGCATCGTTGACCAAGTGAATGACCTTGTCGCCCTTACGATAGTGACACTGGGGAGCTTCAAAACTGAGTTGGTCTTTTTGTGGTGGATTCAGGAGGTCTTGCATGAGCTGGTTGATGGCATCAATCCCTGCCGTCCCTCGGTACATGGGAGCTAGAACCTGAATATCACGAGCAGGGATACCACTTCTGAGGGCAGCGCCTAAGATTTTCTCAATAGTAGCAGGAATATGGCCACTAGCAATTTCAAAGTAGGAACGGTCTGCTTTTTTCTGGGTGAAATCAGCTGGCAAGATGCCCTGTCGAATCTGACTTGCTAAGGTTACTATGGTTGATTCTTCGCTTTGTCGATAAATTTTTTCCAAACGAGTCTGAGGAATCAAGGGAATATGGAGTAGATCCGCTAGAACCTGTCCAGGGCTGACAGACGGTAGCTGGTCGCTGTCACCCACGATGAGGATTTTACTGTTAGAAGAGATGTTGGAGAAGAGTTGATTGGCCAGCCAAGTATCCACCATGGAGAATTCATCTACGATGATAAAGTCGGCATCCAGATAATCTTCCAGATGACTGGTATCATCGTCACCTGTCATTCCTAAATGACGGTGTATGGTCGCGCTAGGCAAGCCTGTCAATTCATTCATACGTCGAGCGGCTCGTCCAGTTGGAGCAGCAAGAAGAATCGGCAGATTGCTTTTTTTCCTGAGGTTAAGTCCTTCTAAGAGGGCATAAACAGCGATAATCCCATTGATCACAGTTGTCTTACCAGTACCAGGTCCACCTGTTAGGATAAAGACCTTGTTCTGGATAGCATCACAGATAGCTTGTTTTTGAATGCTATCATACTCAATCCCCAGCTCTTCCTCGACAGTAGCGATATGTTTTTGAATGGTTTCTAAATCATGACTCTTCTGTTTTCCTTTTTCAAGAATACGAACCAAGTGACTGCGGATGCCTTCCTCAGCGAAAAAGAGGCTGTTGTCAAAAATTTTGGTATCAACCTGCTGGACCTTGTCTTCTTCAATCAGGTAGGAGAGTTCTTGGGCCACTTGGCTGGGATCCAGTTCCACTGGGCGAGAAGATTCAAGGAGAGTAAGGGTTTGTTCTAGCAAATCCCGAGCTTCAACATAGGTGTCCCCTGTTTCCATACAGGCCTGAAAAAGACTGTGAACTAGACCGGCGCGGAAGCGTTCAGGAGCCTGACTTTCGATGCCTAGCTCCTCCGCTAATTGGTCAGCAATGGTAAATCCCAAGCCCTTGATATCCTCAACCAATTGGTAGGGATAATTTTCAACCACATCAAGGGTTTCTTCCTTGTAAAAGTCTTGAATTTGAAATGCTAGTTTATTGGGAATGCCGTAGTTGGCTAGTTTGGCCAAGACCATCTCGGTTCCGTAGTTGAGACGGAGAGTGGAGACGAAAGCCTCACGATTTTTGGCAGAGAGCCCTGAGATGCCTTCTAGCTTTTCTGGGTGTTGCAGAATTTCGTCAATGGTATTGTCGCCATAGGTGTCGACGATTTTCTGAGCAGTCTTGAGACCAATCCCCTTGAAATGGCTACTTGAAAAGTACTTGACCAAGCCCTTGCTAGTTGGTTTTGCGCGTTCATATCGGCTGATTTGCAGTTGTTCCCCATACTTGGAGTGCTGGACAATTTGTCCCCAAAAAGTATAGTCTTCTCCCTCAATCACATCAGCCATGGTGCCCGTGACAATGATTTCAAAATCATCAAAGCTTTCTGCGTCTGTATCGTCGATTTCTAGGAGGAGGATACGATAAAAATTGCTGGGATTTTCAAAAATAATCCGTTCAATGGTTCCTGAAAAATAAACTTCCATAAAATTCCTTTGCATGAATAGGTGAGAGTTGGGATTGTTTTTATTTTATACTCAATGAAAATCAAAGAGCAAACCAGAAAGCTAGCCGCAGGTTGCTCAAAACAGTGTTTTGAGGTTGCAGATGGAAGCTGACGTGTTTTGAAGAGTATTAGTCAATAAACAATCACTTCTCACGATAGAAGAAGAGGCTGAGATTCTTGACTCTCGGCCTCTTAGATCTCTTAAAATGTTCCGATACGGGTGATTGGCCAGAAGCGGAATTTAGCTTCCCCTGTGATATCTTTTGCTTTAAAGGTACCTACGTGGCGGCTGTCGCTCGAAACCAGGCGGTCGTCTCCGAGGAGAAGGTATTCTCCTTCTGGGACAGTAAAGCTAAAGTTGGTGTTATAGTTGACATCAACTGTGAAGGCTTGGGCTTTTTGAGCGATACTTCTAAAGAAAGTGCCTTTATTTCCTTCAAATCCCTTGCCGGAGTAAGTGCTTTGGAGTTTGTCATCCTTGAAGCGTTTGATGTAGTCAGCTAGGTAAGGCTCATCCGTCTCTTTGTCATTGATGTAAAGTTTATCGTTTTCGTAACGGATAGTGTCGCCAGGCATTCCAATCACGCGCTTGACAATGTCCTTATTACCGTCTTCCTCATGGGCTACCACGATATCAAAACGGTCAATAGGGAGGTGTTTGACAACAAAGAGAATTTCGCCATCCGCTAGGGTAGGATCCATGGAGTGTCCTTCTACGCGGACATTACTCCAAAAAAAGATACGGCTTAAAGCTAATAATGACAGAATCAGGAGGAACAATCCCCACTCTTTTAAGAAATTTTTAAATGAATTCATAATTTACCTTTCTAAGCGTTTTTTCGCTTTTTCAGTATTTTTAAAGTGCAGTTTGGCGCAGAAGTTAAGTCCCTGCATACCATAGGCTTGTAAAATCTGGCTAGCCACCTTGTCAGAAGCCGTTCCAGCCCCACTTGGGAGTTGATAACTCAGTTCTCGTCCCAGATTTTCAAGATTTTCCAGAAAGAGATCACGCGCAATGATAGAAGAAACTGCGACAGCCAAGTATTTGCCCTCAGCCTTTTCTTCTAAGTTGATAGGATTGCTGAAACGATTGGCCTCTTGTGCCAAGTACTTGTCATAATTTTTAGCACTGGTAAAGGCATCAATCACAATTTTCTCAGGCTGAACGCCTTTTTGAAGGAGGAGATAGATAGCCTGATTATGGAGGGCAACCTTAACCGAAACAGCATTGTAGCGGTCTCCGATGACTTCGTTGTACTTGCTTGGTGAGAGAAGCAGTGCCTGATGCTGGATTTTTTCCTTGAGAATAGGAGCAATAAGCCGAATCTTTTGGTCGGTCAGAGTCTTGGAATCCCCCACACCGAGTTTTCGCAAGAAGTCATGCTGGTCAGGTGTGACAAAAGAAGCCACAACTGCAAGTCCACCAAAGTAGGAACCATTTCCCACCTCATCTGTCCCAATCAAAGGGAGATTTTGTCCGCTGGTTTCCTCTAAAACCTGATAGCCAAAGAAACGAGCATATTTCTCAGCCCCTTCACCCTGAAGTAAGATCTTTCCAGAAGTATAGATAGAAACCGTTGCTTGAGGTAGTCGCAAAAAGTAGCGAATATAGGGATTCTTGCTGGGAGCCAGACTGGTCTGATAGTGTTCAAGAAAAGCCTGAATCTCCTTTTCGCTTGGTGTGAGTGTTATACTTGCCATAGTTTCTATTGTACCATAAAAGCAGGCAAATTTGTAAAAACTGACAAAATTAGCGAATTTTGGTATAATATCGTGAGGTGAATTTTATGGCAAATCTAAATCGATTCAAATTTACATTCGGGAAAAAATCATTAACCTTGACAAGCGAACATGATAACCTTTTTATGGAGGAAATCGCCAAGGTTGCGACAGAAAAATACCAAGCAATTAAAGAACAAATGCCTAGCGCAGATGATGAAACAATCGCTCTTTTGTTGGCAGTCAACTGTTTATCAACTCAGCTCAGCCGTGAGATTGAATTTGATGATAAGGAGCAAGAATTAGAAGAACTCCGTCACAAGCTTGTGACTTGCAAGCAAGAACAGAGCAAGATTGAGGATTCCTTATGATTTCACTCCTTCTTCTATTGGTCTTGGCTTGGGGATTTTATATCGGCTATCGGAGAGGTCTGCTCTTACAGATTTATTACCTGATTTCAGCCCTGGCATCGGCTTTTGTGGCTGGCCAGTTTTACAAGGGGCTTGGAGAACAATTCCATTTATTACTCCCTTATGCAAATCCGCAGGAAGGTCAGGGAACTTTCTTTTTCCCATCGGATCAACTCTTTCAGTTGGATAAGGTCTTTTACGCAGGGATCGGCTACTTGTTGGTTTTCGGGGTTGTCTATAGCATAGGTCGTTTGCTTGGTCTCCTCTTACACTTGATTCCTAGTAAAAAACTGGGTGGTAAGTTGTTCCAAGTTTCAGCAGGGATCTTGTCCATGTTGGTGACCTTATT
This sequence comes from Streptococcus sp. 544, assembly GCF_013277385.1. NCBI lineage: Bacteria > Bacillati > Bacillota > Bacilli > Lactobacillales > Streptococcaceae > Streptococcus > Streptococcus sp. 544. The sequence continues at coordinate 48,600 of NZ_VMMU01000003.1, forward strand.
TGTCTTGCAAATGGCCTTGACCATACTAGCAACCATTCCCATGGCAGCTATACAAAATCCTCTTGAAAAGAGTATCGTCGCAAAACACATCATCCAGAGCATACCGGTAACAACCAGTTGGCTCAAACAAATCTGGGTGACAAATTTAATCGGATAAAAAGGGCAGGAGTTTTCCTAGCCCTTTGTTTACAGATTTGATTCGAATCTATCAGAATATAAAAAGCTACCACACCTAGACATTCAAAGATAAGGAAATAAAGATGAATAAGAAAATATTAGAAACATTAGAGTTCAATAAGGTCAAGGCCTTGTTTGAACCCCATTTGTTGACCGAGCAGGGCTTGGAGCAATTGAGACAGCTAGCTCCGACTGCCAAAGCAGATAAAATCAAACAGGCTTTTGCTGAGATGAAGGAAATGCAGGCTCTTTTTGTTGAGCAACCGCATTTTACCATTCTCGCAACCAAGGAAATTGCAGGAGTCTGCAAGCGGTTGGAGATGGGGGCGGACCTCAATATCGAGGAGTTCCTACTCTTGAAGCGCGTGCTTCTTGCCAGCCGAGAACTGCAAAGTTTTTACGCCAATCTGGAAAATGTCAGTTTGGAAGAATTAGCCCTTTGGTTTGAGAAATTACATGATTTTCCGCAATTACAAGGAAATCTCCAAGCCTTTAATGATGCAGGTTTCATTGAAAATTTTGCCAGTGAAGAATTGGCGCGCATCCGTAGAAAAATCCATGATAGCGAGAGTCAGGTACGCGATGTCTTGCAAGACTTGCTCAAGCAAAAAGCGCAGATGTTGACAGAAGGGATTGTTGCCAGCAGAAATGGCCGTCAGGTTTTACCAGTCAAAAACACCTACCGCAATAAAATTGCAGGTGTCGTTCATGATATTTCTGCTAGTGGAAATACCGTCTATATCGAACCTCGTGAGGTGGTCAAACTGAGCGAAGAAATCGCTAGTCTGCGAGCAGATGAGCGCTATGAAATGCTTCGCATTCTCCAAGAAATCTCGGAGCGTGTCCGTCCTCATGCGGCTGAGATTGCTAATGATGCTTGGATTATCGGCCATCTGGACTTGATTCGTGCCAAGGTCCGCTTTATCCAAGAAAGGCAAGCAGTCGTTCCTCAGCTGTCAGAAAATCAGGAAATTCAATTGCTCCATGTCTGCCATCCTTTGGTCAAAAATGCCGTCGCAAATGATGTCCATTTTGGTCAAGATTTAACAGCCATTGTTATTACAGGTCCCAATACAGGTGGGAAGACCATCATGCTTAAAACTCTGGGCTTGACGCAGGTTATGGCTCAGTCTGGTTTGCCGATTTTAGCAGATAAGGGAAGTCGTGTTGGTATTTTTGAAGAAATTTTTGCTGATATTGGCGATGAGCAGTCTATTGAGCAGAGCTTGTCTACCTTCTCTAGCCATATGACCAATATTGTGGATATTCTTGGTAAGGTCAATCAACATTCACTCTTACTCTTGGATGAGTTGGGGGCTGGTACGGATCCTCAAGAAGGAGCTGCCCTTGCTATGGCTATTCTGGAGGACCTTCGCCTGCGTCAAGTTAAGACTATGGCGACCACCCACTATCCGGAACTCAAGGCCTATGGTATTGAGACATCCTTTGTGCAAAATGCCAGCATGGAGTTTGATACTGCAACTCTTCGCCCGACCTATCGCTTTATGCAGGGTGTTCCTGGCCGAAGCAATGCCTTTGAAATTGCCAAACGTCTAGGTCTATCTGAGGTTATCGTAGGGGATGCCAGTCAGCAGGTTGATCAGGACAATGATGTCAACCGGATTATTGAGCAATTGGAAGAGCAGACGCTAGAGAGTCGCAAACGCTTGGACAATATCCGTGAGGTGGAGCAAGAAAATCTCAAGATGAACCGTGCTCTTAAAAAACTTTACAACGAGCTCAATCGTGAAAAGGAAACTGAGCTTAACAAAGCGCGTGAACAAGCTGCTGAGATTGTGGACATGGCCCTAAGTGAAAGTGACCAGATTCTCAAAAATCTTCACAGTAAATCTCAACTCAAACCCCATGAAATCATTGAAGCCAAGGCCAAGCTGAAAAAATTGGCTCCTGAAAAAGTGGACTTGTCTAAAAACAAGGTTCTTCAAAAGGCCAAGAAAAAACGAGCTCCAAAGGTGGGAGATGATATCGTGGTTCTCAGTTATGGCCAGCGTGGTACCTTGACCAGTCAACTCAAGGACGGCCGCTGGGAAGCCCAAGTTGGCTTGATTAAGATGACCTTGGAAGAGAAAGAATTTGACCTTGTTCAAGCCCAGCAAGAAAAGCAAGTCAAGAAGAAACAAGTCAATGTTGTGAAACGAACTTCTGGTCGTGGTCCACAAGCCAGACTGGACCTTCGAGGCAAGCGCTATGAAGAGGCTATGAATGAGCTAGATGCCTTTATCGATCAAGCCCTGCTTAACAATATGGCGCAAGTCGATATCATCCATGGTATCGGAACAGGTGTCATCCGTGAAGGAGTTACCAAATACCTAAAAAGAAACAAACATGTCAAGAGTTTCGGCTATGCCCCACAAAATGCTGGAGGCAGCGGTGCAACTATTGTGACTTTTAAAGGATAACAGTATTCTGGACTTTATAAAGTAAAAACTGTTGAACTAATTTTTACTAATAAACACATTGACAAAAGCCAACATTTTTTGTAAAATAAGAATCAATTAAATACCAACACCGAATGAAGTTTAATAGAAGTGGAGAATCGTTTGATTTTCCATGACTGTAAATGGACGGAACTCTGGAGAGACCGTAAAGGCACCGAAGGGGCAAGGCAGGTAACTGCTCAAACTCTCAGGTAAAAGGACAGAGCTAGGATAGACCGCTTTTTAGCATTTATCTAAGCATTCCAGAGTACATGTATCTTGCATGTGCTCTTTCTTTTGGGGTTGAAAAGATAGGAGAAGGAAATGTTAGAATTGCTTAAATCAATCGATGCTTTTGCTTGGGGACCGCCCCTCTTGATTTTATTGGTCGGAACAGGGATTTACCTAACTATTCGGCTAGGGCTCTTGCAGGTTTTGCGTCTGCCCAAGGCCTTTCAGCTTATTTTTATCCAGGATAAGGGACATGGTGATGTATCCAGTTTTGCAGCTCTGTGTACAGCCTTGGCATCAACCGTTGGAACAGGGAATATTATAGGAGTTGCGACGGCTATCAAGGTTGGTGGACCAGGAGCCCTCTTTTGGATGTGGATGGCGGCTTTCTTTGGAATGGCTACCAAGTATGCGGAAGGACTCTTGGCCATCAAATACCGCACCAAGGACGACCATGGTGAAGTAGCGGGAGGTCCCATGCACTATATTCTTCTAGGAATGGGAGAAAAGTGGCGACCACTTGCTGTTTTGTTTGCAGTAGCAGGAGTATTGGTTGCTCTCTTGGGAATCGGAACCTTCACCCAAGTCAACTCGATTACAGAATCCATCCAAAATACAACGGCTATTTCGCCAGCCATCACAGCTCTCGTCTTGTCTGTCTTTGTAGCGATTGCAGTCTTTGGTGGACTCAAGTCTATTTCTAAGGTCTCTACTACCGTAGTTCCTTTTATGGCGATCATTTATATTGTGGGAACCCTTACAGTTATTTTCTTTAATATTGGGAAAATCCCTGCCACAATCGCTTTAGTCTTTACCTCAGCTTTTAGTCCCCTTGCTGCGGTAGGTGGTTTTGCTGGTGCTAGCATTCGAATGGCTATTCAAAATGGTGTGGCGCGTGGTGTGTTCTCAAACGAATCTGGTCTGGGTTCTGCTCCCATTGCAGCTGCTGCGGCTAAGACAAATGAACCGGTAGAGCAAGGTTTGATTTCCATGACAGGAACCTTTATTGACACCCTCATTATCTGTACTCTGACTGGTTTGACCATCTTGGTAACTGGTGTTTGGAGTGGTGATTTGAATGGGGTTGCCTTGACTCAGTCAGCCTTCTCAACAGTCTTTTCACACTTTGGACCTGCCCTCTTAACCATCTTCCTTGTTCTCTTTGCCTTTACAACGATTCTAGGTTGGAACTACTATGGAGAACGCTGTTTTGAGTTTCTCTTTGGTGTTCGTTTGATCTGGCTCTACCGTGTGGTCTTTGTACTCATGGTCTTATTGGGAGGATTTATCGAGTTGGATATGGTCTGGATTATTGCAGATATTGTCAATGCCTTGATGGCTCTGCCAAACTTGATTGCCCTCTTGGTTTTATCACCAGTCGTCATTTCTGAGACTAAAAAGTATTTTGATAAATAATGAAATCACACAGTTCGTGTGATTTTTTTGCCTATAAATGATTTTTATCAAGCTGATATATAATATATATTATGCAAATGATTGGAAGTGTGATAAACTAATACTCAATGAAAATCAAAGAGCAAACTAGGAAGCTAGCCGCAAGCTGTACTTGAGTACGGTAAGGCGACGCTGACGCGGTTTGAATTTGATTTTCGAAGAGTATAATATACAACGAAAATCTTATGAGAGAATAAAGCTTTATCCTAAATAAACTTAGGAATCAGGATTTTATAAGATTTTCCAATAATATTAGTGTTAATAACAAGAAAAGAGGTATCTTATGACAACATTTACAATCCATACAGTAGAATCAGCACCAGCAGAAGTGAAAGAGGTTCTTGAAACAGTAGAAAAAGACAACAATGGCTATATTCCCAACCTAATCGGTCTCTTGGCCAATGCACCGACTGCTTTAGAAGCCTACCGAACTGTCGCATCTATCAACCGTCGCAACAGTCTGACACCTGTTGAGCGTGAAGTGGTGCAAATCACGGCAGCCGTGACCAATGGTTGTGCCTTCTGTGTCGCAGGTCACACAGCCTTTTCCATCAAACAAATCCAGATGAATGATGACTTGATTCAAGCTCTTCGCAATCGTACTCCAATTGAAACAGATCCTAAATTAGACACTCTAGCTAAGTTTACCTTGGCAGTTATCAATACCAAGGGTCGTGTAGGAGATGAAGCCTTAGCTGAGTTTTTAGAAGCTGGCTACACGCAACAAAATGCCTTGGATGTGGTTCTGGGTGTCAGCCTAGCAAGCCTCTGTAACTATGCCAACAACCTAGCCAATACCCCAATTAATCCAGAATTGCAACCTTATGCTTAATTCATATCTGAGCAAAAAATGAAGTCTGAAATAATCGGACTTCGTTTTTTATCCCCTCATTTAAGCGCTTTTATGATATACTGAAACTAACATGATTATTGGAGGTTAGGATGAAAAAACTCCCCTTAGTATTTTCAGGTTGTTTGCTAGGTTTGGCAGGAGCTGGAAATCTTATTTTAGATACGTTGCCGGTTCTGTCCCATCTGTTGAGTCTGACAGGTTTGATTTTGTGGATTTACTTTCTGATTCTGCATCTCTTTAATTGGAAGGAAACCAAGCAAGAATTGACCAAGCCTCCTCTTTTGTCAGGGATGGCCACTTTTCCTATGGCTGGGATGATTTTATCGACCTATGTCTTTCGTGTGTTTCCTCATCTTCCTTTAGTAGCGCAAGGGCTCTGGTGGTTTTCATTTCTCTTGGATTTGGCCTTGATTGCTGGTTTTACCATCAAGTTTGCTTGTCCTGGTCGGAGGGTTCATGCTACTCCAAGCTGGACGGTTCTCTATGTGGGGATAGCAGTGGCAGCCTTGACCTATCCTCTTGTAGGCATCATCGAAATTGCCTATGCGACCTTGAGTTTTGGGTTTCTCCTAACCTTCTATCTCTATCCCCTTATTTATAGCGATTTAAAGAAACATCCACTCCCACTAGCCTTGCTTGGACAAGAAGGAATCTACTGTGCTCCTTTCTCTCTGCTCTTGGCTTCTCTAGTTCGAGTTGGAGGAGCCAGCCTACCAACTTGGCTCTTAATCGTTATGATTTTGGCTTCTCAATCCTTCTTTTTCTTTGTTTTGACTCGCCTACCCAATATTTTAAAACAAGGTTTTCAACCAGCCTTCTCAGCCCTCACCTTCCCGACTATTATCACAGCTACTTCGCTTAAGATGACTCAGGGAATCTTGAAACTTCCATTTCTGGATTATCTGGTACTGGCTGAAACCGCTATTTGCTTAATTATTTTAGTCTTTGTATTAGGCGCTTATCTGATTTGGTTACGAAAAAAGGTCTAGCTAGAAATAGCTAAACCTTATTTTTTATGGTTTGATGACTTCAGCTCCACCCATGTATGGACGAAGAACTTCTGGGATGGTCACAGAACCATCTTCATTTTGGTAGTTTTCAAGAATAGCAGCCACTGTACGTCCAACTGCAAGTCCAGAACCGTTCAAGGTATGAAGGAGTTTCACCTTGCCATCTGCTTCATCACGGTAACGGATTTGGGCACGACGGGCTTGGAAATCTTCTGTGTTTGAACAGCTTGAAATTTCACGGTAAGTATTTTGGGCTGGAATCCACACTTCCAAGTCGTAAGTTTTAGCAGCTGAGAAGCCCATATCTCCTGTAGAGAGAGCAACGACACGGTATGGAAGGTTGAGTTTTTGAAGAATGTTTTCAGCGTTGGCTGTCATTTTTTCCAATTCTTCGTAAGATTCTTCTGGCTTGGCAAATTTAACCATTTCAACCTTGTGGAATTGGTGCAAACGAATCAAGCCACGAGTATCACGACCAGCTGAACCAGCCTCAGAACGGAATGATGGACTCATAGCAGTGAAGTAGATTGGCAGGTCTTTACCATCCAGGATTTCATCACGGTAGTAGTTTGTTAGAGGAACCTCAGCTGTAGGAATAAGGACATAATTGCTATCGCTGAGTTCAAAAGTATCTTCCTTGAATTTTGGATATTGACCAGTCCCAAACATAGAATCATGGTTAACCATGTAAGGCGTGATGACTTCCGTATAGCCTTCTTTTCCATGTTCATCCAACATAAAGTTGTAGATGGCACGTTCCAAACGAGCACCGAGGCCTTTATAGAAGAGGAAGCGAGCGCCTGTTACCTTACCACCGCGTTCCCAGTCAAGGATACCAAGCTCTTCACCAAGATCCCAGTGAGCTTTTGGCTCGAAGTCAAACTCGCGTGGAGTCCCCCAACGGCGAACTTCCACATTGTCGTCTTCGTCAGCCCCAACAGGAACGCTATCAGCTGGAATATTTGGAAGAGTAGTAGTAAATTCTGTCAATTTAGCATCGATTTCTGCCAATTCAGCATCCAAGGCTTTGACCTCAGCAGATAGAGTTTGCATGGCAGCAATCTTGTCATCTGCATTTTCCTTGTTGCGCTTAGCTTGGGCAATCTCAGCTGAAACTGTGTTACGTTCAGCCTTGAGAGTTTCAACCTTGACTAAAATGTCACGACGTTTAGCATCGATTTCTTTCATCTCATTCAAGACAGCAGCATCTACACCACGTGTAGCCAATTTTTCTGCGACAGCATCAAAGTCTGTACGAATACGTTTGATATCTAACATAAGAACTCCTTTATGAAAAAAGCACACCTGACAAAGCGTTGGAGTGGCAGGGCCACGGTTCCATCCAACTTCACAGGTGTGCACTTGATTGTGTATGCAATTGTTACTAACGGTAGAATTTCACCTATCCCTCCTATCTGCTCGCAGCACCCGCAGACTTTCTGAAAGAAGAAGATAACCTACTTATCCGTTGCTATGATTATACTAAAGTTTCTACTTTTTTGCAAATAGATTTTTAAATTTTTGACCAATGGTCTGAATCAGGGTTGGAAGTTTGACGACCTTGTCGTTACCCAGTTTTTCGCGAGCAATTTTGAGAATAGCACCTGAGTCTTTTGATGCAAAGAGGAATTTTCCTCTGTCTGTGAAGACCTCGAAGTGGCGACTAATTTTCCGACCAGTGACATTGGCTCCAATCTGGTTGATATGGTCCCAAGGAATCTGGATAAATTGTTCGACATTGACATCTGGGTAAAATTCCAAAGCCTGATCTCCGATCAGGAATTTCCCAACTTTCCCAGCGATAGAGAGGTAGGAAGTGCCTGTCGTGCTGAGAAGCACTGTTTTATTAAGCGATTGGGCCATGCTTAGTCTTCCTTACTTTCGCCGAAAAAGGCATTGTAGAGGGCTTTGATTGCTGCTTTCTCTTGGTCTTTATTGACAACAAACATGATAGAAACTTCACTAGAACCTTGAGACATCATCTGGATGTTAATCTTGTTTTCAGATAGAGCACGTGTCGCAGTAGCAGTCACTCCGATATGGCTCTTCATCTTTTCTCCAACAATCATAATGATTGAAAGGTCATGTTCGATTTCTGCATGGTCTACTTCAGCCTTTTGAACCAACTGACGAAGGATTTCTTCTTCCTTGATAGGAGTTAGTTCGCGAGAACGGAGGATAATCGAAAGATCGTCGATACCTGTTGGCATATGTTCCCAACCGATGTTAAGGTCTTCAAGGATTTGCAGAACCTTGCGGCCGAATCCAACCTCGCGGTTCATGAGGTATTTCGACATGTTAATGCTGACAAAGCCTGAGTCACCAGCAATTCCCACAACTGGAAATTCATCACTACTGTGTTTTAGAACGATACGAGTACCTGGATGGTCAGGGTTGTTGGTATTTTTGATAACCAGAGGGATTTTTCCACGGTAGGCAGGAAGAAGGGCTTCGTCATGAAGGACTGAGAAGCCTGCATAGGCCAACTCACGCATTTCACGGTAGGTCAACTCAGGAATCGAGTGTGGTTGGTGGATAATGCCTGGGTGGGCTGCAAAGATACCATCAACGTCCGTAAAGTTTTCATAGAGATCAGCTTTAACCCCTGCAGCAATGATAGAACCTGTAATGTCTGATCCTCCACGTGAGAAGGTACAGATTTGATTTTCCTTGGTAACTCCAAAGAAACCAGGAATGACAAGGACTTCATTTGCATTTGTCAATTCTTCAATCTTGTCATAACTTGATGGAATGATGCGAGCGTGACCAGGTTCACTTGTGACCACAATACCAGCTTCTCTAGGGTGCACATAGCGTGCATCGATCCCGTTTTGATTAAAGTAGGCAGCAATCAATTTAGCATTGTTATTTTCACCAGCTGCTAGGAAAGTATCGTAGAGAAATTCATTTTCATCAATAGGAAGACTTGCCAAGGCACGAATGCTTTTTGAAATTTTCTCTAGCACAGCTGGTTTCAGTCCTAATTCACTAACCATAGCGGCATAGCGGTCGATAATCCAGTTTTGACTCTTACTAATATCGTTACCAGCAACATAGTCGCGGTAGTATTTAATTAAGGCATCCGTAACCTTAGTATCTTCAGCATTGCGTTTACCAGGCGCAGAAACAACTACAAAACGACGCTCTGGATCGCTTTTAACGATGTTTAAAACTTTTTCTAATTGACCAGCAGAGGCAAGAGAGCTACCTCCAAATTTAACAACCTTCATAAGAACTCCTAAAGTAAGTATTTTATACGATTATAGCAGAAAGAAAGGCTTTTTTCAATGAAGAAAATAAGATGCTTTCTAGGATAAAGCGAGCCTTTCCAATCGGCTGAGACACTTTCAGTTGATTTTTCCTTGCTTTCTGTTCCTAAAAAAGATATACTTTGAAAATAAAATGATTTAACAATCAATGAAAATCAAAGAGCAAACTAGGAAGCTAGCCGCAGGTTGCTCAAAGAACTGCTTTGAGGTTGTAGA
>NZ_VMMU01000003.1:58267-116019 GCF_013277385.1 Streptococcus sp. 544
TCAGTAACCATACCTACGGCAAGGCGAAGCTGACGTGGTTTGAAGAGATTTTCGAAGAGTATAAACTGCTTATAAAATAAAAAGGAGTCCAGATGGAACACATTATTTATCAGCTTGAAGAGGATTTGGCAATCCTTACCTTGAACCGTCCTGAGGTCGCAAATGGTTTTCATATTCCCATGTGTGAGGAGATTTTAGAAGCGCTGACTTTAGCAGAAGAGGATCCAGCTGTGCATTTTATCTTAATCAATGCCAATGGCAAAGTCTTCTCAGTTGGGGGAGATTTGGTAGAGATGAAGCGGGCAGTGGATGAGGATGATATTCCATCATTGACGAAAATCGCAGAATTGGTCAATACTATTTCCTATAAAATCAAGCAAATAGCTAAACCTGTTTTAATGGAAGTTGACGGTGCTGTTGCAGGTGCCGCAGCGAATATGGCTGTTGCGGCAGATTTCTGTTTGGCGACGGATAAGGCTAAGTTTATCCAAGCCTTTGTTGGCGTCGGCTTGGCTCCAGATGCAGGTGGGATTCATCTCTTGAGCCGCAGTATCGGTGTGACGCGTGCTGCTCAATTAGCTATGACAGGAGAGGCTTTGACCGCAGAAAAAGCTCTGGAGTGGGGGCTAGTTTACCGTGTTTCCGAAGCTGATAAACTTGAAAAGACGAGAGAACAGCTTCTTAAAAAATTAAGACGTGGTTCAAGTAATTCCTATGCTGCCATTAAGAAGTTGGTTTGGGAGAGCCAATTTAAAGACTGGCAGGATTACGCTACTTTAGAACTGAATCTACAGGAATCCTTAGCTCAAACAGAGGATTTCAAAGAGGGAGTTCGGGCTCATTCGGAGAGAAGACGGCCTAAATTTACAGGAAAATAAAAAAATACTTGCATCATTCTTTGAACTTTGATATAATTCTCTTGTCAAATGTTTTGATTGTAAAAGTTTTTTTGAGAAGGAGGGATATGAAAAATGGACTACCAACGAATTAATGAATATTTAACATCTATATTTAACAATGTCCTTGTCATTGAGGAAGTGAGCTTGAGAGGTAGTCGTTTCAAGGATATCTCCATCAAAGAAATGCATACGATTGATGTGATTGGGAAATTCCCAGACGTGACACCAAGTCAAGTGTCAAAAGAGTTGATGGTGACTCTTGGGACCGTTACGACTAGTTTGAATAATCTCGAACGCAAGGGTTACATTGAACGCATTCGCTCAGAGCAGGATCGTCGTGTGGTTCATCTACATTTGACAAAGAAGGGTCGCTTGGTTCATAGGCTGCATAGACGCTTCCACAAGGCCATGGTTGAAAAAATCATTGATGGTATGAGTAAGGAAGAAATTGATGTTATGAGCAAAGGTTTGACCAATCTTTATCAATTTTTGGAGGATTTGAAATAATGGCTTTTGCAAAAATAAGCCAGGTTGCTCATTATGTGCCAGAGCAAGTGGTTACAAATCACGACTTGGCTCAGATTATGGATACCAATGATGAGTGGATTTCAAGTCGGACGGGAATACGACAAAGGCATATTTCAAGAACAGAATCTACCAGTGATTTGGCTACGGAAGTTGCTAAGAAACTGATGGCAAAAGCTGGAATAATAGGAGAGGAACTGGATTTTATCATCCTAGCTACCATTACTCCAGATTCGATGATGCCCTCTACAGCTGCTCGTGTTCAAGCTAATATTAGTGCAAAAAAAGCCTTTGCTTTTGACCTAACCGCGGCCTGCAGTGGATTTGTATTTGCTCTTTCAACTGCTGAAAAGTTTATCGCTTCCGGTCGCTTTCAAAAAGGCTTGGTGATTGGTAGTGAAACCCTCTCTAAGGCAGTCGATTGGTCAGACCGATCAACAGCTGTGTTGTTTGGAGATGGTGCTGGTGGCGTCTTGTTAGAAGCTAGCGATAAGCAACATTTCCTAGCGGAGAGTCTCAATAGCGATGGAAGTCGTAGCGAGTGTCTGACTTACGGACATTCAGGTCTGCATTCTCCATTTTCAGATCAAGAAAATGCAGATTCATTTTTGAAGATGGATGGACGCGCAGTTTTTGATTTTGCCATTCGGGATGTAGCCAAGTCTATCAAGCAGACTATTGATGAATCTCCTATAGAGGCGACAAACTTGGATTATCTGCTACTGCATCAAGCCAATGACCGTATTTTGGATAAGATGGCTAGAAAAATCGGTGTCGACCGAGCTAAACTTCCAGCCAATATGATGGAATATGGCAATACCAGTGCAGCCAGTATCCCGATTTTACTTTCAGAGTGTGTAGAACATGGTCTTATCCATTTAGATGGTAGCCAGACTGTTCTGCTATCAGGCTTCGGTGGAGGCTTGACCTGGGGCACGCTCATTCTTACAATTTAGGTAATCATGTGGTGAACACATTGTTATAAAAAACTATTTATTTTAAAGGAGTCCTATCATGGCAGTATTTGAAAAAGTACAAGAAATTATCGTTGAAGAACTTGGAAAAGACGCATCAGAAGTAACACTTGAATCAACTTTTGATGATTTGGACGCAGATTCATTGGACTTGTTCCAAGTAATCTCAGAAATCGAAGATGCTTTTGATATCCAAATCGAAGCAGAAGATGACTTGAAAACAGTTGGTGACTTGGTTGCCTATGTTGAAGAGCAAACAAAATAAGAAGAATATAAGATAGAAGGAGTAGGGAAACCCGCTCCCTCTTGTTTAGGCAATAGTTTGATTTTCAAATTATGACAGTATCGAACTATTACGTAAGCAAGAAACGATGGAGGCACTATGAAAACGCGTATTACAGAATTATTGAATATTGAGTATCCTATTTTCCAAGGAGGAATGGCTTGGGTTGCTGATGGTGATCTGGCAGGGGCTGTTTCCAAGGCTGGGGGACTAGGCATTATCGGTGGGGGAAATGCCCCGAAAGAAGTTGTCAAGGCTAATATTGATAAGATTAAATCATTGACGGATAAACCCTTTGGTGTCAACATCATGCTCTTGTCTCCCTTTGTGGAAGATATTGTAGATCTCGTTATCGAGGAAGGCGTCAAAGTGGTTACAACAGGGGCAGGAAATCCTGGTAAATACATGGAACGCTTTCACGAAGCAGGGATTACAGTTATTCCTGTTGTACCAAGCGTTGCCCTAGCTAAACGCATGGAAAAAATTGGTGCGGACGCTGTTATCGCAGAAGGAATGGAAGCTGGGGGGCATATCGGTAAATTAACAACCATGACCTTGGTGCGTCAAGTGGCGGCAGCTGTATCTATCCCTGTTATTGCGGCAGGAGGGATTGCGGATGGTGAAGGTGCTGCGGCTGGCTTTATGCTAGGTGCAGAGGCTGTTCAGGTTGGAACTCGTTTTGTCGTTGCAAAAGAGTCTAATGCCCATCCAAATTACAAGGCCAAGATTTTAAAAGCTAGAGATATTGATACTACGATTTCAGCTCAACACTTTGGACATGCTGTTCGTGCAATTAAAAATCAGTTGACTCGTGATTTTGAAAAAGCTGAAAAAGATGCCTTTAAACAAGAAAATCCTGATTTGGAAATTTTTGAACAAATGGGAGCAGGTGCCCTAGCCAAAGCAGTTGTTCACGGTGATGTGGATGGTGGCTCTGTTATGGCAGGTCAAATCGCAGGCCTTGTTTCCAAAGAAGAAACCGTTGAAGAAATCCTAAAAGATTTGTACTATGGAGCAGCTAAGAAAATACAAGAAGAAGCCTCTCGTTGGGCAGGAGTTGTAAGAAATGACTAAAACAGCCTTTTTATTTGCTGGTCAAGGTGCCCAGTATCTAGGGATGGGACGGGATCTCTATGATCAGTATCCGATTGTCAAAGAAACGATTGATCAAGCCAGTCAGGTTCTTGGTTATGATTTGCGTCATCTCATCGATACAGAAGAAGAAAAACTCAATCAGACCCGCTATACGCAACCAGCTATTCTAGCGACTTCGGTTGCTATCTACCGTTTATTGCAAGAAAAGGGCTATCAGCCTGATATGGTTGCTGGTTTGTCCCTTGGAGAATATTCTGCCTTGGTGGCCAGTGGCGCCTTGGATTTTGAAGATGCGGTAGCCTTAATCGCTAAGCGTGGCGCCTATATGGAAGAAGCAGTTCCTGCTGGTTCTGGAAAGATGGTAGCAGTTCTCAATACGCCAGTAGAGGTCATTGAAGAAGCCTGTCAAAAAGCTTCTGAACTTGGAGTGGTTACTCCAGCCAACTATAATACACCTGCACAAATTGTGATTGGTGGAGAAGTGGTTGCAGTTGACCGAGCTGTTGAACTCTTGCAGGAAGCAGGAGCTAAACGCTTGATTCCTCTCAAGGTTTCAGGTCCCTTTCATACCGCTCTCCTTGAGCCTGCTAGTCAGAAACTAGCTGAAACTCTAGCTCAGGTAAGTTTTTCAGATTTCACTTGTCCCCTAGTCGGCAATACAGAAGCTACAGTTATGAAAAAAGAAGACATTGCTCAACTCTTGACGCGTCAGGTCAAGGAACCAGTTCGTTTTTATGAAAGTATTGCAGTTATGCAAGAAGCAGGAGTAACCAACTTTATCGAGATTGGACCGGGGAAAGTCTTGTCAGGCTTTGTCAAAAAAATTGATAAAACGGCTAAACTAGCTAATGTTGAAGATCAGGCGAGTTTGGAAGCCTTGCTAGAAAACGAGTAATCCCTTCTTCCACAAATATAAGAGGAAACAGGAGAAAAGAATGCAACTAAAAAATAAAAATATCTTTATTACAGGTTCGAGTCGTGGTATTGGTCTTGCCATTGCCCACAAGTTTGCTCAAGCAGGAGCCAACATTGTTTTAAACAGTCGTGGTGCCATTTCAGAAGAATTGCTCGCTGAGTTTGCAGACTATGGTGTCAAGGTGGTTCCTATATCAGGAGACGTGTCAGATTTTGCAGACGCTAAGCGTATGGTTGATCAAGCTATTGTAGAGCTGGGTTCAGTAGATGTTTTGGTCAACAATGCAGGGATTACCCAAGATACCCTGATGCTCAAGATGACAGAAGCAGATTTTGAAAAAGTGCTTAAAGTGAATCTGACTGGTGCCTTTAACATGACACAATCAGTCTTGAAACCGATGATAAAAGCCAGAGAAGGTGCTATCATTAATATGTCTAGTGTTGTTGGTTTGATGGGAAATATCGGTCAAGCTAACTATGCTGCTTCTAAGGCTGGCTTGATTGGTTTTACCAAGTCTGTGGCGCGTGAAGTGGCCAATCGCAATATCAGGGTTAATGCTATTGCACCTGGAATGATTGAGTCCGATATGACAGCTGTTCTATCAGACAAGGTAAAAGATGCCATGCTAGCGCAAATTCCTATGAAAGCATTTGGGCAGGCAGAACAGGTTGCAGATTTGACAGTATTTTTAGCAGGCCAAGATTATCTAACTGGTCAAGTGGTTGCCATTGATGGTGGCCTCAGTATGTAGCAGAAGCTAGAGGTAAAAAAGATGAAACTAAATCGTGTAGTAGTAACAGGTTATGGAGTGACATCTCCAATCGGAAATACACCAGAAGAATTTTGGAATAGTTTGACAACTGGAAAAATCGGAATTGGTCAAATTACAAAATTTGATCATAGTGACTTTGATGTGCATAATGCAGCAGAAATCCAAGATTTTCCTTTTGATAAATACTTTGTGAAGAAAGATACCAATCGTTTCGATAACTATTCTTTATATGCCTTGTATGCAGCCCAAGAAGCTGTCAACCATGCTAATTTGGATGTAGAGGCTCTTGACAAGGATCGTTTTGGTGTTATCGTTGCCTCTGGTATTGGTGGAATCAAGGAAATTGAAGATCAAGTGCTTCGTCTCAACGAAAAAGGGCCAAAACGTGTGAAACCATTGACTCTTCCAAAAGCCTTGCCAAATATGGCTTCAGGAAATGTTGCTATGCGTTTTGGAGCAAACGGTGTTTGTAAATCTATCAATACTGCCTGCGCTTCATCAAATGACGCGATTGGGGATGCCTTCCGCTCGATTAAATTTGGTTTCCAAGATGTTATGTTGGTAGGTGGTTCAGAAGCTTCTATTACCCCTTTTGCTATTGCAGGTTTCCAAGCCTTGACAGCTCTCTCTACTACAGAGGATCCAGCTCGTGCTTCTATCCCATTTGATAAGGACAGAAATGGTTTTGTCATGGGAGAAGGTTCAGGGATGTTGGTTCTTGAAAGTCTTGAACATGCTGAAAAACGTGGGGCTACTATCCTTGCTGAAGTGGTTGGTTACGGAAATACCTGTGATGCCTACCATATGACTTCACCACATCCAGAAGGTCAGGGAGCTATCAAGGCCATCAAACTAGCCTTGGAAGAAGCTGAGATTTCTCCAGAACAAGTAGCCTATGTCAATGCTCACGGAACGTCAACTCCTGCTAATGAAAAAGGAGAAAGTGGTGCTATCGTAGCTGTTCTTGGTAAGGAAGTACCTGTATCATCAACCAAGTCTTTCACAGGACATTTGCTGGGGGCTGCGGGTGCAGTAGAAGCTATCGTCACCATCGAGGCTATGCGTCATAACTTTGTACCAATGACAGCTGGAACAAGTGAAGTATCAGATTATATCGAAGCCAATGTTGTTTATGGACAAGGCTTGGAGCAAGAAATTCCATACGCTATTTCAAATACTTTTGGCTTTGGTGGCCACAATGCAGTTCTTGCTTTCAAACGTTGGGAGAATAAATAAGTATGAATTTAAACGATATTAAAGACTTGATGGCTCAATTTGACCAATCAAGTTTGAGAGAATTTTCTTATAAGAATGGGACGGATGAGTTGGAGTTTAGCAAGAATGAAGCGAGACTGGTGTCTGAAGCTGTACCTCAAGTCGTTCCAGCACCCGTTCTAGCAACACCGGGTCCAGTAGCTCCTACATCTGCTCCAGCAGAAACTGTAGTGGAAGAAACTTCGGTGCCAGCTGAAGCAAGTGTAGTTGCTGAGGGAGATCTTGTAGAGAGCCCACTTGTTGGGGTGGCTTACTTGGCTGCTGGTCCAGATAAACCTGCCTTTGTAACAGTTGGTGATAGTGTTAAAAAAGGTCAAACATTGCTCATTATCGAAGCCATGAAAGTCATGAATGAAATCCCAGCTCCTAAGGATGGTGTGGTAACGGAAATTCTCGTTTCTAACGAAGAAATGGTTGAGTTTGGTAAAGGATTGGTACGTATCAAATGATCGATATTCAAGGAATCAAAGAAGCCCTTCCCCACCGTTATCCTATGCTCCTAGTAGACCGTGTCTTGGAAGTGAGCGAGGACACTATTGTTGCCATCAAAAATGTGACCATCAATGAGCTTTTCTTTAACGGCCACTTTCCTCAATACCCAGTTATGCCAGGTGTTCTGATTATGGAAGCCTTGGCGCAAACAGCTGGTGTCTTGGAGTTATCAAAACCTGAAAATAAAGGTAAACTGGTCTTTTATGCTGGTATGGACAAGGTTAAATTTAAGAAGCAAGTTGTGCCAGGCGATCAATTGGTTATGACAGCGACTTTTGTAAAACGTCGCGGTAGCATTGCCGTGGTTGAAGCAAAGGCTGAAGTGGATGGCAAGCTTGCGGCCAGTGGTACTCTTACCTTTGCAATTGGGAACTAAGGAGGTTCTCCATGTTTCGAAAAATTTTAATTGCCAATCGTGGTGAAATTGCAGTTCGTATTATCCGTGCTGCGCGTGAATTGGGGATTGTGACGGTGGCGGTTTATTCAACTGCTGATAAGGAAGCCCTTCATACGCTTTTGGCAGATGAAGCAGTTTGTATCGGTCCGGGCAAGGCAACAGAGTCTTATCTTAATATCAATGCGGTTCTATCAGCTGCAGTCTTGACTGAGGCAGAAGCCATTCACCCAGGTTTCGGATTTCTCAGTGAAAATTCCAAATTTGCAACCATGTGTGAAGAGGTGGGGATTAAGTTTATCGGCCCATCTGGTCATGTCATGGATATGATGGGAGACAAAATCAATGCGCGTGCTCAGATGATAAAAGCAGGTGTGCCTGTCATTCCAGGTTCAGATGGAGAAGTGCATAACTCTGAGGAAGCTTTGATTGTTGCTGAAAAAATCGGCTACCCTGTCATGCTCAAGGCTTCAGCAGGTGGAGGTGGTAAAGGGATTCGTAAGGTTGAAAAACCAGAGGACCTCGTTTCAGCCTTTGAAACTGCCTCTAGTGAGGCCAAGGCCAACTATGGCAATGGTGCCATGTATATAGAACGGGTCATCTATCCAGCTCGTCACATCGAGGTTCAAATCCTAGGAGATGAGCATGGACATGTAATTCACTTGGGGGAACGGGATTGCTCTCTTCAACGGAATAACCAAAAGGTTTTAGAAGAAAGCCCTTCGATTGCAATCGGAAAAACGTTGCGCCATGAAATCGGTGCTGCAGCTGTTCGAGCTGCAGAGTCTGTTGGCTATGAAAATGCAGGGACCATTGAGTTTCTTCTTGATGAAGCCAGTGGCAATTTCTATTTCATGGAAATGAATACACGTGTTCAGGTAGAGCATCCAGTAACAGAGTTTGTTTCAGGTGTTGACATCGTTAAGGAACAGATTCGCATTGCAGCAGGTCAGCCCCTGTCTGTTAAGCAAGAAGATATTGTCCTACGCGGTCATGCCATCGAGTGTCGTATCAATGCAGAAAATCCAGCCTTTAACTTTGCTCCAAGTCCAGGTAAGATCACCAATCTCTATCTTCCAAGTGGAGGAGTTGGCTTGCGCGTGGATTCAGCAGTTTATCCAGGTTATACCATTCCGCCTTATTATGATAGTATGATTGCCAAAATCATCGTTCACGGTGAAAATCGTTTTGATGCCTTGATGAAAATGCAACGTGCCCTCTATGAATTAGAGATTGAAGGGGTGCAGACCAATGCAGATTTCCAGCTTGACCTCATTTCAGATCGCAATGTCATTGCTGGAGATTACGATACTTCCTTCTTGATGGAAACCTTCTTACCCAAATATCAAGAAAAAGAATAAAATGACTTCAAGAGTTTAAACCGAAAAGGGGAATTAATGGCTCTATTTAGTAAAAAAGATAAGTATATTCGAATCAATCCCAATCGTTCGGTTAGGGAAAAACCTCAAGCTAAGCCAGAGGTTCCAGATGAATTATTCTCCCAGTGTCCAGGCTGTAAGTATACCATTTATCAGAAGGATCTGGGAAGTGAGCGTATCTGTCCGCACTGTAGCTACACTTTTCGTATTTCTGCTCAAGAACGCTTGGCTTTGACGATTGATATGGGAACCTTCAAGGAATTGTTTACAGGGATTGAAAGCAAGGATCCCTTGCATTTCCCTGGTTATCAAAAGAAACTAGCAACTATGCGTGAAAAAACAGGGCTGGATGAAGCCGTTGTGACAGGAACTGCTCTTATTAAGGGTCAGACTGTGGCTCTTGGGATTATGGATTCCAACTTTATCATGGCTTCTATGGGTACGGTTGTAGGGGAAAAAATCACTCGCTTGTTTGAGTATGCGACTGTTGAAAAATTGCCAGTTATCCTCTTCACAGCCTCTGGTGGAGCCCGTATGCAGGAAGGAATCATGAGTCTCATGCAGATGGCTAAGATTTCTGCAGCAGTTAAACGCCATTCAAATGCAGGTCTCTTTTACCTGACCATTTTGACAGATCCAACGACAGGTGGTGTGACAGCTTCTTTCGCTATGGAAGGCGATATTATTCTGGCTGAACCACAGAGCTTGGTCGGTTTTGCTGGGCGTCGTGTCATTGAAAATACGGTTCGTGAAAGCTTGCCTGAGGATTTCCAAAAGGCAGAATTCCTATTGGAACATGGCTTTGTGGATGCTATTGTCAAAAGAAGAGACTTGCCAGATACCATTGCTAGCCTAGTCAGATTGCACGGAGGGGGTCCTAGATGAATATTGCAAAAATAGTCAGAGAAGCGCGTGAGCAGAGTCGCTTGACAACCTTGGACTTTGCGACAGGCATTTTTGATGACTTTATCCAATTACACGGTGACCGTTCTTTTCGTGATGATGGTGCAGTTGTTGGTGGTATTGGCTGGCTTGGTGATCAAGCTGTAACAGTGGTTGGTATCCAAAAAGGCAAGAGTTTACAAGATAACCTCAAGCGGAATTTTGGTCAACCGCATCCAGAAGGCTACCGCAAGGCACTACGTTTGATGAAACAGGCTGAAAAGTTTGGTCGTCCAGTTGTGACCTTTATCAATACAGCAGGTGCCTATCCTGGTGTCGGCGCGGAAGAACGTGGACAGGGAGAAGCTATTGCTCGCAATCTCATGGAAATGAGTGACCTGAAAGTTCCTATTATTGCTATCATTATCGGTGAAGGTGGTTCAGGTGGTGCTCTGGCTTTGGCAGTCGCAGACCGTGTCTGGATGCTGGAAAATTCTATCTATGCCATTCTCAGTCCAGAAGGCTTTGCTTCCATTCTATGGAAGGACGGCAGTCGTGCCATGGAAGCGGCAGAACTGATGAAAATCACTTCGCATGAACTGTTAGAAATGGACGTGGTGGACAAGGTGATTTCTGAAGCAGGACTTTCTAGTAAAGAACTGATTAAGAATGTTAAAAAAGAACTCCAAGCTGAGCTAGCTCTACTTTCACAAAAACCGCTAGAAGAGTTGTTGGAAGAGCGCTATCAACGGTTTAGAAAATACTAATACTCTTCGAAAATCAAATTCAAACCACGTCAGCTTCGCCTTGCCGTACTCAAGTACTGCCTACGGCTAGCTTCCTAGTTTGCTCTTTGATTTTCATTGAGTATAATTCTTTAGAATACGCAAAAACTAGAACTGACTGCCAGTTCTAGTTTTTATGTGGTTCTTACTCTGTGCAGAGGGGAAAGTAAAAAAGTGCTTGGAAGACCAAACACCTTTTCGATTATTCATTTTCTTCAGTTACGAATTGACTGAGCAGTCCGTTGATAAAGCGGGCTGATTTTTGATCTGAAAAATTCTTAGCGAGTTCAATGGCTTCATTGACTGCTACTAGCTGAGGTGTATCAAATGATGTGATTTCAAAGATACCTAAGCGTAGTAAGTTTTTTTCGACCAAGGTCAAGCGTTCAACTGTCCAGCCTGACTTGAGGTGCTGGTTGATTTGTTTATCCAACTCGTCTTTCTGAGCTTGAACACCAGAAACCAAGTTTAGAAGAAAGGCAGGGATTTGCACATCTGCATCTTCACGGTCATGCGTGTAGGCAAAGAGACAAGCTGTTTCCATATCTGTACCGAATTCAAGGCTCATAAGAGCTTGAAAAGCACATTTACGAAGTTCACGTCTAGATTCTAATAATGGACTAGTCATTGAGGAAGTCCTCGTTAAATAAATCTTTCAACTCAGGTTTTGGTGTTTTATCTGGAACGATTCCTGCAACATGGATGTTGACAGCAGCAAGTTCCACATCAGCCATATCTCGGACAGCATCTTTGACTGCTTTTTGAATAGCAAGAGCCACTTTTGGTACTTTCACACCGTACTCAAGGTAGAGGTAGATGTCAGCAGTTAGCTCTTCATTGCTTTCTTTTAAGTAGACGCCGCGACCAAGAGAGAGTTTTGATAGGGTATCAGATACGGATTTATTTGAAAATGAGTGGACACCATCAACTTTAGCAGTTGCGATGGCAATGATTTTTTCAAGTACACGTGGAGCGATAACGATTTCGCCAAATTGTTCTTCAATTCCCATAGAATGACCTCTTTCTAGAGATTAGGCACGAGAAACGTAAGTTCCTTCTGCAGTGTTGATGATCAATTTTTGTCCAGCTTCGATGAAGTCAGGAACGTTGACAACAAGTCCAGTTTCCATAGTTGCTGGTTTACCAGAACCTGTAACAGTAGCACCTTTGATAGATGGTTGTGTTTCAGCGACTGTCAATTCAACAGTAGTTGGTACAGTTACACCGATTACTTCAGTTCCGTAGAATTGGATTTTCACATCAGAGTTTTCAAGGATGTAAAGCAATTCATTTTCAACGTTTACGACTGGGATTTCGTATTGGTCGTAAGTTTCAGTGTTCATGAAGTAGGCAGTTTCATCCATTTTATACAAGTATTGAGCTGGAACAGTTTCGATAATAGCTTGTTCGAATTTTTCTTCTGGACGGTAGCTTGTATCAAATGTAGAACCAGTACGGACATCACGCAATTTCATACGCATGATCGTGTTTCCTTTACCTGGTTTGTGGTGGCTAGCTTCCAAAACGCGGATCAATTTTCCGTCTGCAGTTTCAAATGTCATACCAGCTTTCAATTTGCTTGCTTCAATCATGTTTTTACCTCTTTAATAAATATTATTACTCTTCATTTTACCATAAAATCTTCTGGAAATAAAGCCAAAATAGTTATTGGGAGATGGTAGGGGAGAAAAAAACCAACCTCAGGGCTGGTTTCTTTTACATATTAATCTTCTTTCAACTTCGCTAATTCCTGTGCAAGTAGTTTAAGGGCAACTTGTGGGTTGGCTTGGCCTTTGGTTGCTTTCATAAGGAATCCTGTGAAGGCCTTGTCTGCGTTACGTTTGCCTGACTTGAAGTCGGCAACAGCAGCTTCGTTATCGGCAAAGACTTGGTGGATGATTGGGATCAGGATTTCAGAATCTGAGATTTGAACCATGCCTGCTTTTTCCACGTATTCACGCGCGCCACCGCCATTTTTAGCTAGGTGGACAAAGACTTTTTTGGCAATCTTAGATGAGATAGTTCCGTCTTCGATGATGGCAATCATTTCAACCAAGTTTTCTGGTGTCAACTCGATTTGTTCCAGTGTCTTGCCTTCAGCATTCAAGAATTGAGCGACTTCTCCTTGAAGCCAGTTAGAAACTTGTTTAGCATCGCCACCGAGAGCCACAGCTTTTTCAAAGAAATCAGAAGTGACTTTGTTTGCAGTCAACTGGCTAGCATCGTAGTCTGATAAACCAAGGTCAGATACATAACGCGCACGGCGTTCTTTTGGAAACTCTGGCAACTCTGTCCGCATTTCCTCGATCCACTCGTCTGAAATTTCAAAGAGAGGTAGGTCTGGTTCTGGGAAGTAGCGGTAGTCTGCAGCCCCTTCCTTGACACGCATGAGGATGGTTGCTTTGTTAGCTTCATCGTAACGGCGTGTTTCTTGGCGAATTTGACCACCTGAGCGAAGAATTTCAGCCTGGCGTTGAACTTCGTATTCAAGACCTTTACGAACGTTTGAGAAGGAGTTGAGGTTTTTCAACTCTGTCTTGGTACCGAATTTCTCTTGACCATAAGGGCGAAGAGAGATATTGGCATCCACACGCATCGAACCTTCTTCCATCTTAACATCAGAAATACCAGCGTACTGGATAACTTCCTTGAGGGCTGTTAGATAAGCATAGGCTTCTTCAGGAGAACGCATGTCAGCTTCAGATACAATCTCAATCAATGGCACCCCTTGGCGGTTGAGGTCAACGTAAGAGTAGCCGTCTGTACCGTGGGTGTTTTTACCAGCGTCTTCTTCTAGGTGGGCACGTTCGATACCGATTTTCTTAGTCGTACCGTCTTCTAGCTTGACTTCAATCCAGCCGTTATAACCGATTGGCTCATCAAACTGAGAAATTTGGTAGGCTTTAGGATTATCAGGGTAGAAGTAGTTCTTGCGGTCAAAGTGCATCTTTTTATGGATGTCCATGTTGAGGGCAAGAGCAGCCTTGATACCGGCATCGACAACACCTTTATTGAGAACTGGCAGAACTCCTGGGAAAGACCAGTCAATCACATTTGTATTGGCATTTTGGTCATTTCCAAAGTGGGCAGAAGTGGGTGAGAAGATTTTTGAATTGGTGTTGAGCTCTACGTGGACTTCAAGTCCAATGACTGTTTCAAAGTTCATTAGTTATCACCTCCAAAAATCACGGGTTGTTGTTTGTGGTAGTCTGTTGTCGCCTCAAAAGCAGCAGCAGCTTGGTAAATAGTTTCCTCAGAATACTTAGGACCAATCAATTGCAGACCGACAGGTAGACCTTGAGAGAATCCAGCAGGAATCGAAATCCCTGGAAGTCCTGCCAAGTTGACTGGGATGGTCAAGAGGTCAGCCAAGTACATGGCAACTGGGTCGTGGTTGAGTGAATCCAAGTCATAGGCAACACTTGGAGCAGTTGGACCCAAAATCAAGTCGTAATCCGCGAAGACTTTTTCGAAATCTTGAATGATGAGGGTACGGACCTGTCCAGCCTTCTTATAGTAGGCATCGTAGTAACCTGATGAAAGGCTGAAAGTACCTAGCATGATACGGCGTTTCACTTCTTCACCGAAACCTTGGCTACGGCTGTTTACATAGATTTCATCAAGATTAGTCGCATCTTCTGCGCGGTAGCCGTAACGGATACCATCAAAACGTTGCAAGTTTGATGAAGCTTCTGATGAAGCGATGATGTAGTATACGGCAACTCCGTATTTAGAGTGAGGAAGGCTGACTTCTTCGACGATAGCACCCAATTTTTCAAAGTGTTTGGCTGCATTCAGAATGGTTTCCTTAACCTCTGGGTCAATCCCTTCGCCTAGATATTCCTTAGGTAAAGCAATTTTCATGCCCTTGATGTCTTGACCGATTTTTGAAGTAAAGTCGGCGATTCGGACAGGAGCAGAAGTAGAGTCTTTAGCGTCTTCGCTGGCAATAGCGTTGAGCAAGAGGGCATTTTCCTTAACAGTTGGTGCGAAAGGTCCGATTTGGTCTAATGAGCTACCAAAGGCAATGAGACCGAAACGTGAAACTGTTCCGTAGGTTGGTTTGAGACCAACGATTCCGTTGAAGGCAGCAGGTTGGCGGATAGAACCACCAGTATCAGAACCTAGTGACAAGCGGACTTGTCCTGAGGCTACGGCTGAAGCAGAACCACTTGATGAACCACCAGGAACCTTGGTCTGGTCCCAAGCATTTTTAGTGGCACCATAGTGAGAAGTTTCGCCTGAACCACCCATGGCAAATTCGTCCATGTTGGTTTTCCCAACAACAATCATGCCTTTAGCTTTTGCATTGGCAACGGCTGTTGCGTCAAAGATTGGCTCATAGTTGTAGAGCATTTTTGAGGCTGCAGTTGTGAGAATACCGTCTGTAGAGATGTTATCCTTAACAGCCAATGGAATCCCTGAGAGGACATTATCAGCATCAATTCCAGCTTCATCAATAGCCTTAGCTTGCGCAAGGGCTTGCTCCTCAGCGATGGTGACAAAAGCGTTGATAGCTGTCTCTCGAGACTTGATATCTTCAAGCGTTGCTTGGGTTAATTCTGTTGCAGAAATTTCCTTAGAGACAAGGAGATTGTGCAAGTCTTCAATGGTTTTATTGTTGAAAGTCATTAGGCATCTCCTCCATCGTCTAGGATAGCTGGTACCTTGATATAGTAGTTGTCTTTTTCAGGTACGTTTTTAAACAAGCGATCGCGGTCTGTTCCTTCTTCGGCCACATCAGGGCGGAGTACAGTCTTGCGGTTAGCCATGGTTGTAGTAGGTGCAACACCAGTTGTGTCAACTTCGGCCAGTAACTCAACCATGTCAACAATTTTAGACAAGGTAGTCGCAAAGGCAGCAGTTTCTTCTTCGGAGAATCTTAATTTTGAAAGATTGGCAACGTGTGTTACCTCTTCTTGCGTAATTTTCATCTTGCATCCTTTCGTGAAATGATGATTTTTAGTCTGTTCTATTTTACCATATTTTCCTATAAATAAGGGAGGGGGAAGTGAAAAGAAATAGAAATTGAAAAAAATGCTAAAATCCGATATAATGGAGTGTTGAAAGGAATGGTAAAATCCAATGTAAAAATCATTCTTAGCTATCGAAACAAGAAAAATAGAGAATCAAAGAAAGAGAAATTATGAATATTCAAGAAGAAATTAAGAAACGTCGTACCTTTGCCATCATCTCCCACCCAGACGCAGGGAAAACAACCATCACTGAGCAGTTGCTTTACTTTGGGGGTGAGATTCGTGAAGCTGGTACCGTAAAAGGAAAGAAAACAGGGACTTTTGCCAAGTCTGACTGGATGGATATCGAGAAACAACGTGGGATTTCGGTTACTTCATCTGTGATGCAATTTGACTACGATGGCAAGCGTGTGAATATCCTCGACACGCCAGGGCATGAGGACTTTTCAGAAGATACTTATCGTACCTTGATGGCGGTGGATGCTGCGGTCATGGTCGTGGACTCTGCCAAGGGTATCGAGGCCCAAACTAAGAAGTTGTTTGAGGTTGTCAAACACCGTGGTATTCCAGTCTTTACCTTTATGAACAAGCTAGACCGTGACGGTCGTGAGCCACTAGACCTCTTGCAAGAGTTGGAAGAAGTCTTGGGCATTGCTAGCTACCCTATGAATTGGCCGATCGGGATGGGGAAAGCTTTTGAAGGCTTGTATGACCTCTATAACCAACGCTTGGAGCTCTATAAAGGGGATGAACGTTTTGCTAGTCTTGAAGATGGGGACAAGCTTTTTGGTAGCAATCCTTTCTACGAGCAAGTCAAGGATGATATTGAGCTTTTAAATGAAGCTGGAAATGAGTTTTCAGAGGAAGCTATCCTTGCTGGAGAATTGACACCTGTCTTCTTCGGTTCAGCTTTGACAAACTTTGGTGTTCAGACCTTCCTTGAGACTTTCCTTAAGTTTGCTCCAGAACCACATGGACACAAGAAAACAGACGGTGAAGTTGTGGATCCGTACGACAAGGATTTCTCAGGATTTGTCTTTAAAATCCAAGCCAACATGGACCCTCGTCACCGTGACCGTATTGCCTTTGTCCGTATCGTATCAGGTGAATTTGAGCGTGGCATGAGTGTCAACCTGCCTCGTACTGGTAAGGGGGCTAAACTTTCGAATGTCACTCAGTTCATGGCTGAAAGTCGTGAGAATGTAACCAACGCTGTAGCAGGTGATATTATCGGTGTTTACGATACAGGTACTTATCAAGTTGGAGATACCTTGACAGTTGGCAAAAACAAATTTGAATTTGAACCCCTACCAACCTTTACACCTGAAATTTTCATGAAAGTATCTGCTAAGAATGTCATGAAGCAAAAATCTTTCCACAAGGGAATCGAGCAATTGGTGCAAGAAGGTGCCATTCAGCTTTATAAGAATTACCAAACAGGTGAGTATATGCTGGGAGCTGTTGGTCAGCTCCAGTTTGAAGTCTTTAAACACCGCATGGAAGGCGAGTACAATGCAGAAGTTGTCATGAGCCCAATGGGTAAAAAGACCGTTCGTTGGATCAAGCCTGAGGACTTGGATGAACGCATGTCGTCAAGCCGAAATATCTTGGCCAAAGACCGTTTCGACCAACCAGTCTTTCTCTTTGAAAATGACTTTGCCCTCCGTTGGTTTGCAGACAAGTATCCAGATGTAGAGTTGGAAGAGAAAATGTGACTCAGTACCAACAATTGGAACTAAAGTTCCAAATTGTTGGACGCTAGTCGCTATTTGGCGAACTAGCTAACTGCCTCACTAACTGAGTTTTACAAATGGAATCGATTTGTAAAACTCAGTGTCGTAGTGTAAAAGATAGCCTTACCAAAACGCTTTGCCGTCATAATGGGAAGGAAGCTGCCTAGCTAATTGCCTTACTAACTCATCGGCGAAAAAAGATTGTTTTCATCTCTTCGTGTCGTAATGTGAAAATCGTAAACCGTAATGGGACTTCAATTAAAATTTCCACTGGTATGGTTTTACGAACGAATGGGCGAAAATAATGGTTACGTAGAAACATATGATGGGAATAAAAAGAAATGAGATAAAGAGTGAAAGAAGAGAAAAAAGCGATTATCTTAGGCGCAGGTAATGCTCAGTATGAATAAAGTTGAGACTACGATAAAATCTCTTTGTGTTCATCATGATAATCGGAAGTTTTATATTTTTAATGATGATCTTCCACGAGAATGGTTCCAAGTGATGGAGAAAAGACTAGAAACTTTGAACAGTGAGATTGTGAACGTTCAGATTAACAGTAGGATTCTGAAAGGTTATCGTCTCCCTTTTGAGGGACTTTCTTACGCTCCCTTATTTAGGTATTTTATCCCTAAGTATGTAAGTGAGGTTCGTGTACTGTATTTAGACTCGGATATTATCGTAAGAAAACAGATAGATGAGCTGTGGGACTTGGACTTGACAGGCATCTCCTTAGTAGCAGTTAGAGATGATTTTTATACACCTATTTTCAATGCTGGTTTTTTGTTAATTAACAATGACATGTGGAGAGCAGAAAATGTCACGTAAGATCTGATTTAAGACACAAATAAAAAATCTTCCAATTCTCTGTTTCCGTGTCTGAAGGATTCTTTTCCTTTCGGTTGATAGGCCAGTAGCAGACGATTGATTTGTCTTTCAGAAAGATTGAGTTCGACACAGGCTCGTTTCTTTGTTTTTTTTCATTGGGCAATAGCTGTTATCACAAGATATTTTTTCGTTTCATTCATATTTAGTTGGATCCTTTTCATATGACTATTCTATCAAATGAGACATTTTCACGTTCGATTTACTAAAGACATTATCACATTCGAATCACAATAAATAAAAAAATCTTCCAATTCCCTTGCAAAAATGAAGAAAGTGTGATAACATAGTACGGTATGTGGTGCTAGCACATCCGCTATATTAGATCTAATAGGAGGAAAACACAAATGGCTAAAGTATGTTACTTTACAGGTCGTAAGACTGTATCAGGAAACAACCGTTCACACGCGATGAACCAAACAAAACGTGCCGTAAAACCAAACCTTCAAAAAGTTACTGTTCTTATCGATGGTAAACCTAAAAAAGTTTGGGCTTCAGCTCGTGCTTTGAAATCAGGTAAAGTTGAACGCGTTTAATAATAAAAGTAAGGAGACCTCAGGGTCTTTTTCTTTTGTCAGAGTGAAAAAATCATTTTAAAAGCAGAGTAAATATCCGCTGATACACTATTCTGCTTTTACACTCGGGCTGAAATATGATAAAATAGAGTATCAACTAGTTGAGGTAAAAAGGATGACTGTAAAAATCAATACAAAAGATGGTCAAATCGAACTAACAGATGAAGTGATTGCAACTGTCGTAGGCGGTGCAACAACTGAGATTTTTGGTGTGGTCGGTATGGCTAGTAAAAATGCCCTCAAAGATAATTTTCAAGCCCTTCTAGGTAAGGAAAATTATTCCAAAGGTGTCGTCGTAAAGGCAGCCGAAGATGGCAGCATTGCAGTTGATGTGTATACCGTGTTGAGCTACGGAACAAAGATTAGTGAAGTGTCAAAAAACATTCAAGAGCGTGTTGCCTTTAGCTTGGAAAACCAGCTTGGAATTACTGCTCAGACTGTAAATGTCTACATTCAAAATATCAAAGTTGTAGGAGAATAACCGTGTCAAAAATTACTACTAGCTTATTTCAAGAAATGGTGCAGGCTGCATCAACTCGCTTGAATAAGCAAGCTGAATATGTCAATTCATTAAACGTCTTTCCAGTTCCAGATGGAGATACTGGGACAAATATGGGGATGACCATTGAAAATGGAGCCAAAGAAGTTGCAGACAAGCCAGCTTCTACAGTTGGCGAGGTAGCGAGCATTCTTGCCAAAGGTCTTTTGATGGGTGCGCGTGGGAACTCAGGAGTTATTACATCTCAGCTTTTCCGTGGATTTTCACAAGCTATCAAGGATAAAGACGAGTTAACAGGTCAAGACTTGGCCCTTGCCTTCCAATCAGGTGTGGAAGTTGCCTATAAGGCAGTGATGAAGCCAGTTGAAGGAACGATTTTGACAGTTTCTCGTGGTGCTGCTATCGGTGCTAAGAAAAAAGCTGAGCAAACAGATGACGCTGTTGAAGTCATGCGTGCAGCTTTAGAAGGTGCTAAAACAGCTCTAGCTAAAACGCCAGACATGCTTCCAGTCTTGAAGGAAGTTGGCGTTGTGGACTCAGGTGGTCAAGGGTTGGTCTTCATCTACGAAGGTTTCCTTTCAGCCCTTACTGGCGAATATATTGCATCTGAGGACTTTGTAGCGACTCCTGCCAACATGAGTGAGATGATCAATGCAGAGCATCATAAGTCTGTGGCTGGTCATGTAGCGACTGAGGACATCACATTTGGTTATTGTACTGAAATCATGGTAGCTCTTAAACAAGGTCCAACCTATGCTAAAGATTTTGACTACGACGAATTCCGTAACTACTTGAATGAGCTTGGAGACTCTCTCCTCGTTGTCAATGATGATGAAATCGTCAAAGTCCATGTTCATACAGAAGATCCAGGACTTGTTATGCAAGAAGGACTCAAATATGGTAGCTTGGTCAAGGTAAAAGTTGACAATATGCGCAACCAACACGAAGCACAGGTTGAGAAAGAAGCTACTCAAGTTAGCAAGCCTGCTGAAGAAAAAGAGTATGCTTTGATTGCTGTAGTGGCTGGTAAAGGTCTAGCAGATATCTTCCGTTCTCAAGGTGTGGATTATGTTATCGAAGGTGGTCAAACTATGAACCCTTCAACTGAAGACTTTATCAAGGCTGTTGAACAGGTCAACGCTCGTAACATCATCTTCCTGCCAAACAACAAAAATATCTTCATGGCAGCTCAATCTGCAGCAGAAGTTTTGGAGCAACCAGCAGTAGTGGTAGAAGCTCGTACTCTTCCTCAAGGTTTGACAAGTCTTCTTGCTTTTGATCCAAGCAAGTCCATCGAAGAAAACCAAGAGCGTATGACAGCTGCTCTTAGCGATGTCGTTAGCGGAAGCGTCACAACAGCTGTACGTGATACAACCATTGATGGTTTGGAAATCCATGAAAACGATAATCTTGGTATGGTGGATGGGAAAATTCTCGTGTCAAACCCTGACATGCACCAAACCTTGACAGAAACCTTGAAACATATGTTGGATGAAGATAGTGAAATCGTAACCTTCTATGTCGGTGAAGACGGAAGCGAAGAACTTGCCAATGAAATTGCTCAAGAAATCGCAGAAGAATTCGAAGACCTTGAAGTCGAGATTCACCAAGGCCAACAACCTGTTTATCCATACCTATTTAGTGTGGAATAAGATTAATGAAGGACTGAGAAATCGGTTCTTTTTTCTTTTTTAGTAAATGAAATCGGTATCTTTTTTAATAAAAACAAAAATAACATTCATAAATAAACATTAAAATAGAAAATTCAGAAAATTTCTTCTTTTCTCTTGAAAAATCTTGAAAAAATGGTATGATAGTAACAAGTTATTTTTAAGAGGAAAGAAAGGGGAACAATGGAGAAAATCAGTTTAGAATCTCCTAAGACGGGGTCGGATCTAGTTTTGGAAACACTTCGTGATTTAGGAATTGATACCATCTTTGGTTATCCTGGTGGTGCAGTCTTGCCTTTTTATGATGCGATATATAATTTTAAAGGCATTCGCCACATTCTAGGACGTCATGAGCAAGGTTGTTTGCATGAAGCTGAAGGTTATGCCAAATCAACTGGAAAGTTGGGTGTTGCCGTCGTCACTAGCGGACCTGGAGCAACAAATGCCATTACAGGGATTGCGGATGCCATGAGCGATAGTGTTCCTCTTTTGGTCTTTACAGGTCAGGTGGCGCGAGCAGGGATTGGGAAGGATGCCTTTCAGGAGGCAGACATTGTGGGAATTACCATGCCAATCACTAAGTACAATTACCAAGTTCGTGAGACAGCTGATATCCCTCGAATCATTACGGAAGCTGTCCATATCGCAACGACAGGTCGACCAGGGCCAGTTGTTATTGACCTACCTAAAGACGTATCTGCTTTGGAAACAGATTTCATTTATTCACCAGAAGTAAACCTACCAAGCTATCAGCCGACTCTTGAGCCAAATGATATGCAAATCAAGAAAATCTTGAAGCAATTATCCAAGGCTAAAAAGCCAGTCTTGCTAGCTGGTGGTGGAATTAGTTATGCTGAAGCAGCTGCAGAATTAAATGAATTTGCAGAACGCTATCAAATTCCAGTCGTAACAACGCTCTTAGGTCAAGGAACGATTGCAACAAGTCATCCACTCTTCCTTGGAATGGGAGGCATGCACGGATCATTCGCAGCGAATATTGCCATGACAGAGACGGACTTTATGATTAGTATTGGCTCTCGTTTTGATGACCGTTTGACGGGAAATCCTAAGACTTTCGCTAAGAATGCTAAGGTTGCCCACATTGATATTGACCCAGCCGAGATTGGTAAGATTATCAGTGCAGATATTCCTGTGGTTGGAGATGCTAAGAAAGCCTTGCAAATGTTGCTGGCGGAACCAACCGTTCATAACAATACTGAGAAATGGATTGAGAAAGTCACGAAAGACAAGAACCGTGTTCGTTCTTATGACAAGAAAGAGCGTGTGGTTCAGCCACAAGCTGTTATTGAACGAATTGGTGAATTGACAAATGGAGATGCCATCGTGGTAACAGACGTTGGTCAACACCAAATGTGGACAGCCCAGTATTATCCCTACCAAAATGAACGTCAGTTAGTGACTTCAGGTGGTTTAGGAACCATGGGATTTGGAATTCCAGCAGCAATTGGTGCCAAAATTGCCAACCCAGATAAGGAAGTAGTCTTGTTTGTTGGGGATGGCGGTTTCCAAATGACTAACCAGGAATTGGCGATTTTGAACATTTACAAGGTGCCAATCAAGGTGGTTATGTTGAACAACCACTCGCTTGGAATGGTCCGCCAGTGGCAGGAATCCTTCTATGAAGGTAGAACATCAGAGTCAGTCTTCGATACTCTTCCTGATTTTCAACTGATGGCACAAGCTTACGGTATTAAAAACTATAAGTTTGACAATCCTGAGACCTTGGCTCAAGACCTTGAAGTCATTACTGAGAATGTTCCTATGCTAATCGAGGTAGATATTTCTCGTAAGGAACAGGTGTTGCCAATGGTGCCAGCTGGTAAGAGTAATCATGAGATGTTGGGGGTGAAGTTCCATGCGTAGAATGTTAACAGCAAAACTACAAAATCGTTCAGGAGTTCTCAATCGCTTTACCGGCGTTCTGTCTCGTCGTCAGGTTAATATCGAAAGCATCTCTGTTGGAGCAACAGAAGATCCGAATGTATCGCGTATTACCATTATTATTGATGTAGCTTCACATGATGAAGTGGAGCAAATCATCAAGCAACTTAATCGTCAGATTGATGTGATTCGCATTCGAGATATTACAGACAAGCCTCATTTGGAGCGCGAGGTGATTTTGGTTAAGATGTCAGCGCCAGCTGAGAAGCGAGCTGAGATTCTAGCCATTATTCAACCTTTCCGTGCAACAGTGGTAGACGTAGCGCCAAGCTCGATTACCATTCAAATGACAGGAAATGCCGAAAAGAGTGAAGCTCTATTGCGAGTCATTCGACCATACGGTATTCGCAATATCGCTCGTACGGGTGCAACTGGATTTACCCGCGATTAATACTCTTCGAAAATCAAATTCAAATCACGTCAGCTTTGCCTTGCCGTACTCAAGTACAGCCTGTGGCTAGCTTCCTAATTTGCTCTTTGATTTTCATTGAGTATAAAAATATTTTAAATTTGTTAAACCAGCCTAAAAGGCAATAAATAATAGAAAAGAGAGAAAAACTATGGCAGTTCAAATGGAATACGAAAAAGATGTTAAAGTAGCAGCACTTGACGGTAAAAAAATCGCCGTTATCGGTTATGGTTCACAAGGACATGCGCATGCTCAAAACTTGCGTGATTCAGGTCGCGATGTCATCATCGGTGTACGTCCAGGTAAATCTTTTGACAAAGCAAAAGAAGACGGATTTGACACTTATACAGTAGCAGAAGCTACTAAATTGGCTGATGTTATCATGATTTTGGCACCAGACGAAATCCAACAAGAACTTTACGAAGCAGAAATCGCTCCAAACTTGGAAGCTGGAAATGCAGTTGGATTTGCTCATGGTTTCAACATTCACTTCGAATTTATCAAAGTTCCTGCAGATGTAGATGTCTTTATGTGTGCACCTAAAGGACCAGGACACTTGGTACGTCGTACTTATGAAGAAGGATTTGGTGTTCCAGTTCTTTACGCAGTATACCAAGATGCAACAGGAAATGCTAAAAACATTGCTATGGACTGGTGTAAAGGTGTTGGAGCAGCTCGTGTAGGTCTTCTTGAAACAACTTACAAAGAAGAAACTGAAGAAGATTTGTTTGGTGAACAAGCTGTACTTTGTGGTGGTTTGACTGCCCTTATCGAAGCAGGTTTCGAAGTCTTGACAGAAGCAGGTTACGCTCCAGAATTGGCTTACTTTGAAGTTCTTCACGAAATGAAATTGATCGTTGATTTGATCTACGAAGGTGGATTCAAGAAAATGCGTCAATCTATTTCAAACACTGCTGAATATGGTGACTATGTATCAGGTCCACGTGTAATCACTGAGCAAGTTAAAGAAAATATGAAAGCTGTCTTGGCAGACATCCAAAATGGTAAATTTGCAAATGACTTTGTCAATGACTACAAAGCTGGACGTCCAAAATTGACTGCTTACCGTGAACAAGCAGCTAACCTTGAAATTGAAAAAGTTGGTGCAGAATTGCGTAAAGCAATGCCTTTCGTTGGTAAAAACGACGATGATGCATTCAAAATCTATAACTAATTGATAGAAATTAAGGTGAAGGCGAGTTGGGGGACTAACTCGCTTTTATAATCAATTCATCTCACTTTTAAGGGGATGGATTGCGATAAGTATGAAATAGTCTAGGAGAAAAAGATGTTAAGTTCAAAAGATATTATCAAGGCTCACAAGGTCTTGAACGGTGTGGTTGTGAATACACCGCTTGATTATGACCATTATTTATCGGAGAAGTATGGTGCTAAGATTTATTTGAAAAAGGAAAATGCCCAACGTGTTCGTTCCTTTAAAATTCGTGGTGCCTATTATGCTATTTCTCAGCTCAGCAAGGAAGAGCGTGAGCGTGGAGTAGTCTGCGCTTCTGCGGGAAATCATGCGCAGGGAGTTGCCTATACTTGTAATGAGATGAAAATTCCTGCTACTATTTTTATGCCCATTACTACTCCGCAACAAAAAATTGGGCAGGTTCGCTTTTTTGGTGGGGATTTCGTGACCATTAAACTAGTTGGAGATACCTTTGATGCCTCAGCTAAAGCAGCTCAAGAATTTACAGTCTCTGAAAATCGTACCTTTATTGATCCCTTTGATGATGCTCATGTCCAAGCAGGTCAAGGGACTGTTGCTTATGAGATTTTAGAAGAAGCTCGAAAAGAATCGATTGATTTTGATGCTGTCTTAGTTCCTGTTGGAGGTGGTGGTCTCATTGCTGGGGTTTCTACTTATATTAAGGAAACAAGTCCAGAGATTGAAGTCATTGGGGTAGAGGCTAATGGAGCGCGTTCTATGAAGGCTGCTTTTGAAGCTGGTGGTCCAGTCAAACTCAAAGAAATTGACAAATTTGCGGATGGGATTGCTGTGCAAAAGGTAGGACAGTTGACCTATGAGGCAACTCGTCAACATGTTCAAACTTTGGTAGGTGTCGATGAGGGATTGATTTCTGAAACCTTGATTGACCTCTACTCTAAGCAAGGGATTGTTGCAGAACCTGCTGGAGCGGCTAGTATCGCCTCTTTAGAGGTTTTAGCTGAATATATCAAGGGGAAAACCATTTGTTGTATCATTTCTGGAGGAAATAATGATATCAACCGTATGCCAGAAATGGAAGAACGTGCCTTGATTTATGATGGGATCAAGCATTACTTTGTGGTCAATTTTCCACAGCGTCCAGGGGCTTTACGTGAGTTTGTAAATGATATCCTGGGGCCAAATGATGATATCACACGTTTTGAGTATATCAAACGAGCTAGTAAGGGGACAGGGCCAGTCTTAATTGGGATCGCTTTAGCAGATAAGCATGATTATGCAGGTTTGATCCGTAGAATGGAAGGTTTTGATCCGGCTTATATTAACTTAAATGGGAATGAAACGCTTTATAATATGCTTGTCTGAGGACTAATAAAAAAATATCATATTATTTGCACAACTGATGTATAGGTGCTATAATGAAGATGAAGAAAGGGGGCGATTCCTATGGTTTTAGGAAGCTTATCGTGCAATTCTTACTTCTGTTCATTATAGCACTTATGATGTTTGGCTCAGATTTCCATCCTTCATTTTGATTTCCCATCTATTTTGAAAAGTAAACTCACACGGTCTTTAAGATGTGATTTGATTTCTTTTTATTGACAAACATACCATATTAAAAGGATATATAAGTAATTGACTGAGCTTATCCATCTTGTCATCTTTATTAAGGATGGTTTAGAGAATCGGGTGTTTGGTTTTAGGTTAGCACTTCAATATCCAAATGAGTGATGAATTTGAAGAATATAAGGAATAACTATCTCTCAGATGATTTCTTGAGGAAGAAAGATAGGAGTTTTGAGCTAGTGAATGCTTGGATTTCTAAAGGTTAGGACTGTCATCTTCAGTTCTTAAATTGAAGAAATAAGCTATCTTACGGGAATAGAGAAGCATTTTTTTAAGAGCTTGAATAATTTTGCACCTCAAGAGGGTAATAATACAATATTTTTATTAGCAAATATTTATGGTGTAGAGGCTAGTAAAACCTATATATTATCGGCTTTAAAAAGGAAGTAAGAATATTCTAGATCATTTATTTTATTGAATATATGTTTTTTTATTGACAAAAGTAGTAAAAACGTATACAATTAAATATTGTAAAGAAGAAAATAGGAGAAAAACATGGCTAAGTCAAACTTTGAAAAAGTAGAATCAGTTGTTGGCTGGGTTCGTGATAAGAAAATCACAGGCTACCGTATCTCTAAAGAAACGAATGCGCGTGAAATGTCTATCATTGCTCTGGCGCAGGGTCGTGCAAAAGTAAAAAATATTTCATTTGAAACAGCCCTAGGCCTAATTGATTTCTATGAAAAAAATCATGAAAAATTTGAAGATTAATCTTTGGATAACGGCGGATTCTTGACCCTCAAGTAGTAGAGATAGAGAATCTGCCTTTTCATTTTGGACAGCAAAAAGACTGCACGATTGATGCAGCCTTTTCTTTTTATTTGAGATAGCGTTGAAGGAATTCTTTTGTACGGTCTTCTTTAGGATTGGTGAAGAGGTCTTCTGGTTTGCCTTCTTCAGCGATTACACCCTTATCCATGAAGATAACACGGTGAGAGACATCACGGGCGAATTCCATTTCGTGAGTTACAACAATCATGGTCAAGCCTTCTTGAGCCAGGTCCTGCATGATTTTGAGGACTTCTCCAACCATTTCTGGATCGAGAGCTGATGTTGGTTCATCAAAGAGAATAGCGTCTGGATTCATTGAAAGGGCACGAGCGATGGCCACACGTTGTTTTTGACCACCTGAGAGTTGTTTTGGTTTCGCTTGCCAGTAGCGTTCTCCCATGCCGACCTTTTCTAGGTTTTCTTTGGCAATCTTTTCAGCTTCTGTACGTTCGCGTTTAAGGACAGTTGTCTGAGCGACGATTGTGTTTTCAAGCACGTTGAGATTTTCAAAGAGGTTAAAGGATTGGAAAACCATCCCCAACTTTTCACGGTATTGCGTGAGGTCATAGCCTTTTTCGAGGACGTTTTGTCCATGATAAAGGATTTGCCCATCAGTTGGCGTTTCAAGTAGGTTAATGGAGCGTAGGAAGGTCGATTTCCCGCTTCCAGAGCTTCCGATGATAGAGATGACCTCTCCCTTGTGGACGGTGAGAGAAATGTCTTTTAACACTTCGTTTTGTCCATAGGATTTTTTGAGGTGTTTAATTTCAAGGATTGCTTGGGTCATTATTTCAAATCCTCCGTTTGCATTTGGTTAGCACCGGTAGTATAGGTATCCATGTCCATGCGGCGTTCGATGAAGCGTAGGATACGTGTTACGGTGAAGGTGAGGACAAAGTAAATCACGGCGATGATTGTAAATGTCTGGAAGTATTGATAGGTTTGCGTCGCCACGGTGTTTCCTGAGAAATAAAGTTCGACAACAGAGATAACGTTCAATACAGATGTATCTTTGATATTGATGACAAATTCATTACCAGTTGCTGGTAGGATATTGCGGACAACCTGAGGGAGGACAATCTTACGCATGGTTTGGTTATGAGTCATACCAAGAGCAGTCGCAGCTTCAAATTGTCCCTTGTCAACTGCTAGGATACCACCACGGACGATTTCAGTCATGTAGGCACCGGTGTTGATTGAAACGATGAAGATAGCAGCTAGTGTACGGTCAAGGTTGATCCCGAAAGCTTGGGCAGTTCCATAGTAGATAACCATCGATTGAACGATCATTGGCGTACCACGGAAAATTTCAATGTAGACATTGAGGATCCAGCCGATTAGTTTTTGTAATCCATAAATGGCTTTATTCTCAGAGAGAGGAGCAGTACGGAAAACACCAATGGCAAGACCGATGATGAGACCGATGATGGTTCCGACGATAGAGATTAAAAGAGTGATACCAGCACCACGCAAGAGTTGTTGCCAGTTTTCAGAAAGAATTTTAGCAACTTGGCTAAAGAAACTACTGCTAGTCTCTTCAGTTGTTGTAGCTTCGGCAGGTTGTTCCTTGATCATACGATCCATCAAGGCAACTTGGTCGTCTTTTGAAATGGTTTCAATGCTGGCATTGATTTGGCTAATACGATTGTCATCTTTACGAAGTCCAATGGCGATAGCTGTATCTTCTTCCCCAGTTTTGAAACCTGGATCTACTTGGACCATCTTAAACTTAGAGTTCGCAGCTTCAGCAGTCAGAGCTTCTGGTCGTTCAGAAACATAGGCATCGATGACACCAGCCTCAAGAGCTTGGCGCATTTGAGCGAAGTCTCCCATGGCTGTTTCTTTTTTAGCACCTGGGATTTGTGCAATCAAGTCATAAAGGTAGACACCTTGTTGAGAAGTGATTTTCGCACCATTAAAGTCATCCAAAGATTTAGCATTTGCGTAGGCAGAATCTTTTTTGACTAGTAGAACTGGTTCGCTAGTATAGTAACTACTTGAAAAGGCAATTTCTTGTTTACGCTCGGCAGTAGGACTCATACCTGCGATAATCATGTCAATCTTACCGGAAGTAAGGGCAGGGACTAGACCTTCCCACTTGGTTTTAACAACTAAAGGTTCTTTGCCTAAGTCCTTAGCGATTTTCTTGGCGATTTGAACATCGTATCCGTTAGCATACTGGTTAGTCCCATCGATTTTGACAGCCCCATTGCTATCATCATCCTGAGTCCAGTTAAAGGGAGCATATGCTGCTTCCATCCCGATGCGTAAATATTCATCGGCTTGAGCAACATTGACAAGTCCCAGCATCAGCAAGAGACTTGTGAAAATAGATAAGTATATTTTTCTCATGATTTCTCCTATTCTAATCTATTAAAAAATAACTGTCTCCTATTTTATCGAAAAATGCGTAATTTTTCAACATAAGTAAGCCTTTACTTACGAAAAAATGCTATAATGATAAGAAAGATAAAAAGGGGGCTTAGTTGATGAAAAAAACTTTTTTCTTACTGATGTTTGGCTTGTTTTGCCTTCTGCCACTTTCTGTTTTTGCCATTGATTTCAAGATAAACTCTTATCAAGGTGATTTGTATATTCATGCAGATAATACGGCAGAATTTAGACAAAAGATAGTTTACCAGTTTGAGGAGGACTTTAAGGGCCAAATCGTGGGACTTGGACGTGCTGGCAAGATGCCTAGTGGATTTGACATTGATCCTCATCCAAAGGTTCAGGCTGCGAAAAATGGTGCTGAACTAGCAGACGTTACGAGTGAAGTGACAGAAGAAGCGAATGGTTATACTGTGAGAGTCTATAATCCAGGCCAGGAAGGCGACACAGTTGAAGTTGAGCTTACATGGAACTTAAAAAATTTGCTTTTCCTATATGATGACATCGCTGAATTAAATTGGCAGCCTTTAACAGATAGTTCAGGGGCTATTGGAAAGTTTGAATTTCATGTAAGGGGAGAGAAGGGGGCTGAAAAACTCTTTTTCCATACAGGCAAACTTTTTAGAGAGGGAACGATTGAAAAGAGTAGCCTTGATTATACTATTCGTTTGGACAATCTTCCGGCTAAGCGTGGAGTTGAATTGCATGCCTATTGGCCTCGAACTGATTTTGCTAGCGCTAGGGATCAGGGATTGAAAGGAAATCATTTAGAAGAGTTTAATAAGATAGAAGACTCGATTGTTAGAGAAAAAGATCAGAGTATGCAGCTCGTTACTTGGGTCTTTCCTTCCATACTTTCCATCTCCTTGTTATTGAGTATTTGCTTTTATTTTATTTATAGAAGAAAGACCACTCCTTCGGTCAAATATGCCAAAAATCATCGTCTCTATGAACCACCAATGGAATTAGAGCCTATGGTTTTATCAGAGGCTGTCTACTCTACCTCCTTGGAGGAAGTGAGTCCTCTAACAAAAGGAGCAGGTAAATTTACCTTTGACCAACTTATTCAAGCTACCTTGCTAGATGTGATAGACCGTGGGAATGTCTCTATCATTTCAGAAGGAGATGCAGTTGGTTTGAGGCTAGTAAAAGAAGATGGTTTGTCAAGCTTTGAGAAAGACTGTCTAAATCTGGCTTTTTCAGGCAAAAAAGAAGAAACTCTTTCCAATTTGTTTGCGGATTACAAGGTATCTGATAGTCTTTATCGTAGAGCAAAAGTCTCTGATGAAAAACGGATTCAAGCAAAGGGGCGTCAGCTCAAATCTTCTTTTGAAGAAGTATTGAACCAGATGCAAGAAGGAGTGAGAAATCGAGTTTCCTTCTGGGGGCTTCCGGATTACTATCGTCCCTTGACTGGTGGAGAAAAGGCCTTGCAAGTGGGGATGGGACTCTCTACTATCCTACCCCTATTTATCGGATTTGGTTTGTTCTTGTACAGTTTGGATGTTTATGGCTATCTTTTCCTCCCCTTGCCTATACTTGGTTTTCTAGGTTTGGTTTTGGCTGTTTTCTATTATTGGAAGCTTCGGCTAGATAATCGCGATGGTGTCCTAAATGAAGCAGGAGCAGAAGTATACTATCTCTGGACCAGTTTTGAAAATATGTTGCGTGAGATTGCACGATTGGATCAGGCTGAGTTGGAAAGTATTGTGGTCTGGAATCGCCTCTTGGTCTATGCTACCCTATTTGGCTATGCGGACAAGGTTAGTCATTTGATGAAGGTTCATCAGATTCAAGTGGAAAATCCAGATATCAATCTCTATGTAGCTTATGGCTGGCACAGTATGTTTTATCATTCAAGCGCGCAAATGAGCCATTATGCTAGTGTCGCAAATACAGCAAGTACCTACTCCGTATCTTCTGGAAGTGGAAGTTCTGGCGGAGGCTTCTCTGGAGGCGGAGGCGGTGGCAGTATCGGCGCCTTTTAAAGAGAACTGCCATAGACTGAAAAAGTATGCTATAATGGGAGATAGAAAAAAGGAGTAATCTATGTATCTTATTGAAATTTTAAAATCTATCTTCTTCGGAATTGTTGAAGGAATTACGGAATGGTTGCCGATTTCCAGTACAGGTCACTTGATTTTAGCAGAGGAATTTATCCAATACCAAAATCAAAATGAAGCCTTTATGTCCATGTTTAATGTCGTGATTCAACTTGGTGCTATTTTAGCAGTCATGGTGATTTACTTTAATAAACTAAATCCCTTTAAACCGACTAAGGACAAACAGGAAGTTCGTAAGACTTGGAGACTATGGTTGAAGGTCTTGATTGCGACCTTGCCTTTGCTTGGCGTCTTTAAATTTGATGATTGGTTTGATACCCACTTCCATAACATGATTTCTGTTGCTCTCATGTTGATTATCTACGGGATTGCCTTTATCTATTTGGAAAAGCGCAATAAAGCGCGTGCCATCGAGCCAAGTGTAACAGAGTTGGACAAGCTTCCTTATACGACAGCCTTCTATATCGGTCTCTTCCAAGTTCTTGCCCTTTTACCAGGGACTAGCCGTTCAGGTGCAACGATTGTCGGTGGTTTGTTAAATGGAACCAGTCGTTCTGTTGTGACAGAATTTACCTTCTATCTTGGGATTCCTGTTATGTT
The DNA here is from genome assembly GCF_013277385.1 of Streptococcus sp. 544. Classification (NCBI taxonomy): domain Bacteria; kingdom Bacillati; phylum Bacillota; class Bacilli; order Lactobacillales; family Streptococcaceae; genus Streptococcus; species Streptococcus sp. 544. Next base: position 90,273 of record NZ_VMMU01000003.1, read on the forward strand.
TGGAGCTAGCGCCTTAAAGATTTTCAAATTTGTGAAAGCAGGACAGCTCTTGAGCTTTGGACAATTGTTCTTGCTCTTGGTTGCGATGGGAGTCGCCTTTGCAGTCAGCATGGTGGCTATTCGTTTCTTGACAAGCTATGTGAAAAAACACGACTTTACCCTTTTCGGTAAATACCGTATCGTGCTTGGTAGTGTCTTGCTACTTTATAGCTTTGTCCGTTTATTTGTATAAGAAAAACCTTGAAGGGTCCAGGCTCTTCAAGGTTTTATATTTTTCGAAAATCTCTTCAGCTCTATCTGCAACCTNNCGGCTAGCTTCCTAGTTTACTCTTTGATTTTCATTGAGTTTCAAAATCCAGTCAGGGTAATCCCCAGCAGGCGGACACCTCTTTCTTTCTCGCTTAACTCTTCATAGAGTTGCAGGGCGATTTGGCTTATCTGACTAGCATCCTGTGTTTTTTGAGCCAGACTTTTTCGTTTAGTAAGAGTTGAAAAGTCCTCGTAGCGAATTTTCAGAATGACAATTTTTCCAGCTTTTTCTTGTTGACTGAGATTGAGAGCGACTCTTTCTGATAGAAGAGTCAGCTCTTTTTTAATGTCTTCCTCGGCACGGAGAATCTTCCCGTAGGTTTTCTCCTTGCCGATTGATTTACGGATGCGATTTGATTTAACTGGAGAGTTGTGAATGCCACGAGCCTTTCGATAAAGGTCATAGCCCAGTCTGCCAAATCGGTCTATTAGGGTCACTTCAGGAACTTCAAGTAGGTCAGCGCCAGTAAAAACACCCATGTGATGAAGACGTTCGACTGTCTTTTTTCCTACTCCATGAAATTTGGAAATATCCATTTGTTTGAGAAAATCCTCAGCTTGGTCAGGTAGAATCACTGTCAAACCATGAGGTTTTTGATAATCACTGGCCATTTTAGCCAAGAATTTGTTGTAAGAAACGCCAGCAGAAGCAGTTAGATGGATTTCTTGCCAGATATCCTCTTGAATGAGGCGAGCAATTTTGACCGCTGACTTGATCCCGAGTTTATTTTCTGTCACATCCAAATAGGCTTCGTCAATGCTCATGGGTTCTATTAAATCTGTATAGCGCTTAAAGATAGCTCGAATCTGGAGTCCCACAGACTTGTATTTCTCATAATTTCCTGAGATGAAGACGGCCTGGGGACAACGCTCATAGGCTTCCTTAGAGCTCATGGCTGAATGGACACCAAAAGCTCGTGCCTCATAGCTACAGGTAGAGACGACTCCCCGCCCACCTGTTTGCCGAGGGTCGCTTCCAATAATGACAGGTTTTCCTCTGAGTTTAGGATTATCCCTGATTTCTACCGCAGCAAAAAAGGCATCCATGTCAATATGGATAATTTTTCTTGACAAATCATTTAACAAAGGAAAAATCAACATACCTATCCCCTTTTTACCGCTTATTCTCTTTTATTATACTCTTTTTTCTGAAAAAAGGAAAAGAGGCTTTATTTTTTTCAAAAATATAATACAGTTTGGGATAAAAAACAGACTGTTTTAGAAAAGAAAGTGTAAAAATAGGGAATTTTCACTTGTTGAAATCGGTTACTGTGTGGTATACTTGTCTCATAAATGTAACAGATGGTTGTTACTAGAAAGAAAAAAGAGGACATTAACATGGTTGTTAAAACAGTTGTTGAAGCACAAGATATTTTTGACAAAGCTTGGGAAGGCTTCAAAGGCGTAGATTGGAAAGAAAAAGCAAGTGTATCACGCTTCGTACAAGCTAACTACACACCTTACGATGGAGACGAAAGCTTCCTTGCAGGACCAACAGAACGTTCACTTCATATCAAAAAAATTGTAGAAGAAACTAAGGCTCACTATGAAGAAACTCGTTTCCCAATGGACACTCGTCCAACATCTATTGCTGATATTCCTGCTGGATTTATCGACAAAGAAAACGAAGTTATCTTCGGTATCCAAAACGATGAACTCTTCAAATTGAACTTCATGCCAAAAGGTGGTATCCGTATGGCTGAAACTACTTTGAAAGAAAATGGATACGAACCAGATCCAGCTGTTCACGAAATCTTCACTAAATACGTAACAACAGTTAACGACGGTATCTTCCGCGCTTACACTTCAAACATCCGTCGCGCTCGTCACGCTCACACTGTAACTGGTCTTCCAGATGCATACTCACGCGGACGTATCATCGGTGTTTACGCACGTCTTGCTCTTTACGGTGCAGACTACTTGATGCAAGAAAAAGTAAACGATTGGAATGCAATCGAAGAAATCGATGAAGAAACAATCCGTCTTCGTGAAGAAATCAACCTTCAATACCAAGCATTGCAACAAGTTGTTCGCTTGGGTGATCTTTACGGAGTTGATGTTCGCAAACCAGCGATGAACGTTAAAGAAGCAATCCAATGGGTTAACATCGCCTTCATGTCTGTTTGCCGTGTTATCAACGGTGCTGCTACATCCCTAGGACGTGTACCAATCGTATTGGACATCTTTGCAGAGCGTGACCTTGCTCGTGGTACATTTACTGAATCGGAAATCCAAGAATTCGTTGATGATTTCGTTATGAAACTTCGTACAGTTAAATTTGCTCGTACAAAAGCTTACGACCAATTGTACTCAGGTGACCCAACTTTCATCACAACTTCTATGGCTGGTATGGGTAACGACGGTCGTCACCGTGTTACTAAGATGGACTACCGTTTCTTGAACACACTTGACAACATCGGTAACTCTCCAGAACCAAACTTGACAGTTCTTTGGACTGATAAATTGCCATACAACTTCCGTCGCTACTGTATGCACATGAGCCACAAACACTCTTCAATCCAATATGAAGGTGTAACAACAATGGCTAAAGACGGATATGGTGAAATGAGCTGCATCTCATGCTGTGTGTCTCCACTTGACCCAGAAAATGAAGAACAACGCCACAACATCCAGTACTTTGGTGCGCGTGTAAACGTATTGAAAGCCCTTCTTACTGGTTTGAACGGTGGTTACGACGATGTACACAAAGACTACAAAGTATTTGACATCGAACCAATCCGTGACGAAGTTCTTGAATTTGAATCAGTTAAAGCTAACTTTGAAAAATCTCTTGACTGGTTGACTGACACTTACGTAGATGCTTTGAATATCATCCACTATATGACTGATAAGTACAACTATGAAGCTGTTCAAATGGCCTTCTTGCCAACTAAACAACGTGCCAACATGGGATTCGGTATCTGTGGATTTGCCAACACTGTTGATACATTGTCAGCTATCAAATACGCTACAGTTAAACCAATCCGTGACGAAAATGGTTATATCTACGATTACGAAACAATCGGTGAATACCCACGTTGGGGTGAAGATGACCCACGCTCAAACGAATTGGCAGAATGGTTGATCGAAGCTTACACTACTCGTCTACGTAGCCACAAACTTTACAAAGACGCAGAAGCTACAGTATCACTTTTGACAATCACATCTAACGTTGCTTACTCTAAACAAACTGGTAACTCACCAGTCCACAAAGGTGTATACCTCAACGAAGATGGTTCTGTGAACTTGTCTAAACTTGAATTCTTCTCACCAGGTGCTAACCCATCTAACAAAGCTAAAGGTGGTTGGTTGCAAAACTTGAACTCACTTTCTAGCCTTGACTTTAGTTATGCAGCTGATGGTATCTCATTGACTACACAAGTATCACCTCGCGCTCTTGGTAAGACTCGTGACGAACAAGTTGATAACTTGGTAACAATCCTTGATGGTTACTTCGAAAACGGTGGACAACACGTTAACTTGAACGTTATGGACTTGAACGATGTTTACGAAAAGATCATGTCAGGTGAAGACGTTATCGTACGTATCTCTGGATACTGTGTAAACACTAAATACCTCACTCCAGAACAAAAAACTGAATTGACACAACGTGTCTTCCACGAAGTTCTTTCAATGGATGACGCCTTGGATGCATTGAGCTAATTAAGTTCTTGAATAATGAAATAAGGAACCCTCGGTCAGTCGACCGAGGGTTGTTTTTTGGGATCTTAAATTCCTTAAGTCAGGTACTGAAATGTCTGACCGGGATTCAAAGATACTTGTTGAGTTGCGGGAGGTATTTGATACTCAATGAAAATCAAAGAGCAAACTAGCCGCAGGTTGCTCAAAGCACCGCTTTGAGGTTGTAGATAAGACTGACAAAGTCAGTCACACATATACGGCAAGGCGAAGCTGACGTGGTTTGAATTTTATTTTCGAAGAGTATGAAAATAAAAACACCACACTTTGTAAGACACAAGGTGTGGTTGTATTTTATCTCTTAGACCAAGTTCTCTTCATAAAGAGAAGGAGGATTGGGTAAATCTCCAAACGACCTGCAATCATTGCAAAGGAGAGGAGAATTTTTGAGATGGGACTAAAGATTGAGAAACTAGAAGTGGTTCCTAGGATAGGCCCGATATTATTGAAGCAGCTAAAGACAGCACTGGTAACGACTAGGAAATCATTGCTATCTAGGCTGACAATAAAGATAAGTGCTAGCAAAATCATAGCATAGATGACAAAGTACTTGAGAATCTTATGCTGGGTATCTTTATCAATCACCGTTTTATTAACATGGAGGGTCAAAACACGGTGGGGCGATAGGATTGACAAAATCTGGTTTTTGGCAATTTTTGAAAGGATGAGGCCTCGAATAACCTTGAGTCCACCTGCGGTTGATCCAGCAGAGCCACCGATTGCCATGAGAAAGAGGAGGATAAACTGGGAGAAGAGGGGCCAGTTGGTAATATCTCCATATCCAAAACCAGTTGTTGTAATGATGTTGGAAACTTGGAAGAAGGCCATTTCAAAGCTCTTTGAAAATCCTGGGTAGAGATAGAGGGTATTAAGGCTAATCAAGCCTGTAGAAACCAGCACGATGACCAAGTAAGCCCTAAGCTCTTCATCTCTAAAGAAGGCCTTGATGCGACGGAGCATAAGGAAGTAGTAGAGATTGAAATTTACCCCAAAAACTAGAACTCCTATACTAACTAGATAGGTAATCAGTGAGCTACCATAGTGAGCAATTCCGTCGTTATAGACGGTAAATCCTCCTGTACCTGCTGTTCCCATGGCAATGACAAAACTATCAAATAGGGGCATACCAGCTAGATAATAGATGATGACAAAGAGGGAGAAGAGAGCTAGATAAAGGAGATAGAGAATCTGGGCAGTATTTTTGAGTTTGGATACAACCTTACCGAAGACGGGACCAGGAACCTCAGCCTTCATCACTTCTAGGTGGCTATTCTTGGTATTATCCATAATAGCCAGTGCGAAAACGAGCACTCCCATCCCTCCAATCAAGTGGGTAAAACTTCGCCAGAAGAGGAGGGAACGGCTGAGAACCGAAATGTCGTTCAAGATACTTGCTCCAGTAGTTGTAAACCCAGAACTGATTTCAAAAAAGGCATCGATAACGCTAGGGATTTGTCCAGCAAAAACAAAGGGGAGACCGCCAAAGAAAGACCAAAGGATCCAGCAGAGGGCAACAATTAAGATTCCCTCCTTGGCATAAATACGTTGATTTTTTGGCTTTTGTAAAATTCCTGAACCGCCTAGTAATACGAGAATCCCAATCGTTGTAAAGAGGGCTGTAAAGACTTGGCTCGATTCACGGTAATAGACAGCGACAGACACAGGAACCAAAAGAAGAACGGCTTCAATCAAAAGTAACTTTGAAAGGAGGTAGCGAATCATACTTTTATTCATTTCTTACCTCGCGATCAAGTCATAAATCTTGGTGATGTTTGGCAACAAAGTTGTTACTAGGAGCTTATCTCCAACTTCCAACATATCCTCCCCAGTTGGGAAAATAGTCTTGCCCTTTCGAATGATGGCTGCAATAAGAACCCCTTTTTTCAGTTTGAGTTGAGAAAGAGGTTTGGCAGTCATTTTATTGGCTTCCTTGATATGGAATTGTAGGGTTTCGATTTGGCCATTGGCTAGATGGTGCATGGCTTGAAGGTCTGAATACTGGGCATTAACCCGACCACGAATAAAGTGCATGATTGTATCTACAGCGATGCTTTTAGGTGTGATAATACTTGAAAAATCAGGCGCATTGATAATCTCGAGGAGACTGGTACGATTGACCTTGGTAATATTTTTCTGTACACCTACCCTGTCAAGGAACATAGAGGTAATCAGATTTTCCTCATCGACTCCTGTTAGAGTCGCAACGGCATCATAGTGTTGAGCACTTTCTTCCAGCAGGATATCTTTTGCGGTACCATCTCCTTGAACGATATGAAGATTTGGGAACTTCTCGCTAAAGAAACTAGCGATTTCAGAATTGATTTCAATGACCTTGGTATCGATACGACTGTCTTTGAGAATGCCTAGTAGATAATAGGCAATTCTACCTGCACCGACGATGAGAAGACTCTTCACAGCACGAGACTTGAAATAATTATGGAAGAGCATCATATCAACACGGTTACCAGTGACAAAGATTCTGTCTTTATCCTGTACAGTCATGTCACCGCTTGGGATGATAATTTGATGATCTCTTTCTATCGCACAGACAATGACATTGCCAAATTTTTTCCGAAAATCAGAAATGGGCATTTGGCAAAGACCACTGGAGGATTTAACAGTGAATTCCATCAAGCTGACCCGTCCACCAAAGAAACGTTCGACAGAGAGGGCGTTGGGGAAGTCAATGATATTCGCGATAGCGCGGGCAGCCAAGAGCTCAGGATTAACGATAAGAGAAAAACCGAGAATATTCTTTTCTTTGAAATAAGAGTTAGAATATTCAGGGTTCCGCACCCGAACGATGGTCTCTTTAGCTCCCATTTTTTTGGCTAGAACGGCTGCGATCATGTTCACTTCATCGTATTCAGTCAGGGCGATAAAGATATCACAATCCTGGACACTGGCTTGCTCAAGGATGGTAAAATCGGCCCCGTTACCAAGGATACCCATGATATCAAAGCGATTAACAATATGATTGAGGACAGCTTCGTCTTGCTCAATTAGCAAAACATCATGCTTTTCTGCAACCAAGGAGCGACAGAGGGCAAAACCAACTTTTCCCCCTCCGACAAGGATAATTTTCATATTAAAACCTACTTTTTCATGATGTAACTATCATACCTTTTTTCAAGAAAAAATGCACCTACTAGCTAATAACAAGAGCTTTTAGTGAAAATTTGCTATAAGATAAAACTATACCCTAACCAATTGAAATAGCTATTAGCGACTTTCTCTGAAATATGGTATGATAAAGGATATACAAGGAGATAAAATGAATAATAATTTACTGGTATTACAATCAGACTTTGGTCTGGTTGATGGTGCGGTATCGGCTATGATTGGAGTGGCTTTAGAAGAATCTCCAACCTTAAAAATTCATCACTTGACGCACGATATTACGCCTTATAATATTTTTGAGGGGAGCTACCGTCTTTTTCAGACGGTGGATTACTGGCCTGAGGGAACGACTTTTGTATCGGTTGTCGATCCAGGTGTCGGCTCGAAACGTAAGAGTGTGGTTGCCAAGACTGCAAAAAATCAATACATTGTCACGCCAGATAATGGAACGCTTTCTTTTATCAAGAAACACGTTGGCATTGTAGCTATTCGTGAAATTTCTGAAGTGGCCAATAGACGTCAAAACACAGAGCATTCTTATACCTTCCACGGTCGTGATGTTTATGCTTATACTGGTGCTAAACTGGCCAGCGGTCACATTACTTTTGAGGAAGTGGGGCCAGAGCTCAGTGTAGACCATATTGTAGAGCTTCCAGTCGTAGAGACCATCATTGAAGATCATTTGGTGAAGGGAGCTATTGATATTCTGGATGTGCGTTTTGGTTCGCTTTGGACCTCTATCACGCGAGAAGAATTTTACAAACTGGAACCAGACTTTGGTGACCGTTTTGAAGTGACTATCTATCACGCTGATATGCTGGTCTATCAAAATCAGGTTGTTTATGGCAAATCATTTGCGGATGTGAGAATTGGGCAACCCATCCTTTACATCAACTCTCTCTATCGTTTAGGTCTGGCTATCAACCAAGGTTCTTTTGCCAAGGCCTATAATGTGGGTGTCGGTTCATCTTGGACCATTGAAATAAAGAAAATAGAAGGATAAAATAGGAGAATAAATAGTATGGAAATCAAATTTACAATTAAACAAGTTGTTGCTGTCGGAATTGGCGCTGCCCTCTTTGTCGTCATCGGGATGATCAACATTCCGACCCCTGTTCCCAATACAAGCATCCAGCTTCAGTATGCGGTACAAGCGCTACTTTCTATTATTTTTGGACCGATTATCGGTTTGCTTGTCGGGTTGATTGGTCATGCAATCAAGGACTCTCTTGCTGGTTACGGTCTGTGGTGGACTTGGATTATCGCTAGTGGGCTCTTTGGTCTAGCTGTGGGGCTATTTAGAAAGTACGTTCGCGTGATCAATGGTGTCTTTGACTGGAAAGATATTCTTATTTTTAACCTCATTCAACTACTTGCAAATGCCCTTGTTTGGGGTGTCTTGGCACCGCTTGGAGATGTTGTGATTTATCAAGAAGCGGCAGAAAAAGTATTTGCACAAGGGATTGTTGCGGGAATTGCTAATGGTGTATCTGTAGCTATTGCAGGAACTCTTCTCTTGCTTGCCTACGCAGGAACTCAAACTCGTGCAGGAAGTTTGAAAAAGGACTAATACTCTTCGAAANNAAACAGTGTTTTGAGCAACTTGTGGCTAGCTTTCTGGTTTGCTCTTTGATTTTCATTGAGTATAAAATGATGGGGAAGGCTGGGCAACCAGTCTTTTTGCTGTTTATTGATTAGTTAGGCAAGTAAGCTAGGATAGGAATCTTTTTGGCGCTAAGATTTTAAGAGAAGAGACTGCAAGAAGGGGTAGATTTATGATAAAATAGAAGTCTAAGAAGCGAATGAAGAGAGTAAGATGAAAGAAGCTATAATTGAGTGGAAGGATTTCTCTTTCCGGTATAAAACACAACAAGAACCGACCTTGCAAGGGGTAGACTTGACCATTTACAAGGGAGAGAAAGTCTTAATTGTTGGGCCATCTGGGTCAGGTAAATCTACCTTGGGTCAGTGTTTGAATGGGATTATTCCCAATATTTACAAGGGTCAGATGTCTGGAGAATTTGTGATCAAGGGTCAAGCCGCTTTTGATATGAGTGTCTATGATAAATCTCATTTAGTCAGCACGGTTTTGCAGGATACAGATGGGCAGTTTATCGGCTTGTCCGTGGCAGAGGACTTGGCTTTTGCTCTGGAAAATGATGTAACAGGACTAGAAGAGATGAAAAATCGTGTTTATAAATGGGCTGAAAAGCTGGACCTTCTTTCTTTACTGGATCAGCGTCCTCAGGATTTGTCAGGTGGACAAAAGCAGCGAGTCAGTCTGGCTGGTGTCTTGATTGATGAGAGTCCGATTCTCTTGTTTGATGAGCCACTCGCCAATCTTGATCCCAAGTCAGGTCAGGATATTATCGAATTGATTGACCAGATTCATAAGGAAGAGGGGACGACGACCCTTATTATCGAGCACCGTTTAGAGGATGTTCTGCATCGCTCTGTGGATCGGATTGTCTTGATAAACGATGGCCGTATCCTCTTTAATGGGAGTCCTGATCAGTTATTGGCGACTGATTTGTTGACCCAAAATGGAATTCGCGAACCCCTTTATCTAACTACTCTCCGTCAATTAGGTGTGGATTTAGCTAAGGAAGAACAATTAGCAAATCTGGATAACTTGTCTATCTCAAAAGGTCAGGTTCAGTTGCAGAATGAACTGGTAAAAGAAAGCCCAGAATTGCAGTCACTCTTTAGATTAGAGGACGTGTCATTTTCTTATGATGATAGACCGATTTTAAAGTCCCTACATTTGGATATTAAAAAGGGTGAAAAGATTGCCATTGTCGGGAAAAATGGGGCTGGGAAATCAACCCTTGCCAAGGCCTTAAGTAGCTTTATCCAGACGGAAGGTTCTTATCTTTGGAAAGGTCAGGATATAAAAGGAGATTCTGTTGCAGAGCGGGCGGAACGAGTAGGCTATGTGCTGCAAAATCCCAATCAAATGATTTCAACTAATATGATTTTTGATGAGGTGGCTCTAGGACTCCGTTTGCGAGGTGTGGATGAGAAGGAAATTGAAACGAGAGTCTATGAAACCTTGAAAATCTGCGGTCTTTTTGAATTCCGTAATTGGCCCATTTCTGCCCTGTCATTTGGTCAGAAAAAACGTGTCACCATTGCTTCAATTTTGGTCTTAGGAGCTGAAATTATTCTCCTAGATGAACCGACTGCAGGCCAAGACCAGAAGAACTATACTGAGATTATGGAATTTCTTGAAGAACTGCATCAAAAAGGTCATACCATTGTCATGATTACCCATGATATGCAATTGATGCTGGATTATTCTGATCGTGCTCTTGTCATGGTTGATGGAGAATTGATTGCCGATACCGATCCAGCTAGTCTTTTGAGCAATCCTGAGCTGTTAGTAAAAGCCAACCTAAAAGAAACTTCAATCTTCAACTTGGCCAAGAAACTAGACGTGGATCCACTTGCTTTAACGGCATTTTACAAAGAAAGGAGAGAAGGATGCAAGCTAAATTAATTGGTTACCAGCATAGAGATACTGTGATTCATCGCTTGTCAGGAGCTGGTAAACTCCTCTTTTTCATTCTCGTGTCATTGGCTGCCATGATTAGCTATGATACCAGACTGCTTGTTCTGATTGCTATTTTTTCGGTCTTTCTCCTCTATTTGTCAGAAATCCGTTTTAAAGATGTTTCCTTTGTAGCAGTTTTTGCGACGGTATTTGCCGTTTTAAACGTCTTGATGGTCTATCTCTTTTCTCCTGAGTATGGGGTTGGACTTTACGGAGAGAGAAGTGTGATTTGGCAGGGAATCGGGTCCTACACTCTAACCAGCCAGGAGCTCTTTTATCTGCTAAATCTGGCCATTAAGTACCTTTGCACCATTCCTCTGGCTATTATCTTTTTGATGACAACCCACCCTAGTCAGTTTGCTTCCAGTTTAAATCAAATCGGTGTGCCTTATAAGATTGCCTATTCAGTCAGCCTGACCTTGCGCTATATTCCAGATTTGCAGGAAGAATTCTTTACCATCAAGATGTCTCAGGAAGCGCGTGGGATGGAATTATCCAAGAAAGCTTCTCTAATGCAACGAATCAAAGGCAATCTGCGCATTATCACTCCCTTGATTTTTAGCTCGCTAGAACGCATTGATACCATCGCGACCGCCATGGAGCTTCGTCGCTTTGGGAAAGAGAAAAAACGCACTTGGTATAGTTATCAGGCCTTGAAAAAAGGAGACTATCTTACCTTGTTCTTGGCAGCCTTGTTTTTAGTAGCTAGTTTACTACTTATCTTGCAGAATCAGGGACGATTTTACAACCCTTGGAAATAGCTTGAAAAAATTGAAAAAATCAAGTCGTTTCTATTGACAATGATTCTGAAAGTGTTATACTAAGAAAGTAGTTTCGCTGATTTACTTCAAACCTGTTGTGAGGTAAGTTAACGATGCCTTAACCACGCTGTTTGCTGAGCTTGACTCCGGGCAGTGTGGCTATTTTTTTGCAATGGTGAAAGGAAGCAAGTCATGACAAATCACATTGTATTATTTGAGCCACAAATTCCACAAAATACAGGCAATATCGCGCGTACTTGCGCTGCAACCAATTCTCCCCTCCACATCATCAAGCCCATGGGCTTTCCTATCGATGACCGCAAGATGAAGCGGGCTGGGTTGGATTATTGGGATAAGCTAGAGATTTATTTTTACGAGAGTTTGGAAGATTTCATGTCTCAGATGAAGGGAAAACTCTATCTAATTTCGAAATTCGCTGAAAAAGTCTATTCTGAGGTGGATTTATCGACTGACGAGGACCACTATTTCCTCTTTGGACGTGAAGACAAGGGCTTGCCTGAGGACTTTATGCGCGAACATCCTGAGAAGGCTCTCCGTATTCCTATGAATGATGAACATGTCCGCAGTCTCAATGTGTCGAATACCGTCTGCATGATTGTCTACGAAGCCCTCCGTCAACAGAACTTTGCAGGTCTTGAGCTTGTTCATACCTATGAAGTGGATAAATTGAAATAAAAAATGAAAATGAAAATGAACAAAATGCTTGCGCTTGCAAGCGTTTTTTGTTATGATAAAAGAGTCTTCAGGGCAGGGTGTGATTCCCGACCGGCGGTAAATTTGACTATCTATTTTAGCTTTCTCGTCGTTGTCTTGTCTCGATATACTTTAAGTATTATCTTCGACTGCGACGCCTAGATAAATCTAAAATATCTTAGCCAAATAAGTCCGCGAGCGCAAGCTGATGTGGTGAGATTCCACAACCGACAGTATAGTCTGGATGGGAGAAGACGAAAGAATAGCTTTGTCTGTTCTGATAGATTTATAGCTAAACTGTAACCGCTTACTTGAATTTCCTTAATAGAGTGAGAGGGAACTTTTGGGATATAAAAAGTGAGAATAGATAGAGGAATCCTTTCTAACTTCTTCTGATTTTATAGAAAATTGGAGGAACCTGTTATGACAAACACACGTCGACTTTCGACCATTGCAATCTTATCAGCCATCTCATTTGTGCTGATGTACTTTGACTTTCCGCTCTTACCAGCGGCATCCTTCCTCAAGATCGAATTTAGTATCTTGCCCGTCCTTGTGGGTCTGGTGGTCATGGATTTGCCTGCTGCTCTAGGAGTTCTCTTGCTTCGCTCACTCTTGAAATTGCTTCTTAACAGTCAGGGAGTGAATACTTACATTGGCTTGCCGATGAATATCGTGGCTTTGGGAATTTTTGTCATCGTATTTGCTTTGATTTGGAAAAAGGAACGGACAACCCTTCGTTTCCTACTAGGATCTCTAGCTGGAACTATTGGCTTGACCGTGGCTATGTTGGTTCTCAACTATGTTTATGCTGTTCCTTTGTACGCTAAGTTTGCTAACTTTGATATTGGAAAAATTTTGGGACTGTCCAACTACCTAATGACCATGGTATTACCTTTTAACTTGATTGAGGGTGTAATCTTTTCCGTTTCATTCTGGTTGTTGTACGTCCTTTTGAAACCAACCTTAAAACACTATGAAAGATAAACAAACATTTTTAATGAAGGGCAGTTTTGCCCTTTTACTTTTCGTTATTCTTGGCTACATGGTCAAATTTTACCCTGAAACGCTGGTCGGTTTTGACCAACCGATACAGACTGCCGTTCGAGGAGACTTACCAGATTATTTGACTATTCTTTTCCGAGCCATCACACGCTTGATTGATATTCCGGTGATTATCACTTGGGTTGTTATTACAGCTTTTGTCTTTTATCGTAAGCGGTGGAAGATAGAAAGTTTCTTCATGCTGGGAAATCTGGCTTTGGCAGGTCTTTTAATCGTGACCTTTAAAAATATTTACCAGCGCCCACGACCAGCTATTTTACACTTGGTAGATGAGAAGGGATTTTCCTTCCCAAGTGGCCATTCTCTGGCTGTAACCTTGATGGTCGGTTCTCTGATTGTTATTCTTAGTCAGCGGATTAAAGATTCGGTCGAGAGAAAAATCGTACAAATCGTCCTTGGCCTCTACCTAGTCAGTGTGTTGGTATCAAGGGTCTATCTGGGAGTTCATTATCCATCAGACGTTCTTGCCAGTCTCTGTGTGGGCTTGGGAGTCCTGTTTATAGAGTTTCCCTTCTATGACAAGCTCCGCTTCCAATGGCGATTTAAAGGCAAGCAGAAGTGAGTATCGAATTCCCTTGAGGAGAAAGAAATGAAAGTCAATATAAAAGATCTCCATCCGACTCAACTATACTTATCAGAAAAGAAACTAGCAGGCATCCAGACACTTTATCAGTCGGCAGAAATAATCAATGTTGCTCCAATCAGTATTCTTGCGTTCGGAGATTGCTTGTTGATTACAGATGGGCATCACAGGGCTTATCAGGCTTTATTGGCAGGTCGGGATACGATTTCTGCTGAGTGGGATAGAGACGGCGGTGATGAACTATATCATCTCTATGCGCAAGCTTGTGAGGAAAGAAAGATTTACTCTGTTCTGGATTTAAAAAATCATATCTTACCTCAAGGTGAGTATGAAGCAAAATGGTATAACTGGTGTGATGGTTTTAATCAAGCAGCAACTCTCTTATTGAAAAGGAAAGCAGATGAAAGAGATCTTACAAATAGATAATGCACTGCGTCTTGTTCCTTATTGTAAGGTCAATCATTGTGAGGAAGCTTTTGCTTGGTATCAGAATGTGGACTTGGTTTACCTCGTAGATGGGGTGAAGCTTCCTTATAGTCAAGAAACTTTGGAAGCCATGTATTCCTATTTGGATCAGCATGGTGAACTTTTTTGGATTGAAGTCAAGGAGAAGGGAGAATGGTTTCCAATTGGGGATGTTACACTATCTCAGGATAATCTCCCCATTGTGATTGGGAATTCCGCTTACCAACATCGAGGACTTGGAAAAAAGATTCTAAGTACTTTGATTGAATTGGCTCGAGTAAAAGGATGGAAAGAATTGAGAGTCAAGGAAATCTACACCTACAATCATGCTTCTAGGAGGTGTTTCAAGTCGCTTGGATTTGTGGAAAATGGAGCAACAGAAAAAGGAAGGAGTTTTGTACTGAAATTAGTCTAATCCTGCCACTTTCTCCCCCTTAACCTTTGACTATTCCGCAAAATTATCGTAAAATAAAGAGTAAATGATAAAATGAGGTCAGAGTCTGTTCGCTCTGGCGATAGTAGTATAAATGAGGAGAAACGCTTTGGAATTAGAAGTATTTACTGGGCAAGAAAAAAGTGAACTATCTATGATTGAGGTAGCGCGTGCTATCTTGGAACTTCGTGGTCGTGATCATGAGATGCATTTTAGCGATCTTGTAAACGAAATTCAAAACTACCTTGGAACATCAAACAGCGATATCCGTGAAGCCTTGCCTTTGTTCTACACAGAGTTGAACTTTGATGGTAGCTTCATCTCGCTTGGAGACAACAAATGGGGGCTTCGTTCATGGTATGGTGTGGACGAAATTGACGAAGAAATCATCGCTCTTGAAGAAAATGATGACGATGAAGTGGCACCAAAAGCTAAGAAAAAACGCGTCAATGCCTTTATGGACGGCGATTCAGATGCTATTGACTACAATGCAGATGATCCAGAAGACGAAGATGCATACGAAGCAGATCCAGCTCTTTCATATGATGATGAAAATCCAGATGATGAGAAAAATGAAGTGGAAGCTTATGATGCAGAAATCAACGAAATCGCCCCTGATGACTTGGGTGAAGACGTGGATCTCAACGAGGAGGATGACGAGTTCTCAGAAGATGATGCTGAAACCAGCGAGGAATAAAAGTTAGGTATTGACAATTATCCTATTTTTAGGTATCATATTGTTCGGGCACCTCTTTTAGAGGTCGGGGCTCCCTAGTTCTTAGGGAGCTATTTTTGTTTTTTCAAGAAGTTATCTTCTTGTATTTTATACTCAATGAANNACTGACAAAGTCAGGAACACATATCTACGGCAAGGCGACGTTGACGCGGTTTGAAGAGATTTTCGAAGAGTATTAGTTGTGAATCTGGTGCAGTTGTCCCAGATTATTCTTATTAGTAGGGTCTTGTTTTCTATGTCCCCACGTAGTTAGCAAGACCTTGAGCATTTTAGAAAGAGGAATCTATGTCTACGAAATATATTTTTGTAACTGGTGGTGTGGTGTCGTCTATTGGGAAAGGGATTGTCGCAGCGAGTCTGGGTCGTCTCTTGAAAAATCGTGGTCTCAAAGTAACCATTCAAAAGTTTGACCCTTATATCAATATTGATCCGGGAACTATGAGTCCTTACCAGCACGGGGAAGTTTTTGTGACAGATGACGGAGCTGAGACAGATTTGGACTTGGGTCACTATGAACGTTTCATCGATATCAATCTCAACAAATATTCCAACGTGACAACTGGTAAAATTTACAGTGAAGTGCTTCGTAAAGAACGCCGTGGAGAATACCTTGGGGCAACCGTTCAGGTCATTCCTCATATCACAGATGCTTTGAAAGAAAAAATCAAGCGTGCCGCTCTAACGACCGACTCTGATGTCATTATCACAGAGGTTGGTGGAACAGTAGGAGATATCGAGTCTTTGCCATTTCTAGAGGCCCTTCGTCAGATGAAGGCAGATGTGGGTGCGGATAATGTCATGTACATCCATACAACCTTGCTTCCTTACCTCAAGGCTGCTGGTGAAATGAAGACCAAACCAACCCAACACTCTGTCAAGGAATTACGCGGTTTGGGAATCCAACCAAATATGTTGGTTATTCGTACAGAAGAGCCAGCTGGTCAAGGAATTAAAAACAAACTGGCCCAGTTCTGTGATGTGGCACCAGAAGCCGTTATTGAATCGTTGGATGTCGAACACCTTTACCAAATTCCATTGAACTTGCAGGCGCAAGGTATGGACCAAATTGTCTGTGACCATTTGAAATTAGACGCACCAGTAGCAGATATGACAGAATGGTCAGCCATGGTGGACAAGGTCATGAACCTCAAGAAACAAGTTAAAATTTCCCTTGTCGGTAAGTATGTTGAATTGCAAGATGCCTACATTTCTGTGGTTGAAGCCTTGAAACACTCTGGTTATGCCAACGGTGCAGAAGTTAAAATCAATTGGATCAATGCCAATGATGTGACAGCAGAGAATGTGGCAGAGCTTTTGTCTGATGCAGACGGAATTATCGTACCAGGTGGTTTTGGTCAACGGGGTACGGAAGGGAAAATCCAAGCCATTCGCTATGCGCGTGAGAATGATGTTCCAATGTTGGGTGTCTGCTTGGGAATGCAGTTAACTTGTATTGAATTTGCTCGTCACGTTTTAGGTCTTGAAGGTGCCAATTCTGCAGAGCTTGCACCAGAAACAAAATACCCTATCATTGATATCATGCGTGATCAGATTGATGTTGAGGATATGGGCGGAACCCTTCGTTTGGGGCTTTATCCGTCTAAGTTGAAACGTGGCTCTAAGGCAGCGGCTGCTTATCACAATCAAGAAGTGGTGCAACGCCGTCACCGTCACCGCTATGAGTTTAACAATGCCTTCCGTGAGCAGTTTGAGGCAGCAGGCTTTGTCTTTTCAGGAGTGTCTCCAGACAATCGTCTGGTAGAAATCGTGGAAATTCCTGAAAATAAATTCTTTGTAGCGTGTCAGTATCACCCTGAACTGTCAAGTCGTCCAAATCGTCCAGAAGAACTCTACACTGCCTTTATTACTGCAGCGGTTGAGAACAGCAATTAGCAAAATCAGAACCTTTGAGAAGAATCTCAGAGGTTTTTTGCATACAATGATATTGCAGTATATCTGAGTTAGGAGTCCTCTGTATGTACCTGCTACCGTTGAAATCAATAGCGACTCCCTCTTGCCCTGTGCTAGTGAATGGATTTATCAGTATATTGAAGTGAAATAAAATCTGAACAAATTAATTCGGAAAGCCAAATCAATTTCTAGAAATATTTTAGCAGTCAAGGTGTACTGTTATAGATTCAATACACTATACTTTTTTAATTTATACTCTTCGAAAATCAAATTCAAACCACGTCAGCTTCACCTTGCCGTACTCAAGTACAGCCTGCGGCTAGCTTCCTAGTTTGCTCTTTGATTTTCATTGAGTATTAATCCACTATATCTGCAGAATACTCTCTCAGTTTCATTCAGCCTAGTCTTGCTTAGGAAAAGCAAAAAGCCATCCCATTCAGGATAGCTTCTTGGTTTTTAGATTTGTTCTGCAAAAACCTTTTCAGCAAGGTTCATAGCGTGGTCTGATACACGAGTGTAGTGTGAGATGATATCGATAAAGTTTACCCCAGCTTGTGTTGAACATTCGCCTTTATTGAGGCGTTTGATGTGGGTTTTTCTGAGAACACGTTCTATCTTATTGATTGCTTCATGATGTTCTACAAGACTGCGTGCTTTTTCAATATCATTGTTTTCCACACTATCCAGAGCATCTTTGATAAAGTCACTAGTTTGGCGGTAAACTTCCTCTAATTCTTTCAAGGCGGCATCAGAAAATTCAACATTTTTCCGTTGAAGATAGTCAGTCAGATTGAGTAGAGCCTCCGCGTGGTCTCCAATCCGTTCCAAATCACGGGAGGAATCAAGGATATTGGTGAGTACTTCGCTTTCTTTTTGACTGAGAGCTTCGCTTGAAAGGGCAATGAGATAACGTGTTAATTGCTCATCGATGGTGTTAATTGCTTCTTCGGTTTTATGCCCTTTTTCAGCAACTTTTTCATCCAAGTCAATGATATACTTATAGGAAAGGTCAAAGGCTTTAGCAGCGTAGTTTCCTAAGTGCAAGAGCTCTTTCTTAGCATTTCCGAGAGCGATAGATGGGGCTTGTTTGATGAAATGTTCATCAAGATATAAGGGTTCGTATTTGACAATCTCGTCCTCTCCAGGAATAATCTTGGTTACAAAGTAAGCCAGAGCTCCGATAAATGGAAATTGGACAATGGTATTGGTAATATTAAAGGTTCCATGAGCAAAGGCGATGGTCATTTCCGGTGCTAGATTTAGCGTAGATTCAAACCAATGAATCAAGCCAGTGAAAGGTACAAGGAAGACAATACAGATAACCGTACCAATCACGTTAAAGGCGACATGGGCACCTGCTACCCGTTTAGCTGCAATATTAGCACCTAAAGAGGCAATGATGGCTGTAATGGTTGTCCCGATATTGTCACCAAATAGAACTGGCAAAGCTCCTTGCAGGTCAATGAGGTTGCTGGCGTAGAGGTTTTGTAAAATCCCGATGGTAGCCGAGGAAGCTTGAATCAGTAAGGTCAAGCCGGTACCGACAAAGACACCCAAAACAGGATTCTTACTTAGCTCAATCATATAGTCTTTAAAGACCTGTAAATCTTTGAGTGGAGCCATTGCGCCACTCATGAGATTGAGGGCAAAAAAGATACCACCGACACCAAAGAGGATGCGTCCGATATTATTGACTGTCCGATTTTTTGTAAAGAAGAGGCAGACAGCACCGATAAAGAGCATAGGCAGGGCATAGTCACCTAGTTTAAACCCAATAAGAAAGGATGTGACTGTTGTCCCAATATTAGCCCCCATGACAATCCCGATAGCCTGACGTAAGGTTAGGAGACCGGCACTGACCAGACCGACTGTGATAACTGTTACACCAGAACTAGACTGAATTAGAGCAGTCATCCCAATACCAACCAGAACTCCAAAGAAAGGATTACTAGTATACTTGTCAATGTAAAAACGAAGGCGATCTCCAGCAGCTTGCTGCAAACCGTCTCCCATGGTCTTGATACTATATAAGAATAGTCCCAGACCACCTAAAAAGTGAAATAAAATTTCCTGCCAATTAATGGACATTTCTTTTTCCTCCGAAAAATAATAACGGAATTTCTCCTATTCTATTTTAAAGGATAAAAGTAAATCTAACAAGTGTTAAGCTAAGATTTTAGAAAGAAAATTCGTGAGAAAAGGCCTTAATTATATTAATTTTACCAATTTCTAACCTAGATATAGATATTTCCTTTTATATATTGACATTTAAAAGAAATATTTTAAAATTAGGGAGAAATTATCTTAATCCCTGTGATTGGGATAAAAATTTTACGAAGAAAGTTAAGCGCTTTCTTTAAAATAATAAAATCAATCTTTTAGGAGGAGAAAATGAAGAATTCATTTTTTGAAAGACGTTGTCGGTACAGTATTCGTAAGTTATCAGTAGGAGCCTGCTCGCTGATGATTGGGGCTGTTTTATTTGCTGGTCCAGCCTTGGCAGAAGAAACTGCAGTTCCTGAAAATAGCGGAGTCAATACAGAGCTTGTTTCAGGGGAGAGTGAGCATTCGGCCAATGAAGTTGATCAGCAGAATGAAGGAGAACATGCTAGAGAAAATAAGCCAGAAAAGGCAGAAGGAGTAGCGACAGCATCTGACACTGCTTCGCCAGCAAGCAATGAAGCTGCAACTACTGAAACTGCAGAGGCAGTAAGCGTAGCTAAATCAGAGGAAAAACCAAGTGAGGTGGCTGCAGAAACACCATCTGCAGAAGCAAAACCAAAGTCTGACAAGGAAACGGAAGCAAAGCCTGAAGCAACTAGCCAAGGAGATGAGTCTAAGCCAGCAGCAGAAGCTAATAAGACTGAAAAAGAAGTCCAGCCAGATGTCCCTAAAAATACGGACAAAACATTAAAACCAAAGGAAATCAAATTTAATTCTTGGGAAGAATTGTTAAAATGGGAACCAGGTGCTCGTGAAGATGATGCTATTAACCGCGGGTCTGTCGCCCTCGCTTCACGTCGGACAGGTCATTTGGTTAATGAAAAAGCTAGCAAGGAAGCAAAAGTTCAAGCCCTATCAAACACCAATTCTAAAGCAAAAGACCATGCTTCTGTTGGTGGAGAAGAGTTCAAGGCCTATGCTTTTGACTATTGGCAATATCTAGATTCAATGGTCTTCTGGGAAGGTCTCGTACCAACGCCTGACGTTATTGATGCAGGTCACCGTAACGGGGTTCCTGTATATGGTACACTCTTCTTCAACTGGTCTAATAGTATTGCAGATCAAGAAAAATTCGCTGAAGCTTTGAAGCAAGACTCAGATGGTAGCTTCCCAATTGCCCGTAAATTGGTGGATATGGCCAAGTATTATGGCTATGATGGCTATTTCATCAACCAAGAAACAACTGGGGATTTGGTTGAACCTCTTGGAGAAAAGATGCGCCAGTTTATGCTCTATACCAAGGAGTATGCTGCTAAGGTAAACCATCCAATCAAGTATTCTTGGTACGATGCTATGACCTATAACTATGGACGTTACCACCAAGATGGTTTGGGAGAATACAACTACCAATTCATGCAACCTGAGGGAGATAAGGTTCCAGCAGATAACTTCTTTGCTAACTTTAACTGGGATAAGGCTAAAAATGATTACACTATTGCAACTGCCAACTGGATTGGTCGTAATCCTTATGATGTATTTGCAGGTTTGGAATTGCAACAGGGTGGTTCCTACAAGACCAAGGTTAAGTGGAATGACATTTTAGATGAAAATGGGAAATTACGCCTTTCTCTTGGTTTGTTCGCCCCAGATACCATTACAAGTTTAGGAAAAACTGGTGAAGATTATCATAAGAATGAAGATATCTTCTTTACAGGTTACCAAGGTGATCCTACTGGCCAAAAACCAGGTGATAAAGATTGGTATGGGATTGCTAACCTAGTTGCGGACCGTACGCCAGCAGTAGGTAATACTTTTACTACTTCTTTTAATACAGGTCATGGTAGAAAATGGTTCGTAGATGGTAAGGTTTCTAAGGATTCTGAGTGGAATTACCGTTCAGTTTCAGGTGTTCTTCCAACATGGCGCTGGTGGCAAAAATCAACTGGCGATAAGTTGAAAGCAAGCTATGATTTTGAAGATGCTTATAATGGTGGAACTTCTCTCAAATTTGCAGGGGATCTTTCAGGTGCGACCAAGCAAGATGTGAATTTGTACTCTACTCGCTTGAAGGTGACAGATACCACCAAATTGCATGTTGCCCACAAAGGAGGCAAAGGGACCAAGGTTTATGTAGAATTTGCAACCAAGAAAGATTATACCTACGGTGATGAAGCTGCCCGTAAAGAATTGACAGTTTCAGATAACTGGACTACCGATGATTTTGATTTGAGTGCCTTGGCAGGTAAAACAATTTACGGTATTAAACTCTATTTTGAAAATGATAAAGACTTAAAAGGTTATCAATTTAACTTGGGGCAATTGACCATCAGCAATAATCAAGATGCTCCTCAGGCACCAACCACAGTAGCTGTAGCCAAACAAGTCCTAAAAAATGCCCAAGAAGCAGAAGCAGTCGTGCAATTTAAAGGCAACAAGGATGCAGATTTCTATGAAGTTTACGAAAAAGATGGAGACAGCTGGAAATTACTAACTGGCTCATCTTCTACAACTATTTATCTACCAAAAGTTAGCCGTTCAGCAAGTGCTCAAGGTACAACTCAAGAACTGAAAGTTGTAGCAGTCGGTAAAAATGGAGTTCGTTCAGAAGCTGCAACCACAACCTTTGATTGGGGCATGACTGTAAAAGATACCAGCCTACCAAAACCATTAGCTGAAAATATCGTACCAGGTGCAACAGTTATTGATAGTACCTTCCCTAAAACAGAAGGTGGGGAAGGCATAGAAGGCATGTTGAATGGTACCATTACCAGTCTGTCAGACAAGTGGTCTTCTGGACAATTAAGTGGTAGTGTGGATATTCGTTTGACCCAGCCACGTACAGTTGTTAGATGGGTGATGGACCATGCTGGAGCTGGTGGAGAATCTGTAAACGACGGTTTGATGAACACCAAAGATTTTGACCTCTATTATAAAGATGCGGATGGTCAATGGAAGTTGGCTAAGGAAGTCCGTGGCAATAAAGCCCATGTTACAGATATTACCCTTGATAAACCAATCACAGCTCAAGATTGGCGCTTGAATGTTGTCACTTCTGACAATGGAACTCCATGGAAGGCTATTCGTATCTATAACTGGAAAATGTATGAAAAGCTTGATACAGAAAGTGTCAATATTCCGATGGCCAAGACTGCAGCTCGTACTTTAGGCAATAACAAGGTACAAGTTGGCTTTGCAGATGTACCAGCTGGAGCTACCATTACCGTTTATGATAATCCAAATTCTCAAACTCCGCTTGCAACCTTGAAGAGCGAAGTTGGAGGAGACCTAGCAAGTGCACCATTGGATTTGACAAATCAATCTGGTCTTCTTTACTATCGTACCCAGTTGCCAGGCAAGGAAATTAGTAATGTCCTAGCAGTTTCTGTTCCAAAAGATGACAGAAGAATCAAGTCAGTCAGCCTAGAAACAGAACCTAAGAAAACAAGCTACGCCGAAGGGGAGGATTTGGACCTTAGAGGTGGTGTTCTTCGAGTTCAGTATGAAGGAGGAGCTGAGGACGAGCTCATTCGCCTAACTCACGCAGGTGTATCAGTATCAGGCTTTGATACGCATCATAAGGGAGAACAAAATCTTACTTTACAATATTTGGGACAACCAGTAAATGCGAAGTTGTCAGTGACTGTCACTAGCCAAGATGAAGCAAGTCCGAAAACTATTTTGGGAATTGAAGTGAGTCAGGAACCGAAAAAAGATTACCTAGTTGGTGATAGCTTAGACTTGTCTGAAGGACGCTTTGCAGTGGCTTATAGCAATGACACCATGGAAGAACATTCCTTTACTGATGAGGGAGTTGAAATTACTGGTTACCATGCTCAAAAGACTGGTCGTCAAACCTTGACTCTTCGTTACCAAGGTCATAAAGTCAACTTTGATGTTTTGGTATCTCCAAAAGCAGCATTGAACGATGAGTACCTTAAACAAAAATTAGCAGAAGTTGAAGCGGCTAAGAACAAGGTGGTCTATAACTTTGCTTTACCAGAAGTAAAAGAAGCCTTCTTGAAAGCAATTGAAGCGGCTGAACAAGTGTTGAAAGACCATGAAACTAGCACCCAAGATCAGGTTAATGACCGACTTAATAAATTGACAGAAGCTCATAAAGCTCTGAATGGTCAAGAGAAATTTACGGAAGAAAAGACAGAACTCGATCGCTTAACAGGTGAGGCTCAAGAACTCTTAACTTCAAAACCAAACCATCCTTCAGGTTCCGCCCTAGCTCCTCTTCTTGAGAAAAACAAGGCCTTGGTTGAAAAAGTAGATTTGAGTCCAGAAGAGCTTGCAACAGCGAAACAGAGTTTGAAAGATCTGGTTGCCTTATTGAAAGAAGACAAACCAGCAGTCTTTTCTGATAGTAAAACAGATGTTGAAGTACACTTCTCAAATAAAGAAAAGACTGTCATCAAGGGCTTGAAAGTAGAGCGTGTTCAAGCAAGTGATGAAGAGAAGAAATACTTTGCTGGAGAAGATGCTCATGTCTTTGAAATAGAAGGTCTAGATGAAAAAGGTCAAGACGTTGATCTCTCTTACGCTTCTATTGTGAAAATTCCAATTGAAAAAGATAAGAAAGTGAAGAAAGTCTTCTTCTTACCTGAAGGCAAAGAAGCAGTAGAATTGGCTTTTGAACAAACGGATAGTCATGTCATCTTTACAGCACCACACTTTACTCATTATGCCTTTGTTTATGAATCTGCTGAAAAACCACGAGTAGAATCTAATGGTGCAAATGACCTTGTTACTATCTCAACTAAACCAGAACAACAAAACACAGTCCTTTCAAAACCTACTAATCAACCTCCTTCTGATAAACAAAAGGCTCCTAAATTGGAAGTTCAAGAGGAAAAGGTTGCTTTTGACCGTCAAGAGCATGAAAATGCTGATATGCTAGTTGGGGAACAACGAGTCATCATACAGGGACGAGATGGTCTGTTGAGACATGTCTTTGAAGTTGATGGGAACGGTCAGCGTCGCCTTCGTTCAACAGAAGTCATCCAAGAAGCGATTCCAGAAATTGTTGAAATTGGAACAAAAGTAAAAATAGAACCAGCAGTAGTAGCTACACAGGAAAAATCAGCTCAAAATACAGCAGTTAAATCAGAAGAAGCAAGCAAACAATTGCCAAATACAGGGACAGTTGCTACAAATGAAGTCTTAATAGCAGGATTGGCCAGCCTTGGCTTTGCTAGTTTAGCCTTGACATTGAAACAGAAAAAAAGAAGATGAAGATTAAATAAAAGATTTTTTTTTTTTTTGGTATAATAACTTTAAAATTATTTTTTTGAAAGGTTTTGTATTTATGAAAAATAAGATGTTTAGTGGGTATACTTTGCGCAAAAAATATGCTTTAAGAAAATTGACAGTTGGACTTTTTAGTGTAGCTGTTGGTTTGTTGAGTATTGGTCTTGTCGATGGTGTCAATTTTATTATGAATGACGATTATGGGACTGTTTATGCGGCTGAAAATTTTCATAGTATTGAAGTTGTCAATTATTATGATTATGATACTATTTATGAAGGTGATTCAAATTTGACAAAAGGTGACCATGAAGATGGTAGACAAGGTGAGAGTGGTAAACAAATCTTTGATATCGAACATGGTCTTAGTTCATCACCAATCTATAGTTTAGGTGATAATCTTAACGAAATCGTCTATCGACCTTATGAAGTGATCAAAGATAATAGGTCTAAACTTAAAGAACATTATGGTGATGGGAGTACGGGAGGGTGGGACTCTAATTATCCAGCCACTTATGATGAAATCCTAGCTGAGACTCGCACCCATAAGAAAATCTTGATTGACGATAATATTGAAGAGCCTATTTATAAGGATGACGGGACTGTTATTTTACCTCGAACTATCATTTCCAAAGTTGGTGTTAATTATCGAGGTTCTTCGTCTGAATATCTTTTTACTGAATCTGTCGAAAAAGAAGCTATTTCAAAAATCATTAAAGTTGGTAATGTGGAGAGGGTTCCTATTTCCAAAATAGCTGTAGAGACCGAATATGTTGCTAATAACACTTTGAATTACGGTGTTAGAAATATTAAATCTAATGGTAAAGAAGGTTTGCGTGAAAATGTAACGACTTATGAAGTCAATAAGTTCACTGGTGATTTGAGTAATCCAACTACTGTTGAAAATTATGTTCCGATGGAGAAGAAGGTTGTTGAAGTTGGGACTAAAGGTGATGTGGTTTTTACTAAAGTCGGAAACGATGTT
>NZ_VMMU01000030.1:0-1043 GCF_013277385.1 Streptococcus sp. 544
AGTTCCTTCACGAGCTTCGATAAGAGTTTGTTCGTATTGTTTTTGAGCTTGCTTAGCGAGGTATAAAATCTTCTTATAGCCACAATTCTGTCTTCTTTTAAGGCATCCGTTACAGACAAAGGGAGCTTTGTCGAGCAGAGGGCAAGGGAGGTTATCACAAGTAGACTCTCGGACTTGTCTGTTTCGTTTTACCTCTTTGGAGACAGTAGTTGGGTCTTTTAGAATGGATTGTCCGATAGTTTTGAAGGTTTCACCGCGCTCTAAGCCTAGTTGGGTATCATTACGGTCTGAAAGGGTAAGGTGTTTATGTTTTGTCATAGTAGACCTCGTTTCTAACTCAAACGTCTCACACTTAATTCCACCATAAAAATCCGTTTTAGACTAATTTCCACTTTGGTCAGGCAAGTGGAAGTTACTTTGAGAAGTTACAAAGTAAAAAAAGTTTAAAAAAGGTGTTGACAAAGTTAGAAAAGTCGGTATAATAGTAAGAGTTGAAAATAACAACTCTGGTCCGTTGGTCAAGGGGTTAAGACACCGCCTTTTCACGGCGGTAACACGGGTTCGAATCCCGTACGGACTATGGTATGTTGCGGTTGAAGCACTTGATGAAAAAAAGATTAAAAAAGTTTCAAAAAAGTGTTGACAAGCGAAAGCGACTGTGATATACTAATATAGTTGTCGCTTGAGAGAAGTAAGTGACAAAGACCTTTGAAAACTGAACAAGACGAACCAATGTGCAGGGCACTACAACCTTGGTTGTAGTACTGAACAATGAAAAAACAATAAATCTGTCAGTGACAGAAATGAGTGAGAACTCAAACTTTTAATGAGAGTTTGATCCTGGCTCAGGACGAACGCTGGCGGCGTGCCTAATACATGCAAGTAGAACGCTGAAGGAGGAGCTTGCTTCTCTGGATGAGTTGCGAACGGGTGAGTAACGCGTAGGTAACCTGCCTGGTAGCGGGGGATAACTATTGGAAACGATAGCTAATACCGCATAAGAGTAGATGTTGCATGACATTTACTTAAAAGGTGCAATTGCA
>NZ_VMMU01000031.1:0-1902 GCF_013277385.1 Streptococcus sp. 544
TGTTATAGAACTAAGCATTTAACTCAATTCACACCTCACTGCTTAGACAGACACTTCCAATCGTCTGCTTTAGTTAGCCTACTGCGTCCCTCCATCACTACATACTCTAGTACAGGAATATCAACCTGTTGTCCATCGGATACACCTTTCGGTCTCTCCTTAGGTCCCGACTAACCCAGGGCGGACGAGCCTTCCCCTGGAAACCTTAGTCTTACGGTGGACAGGATTCTCACCTGTCTTTCGCTACTCATACCGGCATTCTCACTTCTATGCGTTCCAGCACTCCTCACGGTATACCTTCTTCACACATAGAACGCTCTCCTACCATACCTATAAAGGTATCCACAGCTTCGGTAAATTGTTTTAGCCCCGGTACATTTTCGGCGCAGGGTCACTCGACTAGTGAGCTATTACGCACTCTTTGAATGAATAGCTGCTTCTAAGCTAACATCCTAGTTGTCTGTGCAACCCCACATCCTTTTCCACTTAACAATTATTTTGGGACCTTAGCTGGTGGTCTGGGCTGTTTCCCTTTCGACTACGGATCTTAGCACTCGCAGTCTGACTGCCGACCATAATTCATTGGCATTCGGAGTTTATCTGAGATTGGTAATCCGGGATGGACCCCTCACCCAAACAGTGCTCTACCTCCAAGAATTTCTAATGTCGACGCTAGCCCTAAAGCTATTTCGGAGAGAACCAGCTATCTCCAAGTTCGTTTGGAATTTCTCCGCTACCCACAAGTCATCCAAGCACTTTTCAACGTGCCCTGGTTCGGTCCTCCAGTGCGTCTTACCGCACCTTCAACCTGCTCATGGGTAGGTCACATGGTTTCGGGTCTACGTCATGATACTAAGGCGCCCTATTCAGACTCGGTTTCCCTACGGCTCCGTCTCTTCAACTTAACCTCGCATCATAACGTAACTCGCCGGTTCATTCTACAAAAGGCACGCTCTCACCCATTAACGAGCTCGAACTTGTTGTAGGCACACGGTTTCAGGTTCTATTTCACTCCCCTCCCGGGGTGCTTTTCACCTTTCCCTCACGGTACTGGTTCACTATCGGTCACTAGGGAGTATTTAGGGTTGGGAGATGGTCCTCCCAGATTCCGACGGGATTTCACGTGTCCCGCCGTACTCAGGATACTGCTAGGTACAAAGACTATTTTAAATACGAGGCTATTACTCTCTTTGGCTGATCTTCCCAAATCATTCTTCTATAATCTTTGAGTCCACATTGCAGTCCTACAACCCCGAAGAGTAAACTCTTCGGTTTGCCCTCCTGCCGTTTCGCTCGCCGCTACTAAGGCAATCGCTTTTGCTTTCTCTTCCTGCAGCTACTTAGATGTTTCAGTTCACTGCGTCTTCCTCCTCACATCCTTAACAGATGCGGGTAACAGGTAGTACCTGTTGGGTTCCCCCATTCGGAAATCCCTGGATCATCGCTTACTTACAGCTACCCAAGGCATATCGTCGTTTGTCACGTCCTTCTTCGGCTCCTAGTGCCAAGGCATCCACCGTGCGCCCTTATTAACTTAACCTTATTTTCTGACCTTTCAGTCATAAACTCTTATTAATACTACAGCGTTTTCGGTTTATTTTCTTGTTACTATTTGATATAGATATTCAATTTTCAATGTGCATTACTTGGTGATCTCTCACCAATGGAGCCTAGCGGGATCGAACCGCTGACCTCCTGCGTGCAAAGCAGGCGCTCTCCCAGCTGAGCTAAGGCCCCACAAGACCTCTCAAGACTAAACAAGACCAATGCGCAGTTCCTTATCCTTAGAAAGGAGGTGATCCAGCCGCACCTTCCGATACGGCTACCTTGTTACGACTTCACCCCAATCATCTATCCCACCTTAGGCGGCTGGCTCCTTACGGTTACCTCACCGACTTCGGG
>NZ_VMMU01000032.1:0-4957 GCF_013277385.1 Streptococcus sp. 544
ACGAAGTCAGTCACATATAAACGGCAAGGTGAAGCTGACTTTGTTTGAAGAGATTTTCGAAGAGTATGAATACTCACGTCCCTTACAACAATCATTATAGCAGAGGAGTTTCTCAAGAACAAGTTCTTTTGCCTATCTGGTCTCTATATCAGTCTAAGTGGTCTGATTTTCTTTAAAAAGAAAAAGAAGCCTGATGAGACTTCTTCACTTTGCCGATTGCAGGGATCGAACCTGTGACCTAGGCTTTACGAGTGCCTTGCTCTACCAACTGAGCTAAATCGGCTATTACACTTACAGTATAGCACTCTGAGAATAGATGTCAAGGAATTTTCATCTCTATTAGAAAAAGCCTGTCTTGAGACAAGGCTTTGAGTTTCTTCATCTTAGGACCCAGCACTTTCGTAAGAATCCAAGCCCCTGTCCCATAGTTTCAAGGAAATAGCAAAGAAAGCGAGGGAAATCAACATCAAACCTCCGATGTTAAAGATTACACCCTTGTCCTGCAAGAAATAGCTGGCAGGATAGTAGGCCGTAAAGGCAAAAGGTACAATAAAACTGATTAACCACCGAAGAAGAGAATTGTAAATCGAAATCGGGTACTTGGCAAAATCATTGAACATATAGAAGATGTAAATCATGGCGCCTGACTGTTTGGTCCAAAAAGCGATACTAGCTGTCGCGATTTTAAGAGAAGTATAAATCAAGGTCGCAAAAGGAATACAAACTAGGAAAAGCAGGAATTTTGGAAGAGTCCAAGCAATGCTGCTCATGGTTGTTCCCAATAAAATTCCACCAACCAAAAGTTCGCCCAAGGCATCAATCTGAAAGGTCTCAACTAGGATGTGAAAGAGAGGATTGATAGGACGAGTCAGATACTTGTCAAACTCCCCTTTTCTCACCAAACGCTGTCCCAGAGCCCAGAGATTATCAAAAAAGAGATGGTCCAGCCCCTTGGGAATCAAGGAAAATCCATAGATAAAAGCAATCTCTTGAAAAGTCCAACCTTCTAGGGATGGTATGTGTTGAAAGATGACATTGAGAAACAAGAGATTTAAACCTTGAGTTAAAAAAACTCCCAGAACACCAACTACAAAATCCACCTTGTATTCCATAATTTGTTTGATGTACTGTCTGATAAAAATCAGATGCATGCGTTGATATTTTTTCATACTAACCTCCTTGAATGGTGATAAAGGACTGGACCCGTTTCCAAATCAACTGAGACAAGCCCACCATCACTAAGAGCCAGAAAAACTGCAAAGCGAGCGCCTGAAGAATCTGATTGGCATCGTATTTCCCAACGATAATCATGACCGGAGTGTAAATCAAGGATGAAAAAGGCAGGAAAGACAGAATATCTGAAACAAGCTTTGGAAAGAAAGCCAAGGGAATCAAACTTCCAGACATAAAAGCCACTATGGAAGTCTTAAGTAAATTGGAACCCCATAGATTTTTAAACACAAAGGCAGAAAATCCAAAGCAGATATTAAAGAAAAAGTTAATCAGATAAGCTAGCGTTAGACTAAAGAGATAAAGGACAGTTAAACCCAACACTTCAACAACGCCTTGCCCAGATAAGATTTTCATCAAAACAATGACACTTAAAAATGGAAGGCCAACAGAGATAAAAATCAACCACTTGGAACCAAGCTCAGTGAAAAGATAAGAGGCCGCAAAATGCACTGGTCTCAGTAAGCGCATGATGATGGAACCATCCTTGACCTCCTCCCCAATCATAAAAGAGCTATCGGACCTGGTCAACAGATTGGTCACAAAACTCATGATGATGTAAAGGGTGATATCCGCCATATTAAAGCCCTGAATCAAAGACTCTTGTGAGGAATCAAAGACAGCCTTCCAGAGATAAAAAGCCACAAAAGCACCCATGACATCGCCTATCCGATAGAGAATAAAGTTGACTCGGTAAGTAATCAACTCCTGAACCCCTGCATTGATAAAGGGTTTATAACGTCTCCACAATTTGATCATCCTAGAGCTCCTTTCGGTAGAAGCGACGGATAATATCCTCAATATCCGTATCCACCATCTTCAAATCGCGAATTTCAAAATCAGACAGAGTTTGCTTGATAATGTCAGCTGACTGGTAGCGAGAACTATCGAATTCAATGTTGAGGCTACTCCCCTGTCTATCAATAATCATATCAGGCAGACCTTCATAGTGAGAAAGGAGATGACTTTGACCTGGTAGCAGTTCAAATGAGAGCGTCTTCATCTTGCCAAAGGTTTCCTTGAGTTGGCTCACCGTTCCATCAAAAATCTCCTGCCCCTTGTCTATCATAAAAATCCGATCACAAAGTTGCTCAATGTCGCTCAGGTCGTGAGTGGTCAAGAGAATGGTAGTCTCTTCCTCCTGATTGATCTGGGTAATGGCGCGACGAATGTTATCCTTGACCGAAACGTCCAAACCAATGGTCGGCTCATCTAAAAAGAGAACCTTGGGATTGTGAAGTAAGGAAGCCGCAATATCCGCCCGCATCCGTTGACCCAGTGAAAGAGTCCGCACGGGATCCTTGATAAAGTCCTTCAAATCCAAGACTTCATTCAAAAAATCCATGCGCTTATGGAAGAGCGAATCTGGCACATCGTAAATCTCTTTTAAGACCGTGTAGGTCTCTTGCAGGGCCAAATCCCACCATAGCTGGGTGCGTTGTCCAAAAACTACGCCAATATCTTTGACATAATCTTGACGATTGTCCTGGGGAATCTTGCCGTTAATCCGACAAAAACCAGATGTCGGTTTTAAAATCCCTGTCAGCATTTTGATTGTTGTTGACTTCCCAGCACCATTGGCCCCGATAAAACCTAAAATTTGCCCCTTTGGGACCTCAAAGGTTAAATCCTTGACCGCTTCAAAGGTCTGCTTTTCAGGATGAATAAAGGAACGTAATGCCCCCTTCAAACCCGGTTCCTTAACAGTCTTCACAAAATTTTTCTGAAGATGTTCCACTTCTATCATTCCCATATCTATCTCCCTATGGTAAGGAATTGCAACATTGTATTTTCCAATACAAGTAATCTAAATCCTTACTTTCTACACCTTCTACATTTTATTATTACAAAAGGCTTTATACCAACCTATTATAGTCCAATAAAAAACGAAATGCAAGCGTTTGCCTATGGATTGTGAAATTAGGATTTCTCTCATAAAATAATACTTTTAATCAAAAATTCTGTTTAATAGTTTAAATTACCACCCTTCCACCCTTCCCTACTAAAACAGCCCTTGACTTTCTCTATCTTTTTATGTAAGATATGTGTTATACCATATCATTACAAGGAGAAATGCCATGTCAACACTTACACGAGACCGAGTTTATAACTTCCGCGTCAATACTCAACTATTTGAAGAAGCAAAAACCATCCTAGAAAGCCAAAACATCAGCCTTTCAGATGCCCTCAACCTCTTTGTAGAACAAATCGTCCTTGAAAGAGGTCTCCCAATTAAAACAGCCGACCAACTCAAAGCAGAAATCTTCCTAGTCGAACTCAAAGCAGAACTAGATAAAGGCTACCAAGACATCATCGAGGAGCGTCTCTACGACACAGACGAGGTCTTTTCAAAGTATGGACTATAAAGTACGCTTTACAGAACAAGCCAGACAAGACTTGGACGATATTTTCATCTACTACTCCACAGAGTTCAGTGAAAACATAGCCAAGAAAGTCATCACTCGTCTACAACAAATTACCAACCTACTCACCTTCTCACCAGAGGGCGGTATTAACTTTGACCATAAAATCGGATACTCCCTCTATCCAGGAAATACTCTCAGAATGATTGTCTCTAAACAATACCTACTCTTTTACCTCATTCATGAAAAAGAAGTCCATATCCTGAGAATTATCAACTCACGCACCGACTACCTAAACCAACTCGACCACCTCTTTCAACATATCCAAGACTGAGAAGTAATCCCTCAGTCTTTTTATCTACTGTAAATCAATTGCATATAAAAAAACATAAACAAGGATTTTTTAAAACTCCCAATCCTCTAACATATCGAGGAGCTCCCCAACGTTCGACTCATGCACAAGCTCACGTTTGTAGAGAGCAGCAATCACAGCATGGAAACCATTCTCTTTTTAGACTCAAAATGACGAGATTGTGGAACCTCTACAGGCCCAATAACTTTTAACATTCTAGTTGATTGAATCTGGAATAGTCCGCCGAGTTTTCTAAAACATTGTTAGAAATTGGTTTAAATCCCCCAATCAACTTGTCCATTTTTTATCTCATTTCACTGTACAATAAGTGAGACTGAAAAAAGTCTGTAAAATTAAAAAACGCATAATATCAGGTCTTGAAACTTGATACTATGCGTTTTATTGTGGGAATATTTACTTCATTTTATCCTGAAATGAAGTTTTTGCCCATCCTCATTAAGGACAATCTGTTCATTGCAAACAAATTATACCCATTAGAAAGATTAGTCTTCTTTCTTCTTGCGAGCAAGAAATCCAAATCCACTCAAAACTCCAAGAAGTCCAAGTGCTGCGAGGCTAGCGTTAACTTCTGTACCTGTGTTAGGCAATTCTTTTTGACCATCAACATATTTAGGTGTTGCTGGCATTTGAGGTTTAGCTGGCTGTTCAGGTATTGCTGGAGTTGCTGGCTCTACCGGTTGTGCTGGTTGAGTCGGTTCAACCGGTGTTGGAGTTGGCATCTCAACTTTACGGAAGATATGTCTGATATTTCCATTTGAATCTGTCACAGTCTTCACATATTCGTAACCTGGAATTGTTCCCGGTTCTTTAGAACCTGGCTCAGTTGGTTTCAATGGATTTCCATTCTCATCAGTCCAAGTAGTTGTATTTTGCTTACTTGGATTTGGTTGAGGAACAGGTGAAGGTGTTGGAGCTGGTGGTGTTACTTTTTCATAAACATGAACAGTATCTCCATTTGACAGTTTCTTAGTCTCTACGAAGCGGTATTCTG
>NZ_VMMU01000033.1:0-30613 GCF_013277385.1 Streptococcus sp. 544
CAAAGCAGTGCTTTGAGCAGCCTGCGGCTAGTTTCCTATTTTGCTCTTTGATTTTCATTGAGTATAAAATACTATGCAAAAGACTCTCTGTCACGGACAAAGAGTCTTTTTATTTTTCTAAGAGTAAATCTTTCAAAGAAATCAGAGTTACTGCAATTAAAATCATTGTCATACCAAGAAAATCAATGGGATAAAATTGTTCATTCATGATTAGGAAGGCAAAGAAAACAGCCGAAATTGGCTCAATTGAAGCCAACAAACTTGACTTGACCGGCCCAATCAGACTGGCTCCTTTTAGAAAGGCTGTATAGGCAAAGACAGTCCCGATAAGGATAATACCTGCAAAAGCAAGGAGAAAATCAAGACTGGTCGGTATATTGGCCTGTAGAACCCCTGTAAAAGGAAGGGCGACCAAACCTGCTATGACCATTCCCACACCAATGACCAAACTGCTCCCCCACTTCTTAATCAGGGCTATGGGCAAAATGATATAAAGTGCATAAGTCAAGGCAGAAAAGAGACCCCAGAACAGGCCTGCAGGTGTCATAGATAACTGGTCCAACTGCCCATGAGTGGCGATCAGAAAGGTCCCTCCAATGGCTAATATGATGGAAATAATTTCTCCTAGCATCGGAGCCACCTTATCCTTGATACAGCTATAAATCAAAATTCCGACAGGACAAACATACTGAAGCACTGTTGCAGTACCTGCATTGGTTTCCTGAATAGCAGTTAGATAGGCAAATTGATTGAGGAAGAGACCAATTAGAGCAAAAATAAGAAGAGACAGCAAACTCTTTCTATCCTTTAAAAAGGCCAGCATTTTATCCTTTGCAGTAGCATAAGCCAAGAGCACGAGAATCCCACCAGCGATTAAAAGGCGCAAGTTGGTCAAAACCAGAGCCGAAATTCCGTGTGCCATCAGGTATTGGCCACTCGTTCCTGACAAGCCCCAAGCAATCCCAGCCACAACTGTTAATAAAGTCCCTTTTAAACTGTTTGACATGTCTCTCCTTACTCTTCTTTACGAATCAAGTCCATCACTTGATTGCGATCCAAAATCCATTGAGCTCTCTCATCCTTTTCATAGGTACGATTCGATAGGAAAATAGCCGCTTCTTGCTTCTGACGATTCCACATGATAAAGGTACCTGTATAGCCCGTATGGTCTAGCCAATCTCCTTCCAAATTCCATGCCAAAGAACGTTCCTTGTCATCCAAAGGAGAAAAATTTTTACTCAAATCTCTTGCAAAATCATCTGCTAAATAGTGTTCTAAAAAGATTTGTAAATCCTTTACAGTCGAAAATAAACCAGCACTACCAGTATGTCTGCCCAAGAGACGAGCCTTGGGATCATGTACCAGACCTGCCTCTACACCTCTGACGGTTGGAACAGCAAGCTCAACAGGTCCAAATTGGGTTTCCGTCATTCCCCACGGTTTCCAGACTTGTTCTTGTAAAATCACATCCAAATCTTGATCAAAGATTCTTTCCAAAATAAAACCCAACAGCAAAAAATGGACATCCGAATAAAGAAAGGCTGGTTGACTTCGTCTCTTGAGATGAAACATCGCTTCCTTTAATTCAGAAGCTGTTAAAAGATCACGATTGGGAATAAAAGGATCAAGATCTGTAGCGTGAGTTAAGAGCTGGCGAATAGTGATGTCTGGATAATCACTCTCAGGTAAAAAATCTGTTACTGGTCTGTCAATATCTAATTGACCTTTTTCCCACAAAAAAGTAAAAACGGTGCCAACGCCAACAACTTTGCTGACACTGGCTAGGTCATAAACTAGTCCTGCCTCTGTCTGCAAGCCATGCTCTGGGTCACTCTGGCCTAAATAGAACTCTGTCCATTGATGGTCCTTAAAATACGCAAAAGAGGCTCCGGGATAGATCCCTGCCTCGATTTGTTCTTCTATTTTCTTAATAATCTTGGTCCACTTCATACTTCTTCAAACCACAATTCAACATTATTTCGATCTTTACCAAGGAAGAATTTTTCAGACTTAGGAATAAAATATTCGGTAGACTCAAACTTCTGGCGAAGACTTGCTATATCTAGTTCATTGACCAAGAACTTGAGCATAGATAAGTCCCAAGTAACCGTATTATCCACAGTCAAATCTTGCCCCTGAGCTGGTATAAAATCAAGTGATGGCACAATCTCAGATAGTTCCAAGAAACTATCTACATCCGTTGGGAGGTGTAATTCCATAGAAATTTCAAATTTACTTAAAGAAATTGACTCCAGATCTGTTTGAAATTCTGGCTTTTCTCCTACTTCTACTAGACTTGCTCTGTCATCTTCCGCATGAATCAAAATCAAATCATCTTCTGGTGAAAAAATTTCAAAAGCGTAGCCATTTTGCCCCTTATATAATCGATGAATCGAATCTGTCTTAGATAAGAGTCCTTCGATTTCCAAGGGATTTTCCACCTTGATAATCAATCTGGCCAGTTTTTTTCTTCCCTCTACCTTACGAGTACGCATACTGGGAGCTTCTTCCAAAACCAGCTTCTCAAGACCTGTTTGATCACCTAGTGACAGAAAGGCTGACTCCTCTAACAAGACCTTCATACCAAGGGTTTCAATATAAAATGTTTCATTTAATTTTCTATTATTAACTTTTAAAGTAGGAATAATCCGTACAATCTGATTTACATTCATAAATTCCTCCGTCACTTTTTATTTTAAAGGATTTTAGAATTTTTTACAAGATATTATGCTCAAATTTAACATTATTTAGCTATTTAGTAAAGATAGTCTTTCAAAGCTTTGGTCAAAACCTGATAACCGGCAACACTGAGGTGCAGCCCATCAGTTGTATAGTCTTTTTTGAGTTGGCCTGCTTGGTCTGTCAAACTATCAAAAACTGGCACAAAGTCCACCTGCATATAGGCAGAGGCAAGTTCTTGATAGGCTTGATTCCAATTCTGAATTTTTTCATTCGTGCGGATATAGACTGTCTGCTTGTACTCCTCTCCCTCATTGACTGGCAAAATAGAAAGCAATTTAATCTCAGTTAATGGATAATCGCAAGCAATAGACTGTATGATAGCTTCGAGATTATTGAGAGTCTCATTCACAGGCACATCTTTTCCGACATCATTTGTCCCAATCAAAAGGACAATTTTATCTACTGCCCCACCGTACAGATGCGCATCTAGATTCTCTAATAACAGTCCTGTCTGATAGCCACGAATTCCTCGATTGACAATTGTCTTCGAAGTCCCGAATAGTTCCTGCAGAGGATAATATTCAACAATGGAATCCCCAATAAAAAGAACATCTGGCTCTATAACAGAAACTTGATTTAGGTGACGATACTTGGTTTGAATTTTACCTTGTTCCTTTAGGAGCCAATTTTCTAATAACTGTACTGCCACTTCATTCTCCTTTTTCTAACCAGTTTTCCAAGACTTGGTAAACTCCTCCTTGGCTGTTGGCTGGTGCTAGAGCAGTCGCCACAGCTTTGGCCTTATCATCAGCATTTTCCATCGCATAGGCAATTCCAGCCATTTCAAGCATTTCAACATCATTTTCACTGTCACCAAAAGCCATAATTTGTTGGGGGTTCAAGTCCCAACGCTTGAGTAATTCTTCCAAGCCCCATGCTTTATGAATCCCAGCTTGAAGGATATCAATGCAACCATAGCCACTCGATACAGCACGAACACGGCCATCAAAGAGGTCATTGATTTCTTCCAAAACCGAACTCAAACGTTCCTCACCAACAACCATACTCATCTTGAGAACACCACCAAAGAGGTCAGATATTAACTCATCCACAAATTGCATCCGTTGGTAGAATTTTTCAATCATTTCTGGAGTCATAAAACTTTCAAGGTCTGTAAAAATAGTACCTTCTTTGACAAAACCACCCTTCATCCCCGTTACCACAAACTGGTCCTGACACGCTCGACCCTTGAAATGAGCCAAAGCCTTATCGACAATGGCGTCATCCCATGTCTGAGCCTGAATCAGTTCATTGTTTTCAAAAATACGAGCACCGTTAGCAACAACCAGAACCACTCGATTCACCAAGTACCTCAGTAGTTGCCTCATGCGGTGAATTTCATTGCCCGTCGCGATAACAAAACGAATGCCCCTTTTATCCAACTGATCTAAAATCTTTTCCAATCGTGGGAGATCCAGCTGGCCTCTAGCATCCAGCAAGGTTCCATCCATATCTGTCGCAATTACTTTAATCGTCATTTACTTTCCTCTGGATTCAAACTAATCCCACTTCAATCCCACATGTTCGTTCATTTCTTTATAGGCTGTATCAATTCGTTCCTTAGTCGCTTCATCTAATTGATCACGATGACTGCCACCCTCGATAAAATCTTCTAAGATATAGGTTTGGTAATGATATAAAGGATAGCCTTCTGGTGAAAAGGTTCCCTTTGGTGTTCGATTGACCCAAGTAGGATGAGCTTTAGCTGTTCCGATAGTTGTTTTTCTATCCTTCTTCTTAATGGTCACGTCCATAAGAACACCACGTTCAGTCCACTTAGCATTTTCTTCATCTCCCATAGATTCAATCCGTTGATTGGAAATGA
This sequence comes from Streptococcus sp. 544, assembly GCF_013277385.1. Lineage (NCBI taxonomy): Bacteria > Bacillati > Bacillota > Bacilli > Lactobacillales > Streptococcaceae > Streptococcus > Streptococcus sp. 544. The sequence continues at coordinate 4,568 of NZ_VMMU01000033.1, forward strand.
AGTTCCCCATTGAATAGATAATGAGTTTCTTGTCTCCATCTTTTTCAACCGTTTCAGATGGTTCCACAACGTGAGGATGCCCTCCAAAGATGATATCCGCCCCCCAATCAATCATCTTGTGATAAAGAGCTTTTTGTTCTTCAGTTGGTTCCAATCGATACTCAACACCCATCTGAGGCATGATAATGGTGATATCTGCTTCCTTTTCCGCCCGTTCAATTTCAGCCTTCATCTTATCTTCGTTTAAATCTGAAAGATAACGATTATAGTCTTCCTGAGAAATATACTGTTCAATTCCATTGAATCCATAGGAATAGGCTAACAGTGCAATCTTGATACCATTCACTTCCTTAATGACCAGCGGAGCCTGATCACGTGGTTCATGCGTATAAACTCCGATTGGAGTGATTCCAGCTTTCTCAATAATATCGGCCGTTGAAATAACTCCCTCAATTTGCGAATCCAAAATGTGATTATGAGCTAAATCCAGCACATGATAACCTGCATCCTTAATGGCATCCATAACTTCAGCAGGAGCATTAAAGAGAGGATAGCCTGCTAAATAATGATCCTTATTAATGGTTCCTTCAAAGTCACCAATAGCTAAATCTGCTTGCTTAAGCCAAGGTGTCACATACTCAAAATTCTCATGAAAGTCATAGGTACCGTCTTCTTTTTTAGCTGAAAAGAAAAGTCCATCGTGGTAGAGCAAATCCCCGTGGGCCATAATTCTGGCAGTTTTTTCCTCTTCCTGCTCCTGAGACTTTTGCTTAGTCCCCTCTTGAGAAATAGTATCTCGTTTTTGACTGGTCAGAGGCATGCCTTGGAAACTTTCAAACAACAAGACCAAGCCCATTGATAAAGCAACTGCTAGCAAGAGTACCGCCACAAATCCTTTATTGCTCCACTTGCGATAACTCCTAAAAAAGTTTACCAGGCCCTTCATAAAACGAAAAGCTAAACCACCCTGATTTCTATCTTGTCTTCTTTGCATCTTCATTCTCCCTACTTTCTTATGCAAGCCTTTTCTTTTTATTATATCACAGATAAGTAATTCTTTCACAATTGAATTGAACTTCCTATCTATTTTTCGCTATCTATTTTCTATAAATCCTAAAGGATATAATGCTTTCAATCCTTGTCATTTTGTGTTATCATGTAGAGGTAATGAAAGGAGAGAAAATGTCTGCTATAGAACGTATTACAAAAGCTGCTCACTTAATTGATATGAACGATATTATCCGCGAAGGGAACCCAACTCTACGCGCGGTTGCTGAGGAAGTCACTTTTCCCTTGTCTGACCAAGAAATCATCCTTGGCGAAAAGATGATGCAATTCCTCAAACATTCCCAAGATCCCGTCATGGCTGAAAAAATGGGGCTCCGCGGTGGGGTTGGACTGGCTGCTCCTCAGTTGGATATCTCAAAACGCATTATCGCTGTTTTGGTACCTAATATTGTTGAAGAAGGCGAAACTCCAGAGGAAGCCTACGGCTTGCAAGCTATTATGTACAATCCAAAAATCGTCTCTCACTCTGTTCAAGACGCTGCTCTTGGTGAAGGAGAAGGTTGCCTCTCTGTTGACCGCAACGTGCCTGGCTATGTTGTTCGCCATGCTCGCGTTACTGTTGACTACTTTGACAAGGATGGCGAAAAACACCGTATCAAGCTCAAAGGCTACAACTCCATCGTTGTTCAGCATGAAATTGACCACATTAACGGAATCATGTTTTACGATCGCATCAATGAAAAAGACCCATTTGCAGTTAAAGATGGTTTACTAATTCTAGAATAAAGAAAATCACGTTGCAAGACGGGGTTTTGTGTTATAATAGAGGCATGAAAACAAATGATATTGTCTATGGCGTCCACGCCGTTACCGAAGCCCTCCTTGCAAACACTGGAAACAAACTCTACCTCCAAGAAGATCTCCGAGGTAAGAACGTTGAGAAAGTCAAGGAACTAGCTACAGAAAAGAAGGTATCCATTTCTTGGACTTCAAAAAAATCCCTCTCTGAGATGACTGAAGGTGCTGTCCACCAAGGTTTTGTTCTACGAGTGTCTGAATTTGCCTATAGCGAGCTGAATCACATCCTTGCCAAAACACGCCAAGAAGAAAATCCTTTGCTATTAATTCTGGACGGGTTAACTGATCCTCACAACTTAGGCTCCATCTTAAGAACCGCTGATGCGACCAATGTTTCAGGTGTCATCATTCCCAAGCACCGTGCTGTGGGAGTAACTCCTGTCGTTGCCAAAACGGCCACAGGTGCTATTGAACACGTTCCGATTGCCCGAGTAACCAACCTCAGTCAAACCTTAGATAAACTCAAGGATGAAGGCTTCTGGACCTTTGGAACAGATATGAATGGGACTCCTTGCCACAAGTGGAATACAAAAGGGAAAATTGCCCTCATCATCGGAAATGAAGGAAAAGGCATCTCTAGCAACATCAAAAAACAGGTTGATGAGATGATTACCATTCCGATGAATGGACATGTTCAAAGTCTCAATGCCAGTGTTGCTGCAGCCATTCTCATGTACGAAGTTTTCCGAAATAGACTATAAAAAAGTTTCCAGTCATCTGATTGGAAACTTTTTTTATGATTAACTATGTTCGGTGATAAACTTGTAAACTTCTTGACCGGCGATGGCCCCATCTCCAACTGCTGTTGTTACTTGGCGAAGGTCTTTCAAGCGAACATCTCCAACTGCAAAAATACCGTCAACTGCAGTTTTCATGTGGTTATCTGTCACAATCCAGCCAGCCTGATCTTGGATATTCAATTCTTTAACAAAATCGCTAAGAGGGTCCAATCCAACATAGATAAAGACGCCACCGAAGGCTTGTTCTGTCACTTGACCTGTTTTCACATTTTCAAATACGACAGATTCTACTCGGTTTTCACCTTTGATTTCCTTAACTACAGAATCCCAGATAAAGCTGATTTTCTCATTCGCAAAGGCGCGGTCTTGTAAAACCTTTTGAGCACGAAGTTGGTCACGACGGTGAACAATGGTAACAGTCTTGGCAAAACGAGTCAAGAAGAGGGCTTCTTCAACAGCTGAATCTCCACCACCAACTACCAACAAATCTTGGTCACGGAAGAAAGCACCATCACATACGGCACAATAAGAAACACCACGGCTGTTCAGTTCTTCTTCTCCAGGTACTCCCAAAGGACGGTGTTTAGAACCAGTTGCTACGATAACTGTACGTGTTTCATATGTTTGGTCATCAGTCATCACTTTCTTAAAATCACCATGATCTTCGACATTTTCAACATAGCCATAAATGTGCTCAACACCAAGATTTTCAAGCGGTTCAAACATCTTTTCTGCCAATTCTGGCCCACTAATATTAGCGTATCCTGGGTAATTTTCAATATCAGATGTATTATTCATCTGACCACCTGGTAAACCACCTTCAATCAAGGCTACTTTCAGATTGCTTCGAGCAGCGTATAAGGCTGCAGTCATCCCTGCAGGTCCAGCACCGATAATAATAGTATCGTACATATAGTTTCCTTCTTTCTTGTTGTAACTATCTTTATTCTAACTCTTTCTTGTCAATCATGCAAGGATTATGCTTCGAAAACAAGAATTAAACTCATAACCGCAAAGGATAATACTGGAACAACCAAGACTCCAATCATAATCATATCATAGAGATGGGCTTGGCGAGCCTTGGCTGTCTTATCAACTCCCGACATGGCTCTTAGTCCAATCCAAATCCCTAAAAAAATCAGGACGAGGATGGTGGTCAAGATCAAACTCTCGAAATATAAAGAAAATAGTTGCAGTAGCATGATTTCTCTCATTTCTATCTTTTTTAAAGAGTAAACTCAGCTAGTCCAGCTAACTGAGTTTTCCTTTATCTATTATATCAAATATAAGTCCGTTTGTAACTAGCAAAGAATTCTTTTGTCCGCTCTTCTTTAGGATGGTGGATAATCTCATCCGGTGTTCCAGACTCAATGATTTTCCCCTTATCTAAGAAGAGAATCTTATCAGCTACTTGGGCTACAAAGGACATGTCATGACTGACCAAAATCATGGTCTGACCTGACTTAGCAGCATCTGCAATAGACTTCTCTACTTCACCGACCAATTCTGGGTCAAGGGCTGAAGTTGGTTCATCTAAGAGCAAGACATCTGGTTTCATAGCAAGCGCACGCGCCAAGGCAACCCGTTGCTTCTGTCCACCTGATAAATGACGAGGATAATGGTTTTCACGGTCAGAAAGTCCAACCTTAGCCAACTCTTCCTTGGCAATCTTGGTTGCTTCTTGGTCAGATAATTTCTTGACAACAACCAAACCTTCTTTCACATTATCAAGTGCCGTGCGGCGTTCAAACAAATTAAACTGTTGAAATACCATAGACAGCTTACGGCGTAGGGCAAGGATTTCTTCTTGAGTGATTTTAGAAAAATCAACTGAAAAATCATCAATCTGAATCGAGCCACTGTCAGGTGTTTCAAGATAATTGAGACTACGAAGAAAAGTTGATTTTCCAGCTCCTGAAGAACCAATCAAGGCTACAACTTCCCCTTTTTGAATATCCAAGTCCAGATGATCCAAGACAGTCTGTCCTGAAAAGGATTTACTTAAATTCGAAATCTTAATCATTAACGAAGGTCTCCTTTCACATCTGTCTGCACTGTATCAGGTGCAGAAATAGCCATTTTTCTCTCGATGAAACGACCGAGGCTTTCAATTCCGATATTGACTACCCAATAAACAAGGGCAACGGAGATGAAGCGTTCAAAATAGCGGTAATCAGCTCCACCTAGAATCTGAGCTTGGGCAAAGACTTCCACAACACCCGCACTAAAGGCTAGGGACGTGCCCTTGGTCAAGCCGATGAGGGAATTGATCAAGGTTGGAGTCGCTACAACGGCCGCATTTGGAATAATCACTCGACGATAAACTTGCGCTCGGGTCATCCCCAGACTGCGTGCCGCTTCAATCTCACCAGGATTGACTGAGAGAATGGCTGCACGAATGGTTTCACTAGCATAAGCTGCCTCATTAAAGGCAAAGGCAACAATGGCAAAAGCAGCAGCTGGAATGGCATTGATATTGAGACCAGTTCCCCATTGCTGATTGAGGGCTTTCAAAACCAAAGGAATTCCGTAGTAGGTCAACATGAGTTGCACCAAAATCGGTGTCCCTTTTAAGAAACTAACGAAGAAGGCCTGCAAGGGATATAAAATCTTGACACGATTGATTTTCACAATGGCAAAAAGAAGCGCCAAAACCAAGCCAAAAAAGGCACCACCAATTGTCAACATAATCGTTGTTGGAAGTTGTTGGACAATTCTTGGAATCCCATCAAAGACCGAACGCAGGCTAAACAGCTTGCCATCCGGAATCAATTGCATCAAGTTTTGGTACCAATCTGATGCTAAAATCGTTGTAACATTCATAAAAACATCCTCTCCTGATAATGATTCATTCTACCATACTTCTGCCGTCAATGAAATTATTTGCTACGGTCAGATACAGACTTTGTCTACCTACTAGTTTATCATACTTTGAAACAGGGAGGTTATATATTTTATCTATCAAAGAGATAAGTAAAAACTATTTCAATCCCAATTCTTCATAAGCTTTTCGATAACCGATTTGCTTAACAGTCCCGTTTTCTACTAAAATGGGCCGTTTTAACAACATACCGTCGCTTGCTAGTAACTCAGCTGCTTCTTGGTTTGACAGGCTTCCTACCTTATCTTTCAGCCCTAATTCACGGTATTTGATCCCACTGGTGTTGAAAAATTGCTTCAACTCAAAACCTGAAGTCTCTAGCCAGTTTAAAATGACTTCTTGACTAGGTGTTTCTTCCACGATATGGACGGCTTTGTAGTCCACACCGAGTTGGTTTAATTCTTGTTTTGCTTTTTTACAAGTTGAACATTTTGGGTATTCGATAAATTCTAACATGTCTTTCACTTTCTATTATTTATATCTTTAAAATCTACGCCTTCATAATCCAAGAGCCAGGCTTTCTTTTCCACTCCTGCAGCATAACCTGTCAGACGCTTGCCTGCTCCCAGCACACGATGACAAGGTACTAGAACAGACCACGGATTGCGTCCCACCGCTCCGCCAATTGCTTGAGCAGAATCCACTTGTAGCTCTTGGGCTATTTGTCCATAGGTCACTGTATGACCATAAGGAATTTCCTGTAAATAGGACCAAACTCGCTTTTCAAAATCCGTTCCGATTGGAGCCAAGGGCAAGTCGGATAAATCCTGAGACTTGCCTTTAAAGTAAGCATCTAAGCAAGCAATAACTGGGTCTAAAATGGGATGACTAACAACTGCTTCTATCGTCTCATCTCCTAGTCCCCTCTCAAAATGCTTCTGCTCCTGCACCCAAACGCCATACAGATATTGCTCGTCGGCAACCAAAGACAAGGTTCCTATTGGCGAAAAGTAGAGCATTTTTGCGTACTTCTTTTTCATTATTTCTTCAATTTTTGATAGGCCAGGCGTTCGCCATCAACCGGCACCTTACCAACTTGTCTAAAACCAAGTTTTGCAAAAATATGTTGCATGACCTTGTTTGCAACATGCGTATCTGAGCGAAAATCTAGATAATCAAATCCTTCAATCAAGCCCTCTAAGAAGGTTTGAGCAACTCCTTGTCCCTGCACATCTGCTGCCACAGCAATACGGTGAAAGACTAGGTACTCTGACTCTCCAGCTTGCCATTTTCCTTCATAAATAGCTTCATAGGCTGCCTCTGGACTTTTGGTCACAGCTGCATAGGCTAGTAGTTCTCCCTCTTCCAAGGCTACGTAGGCTTGACCTGAGATAATATCATCGATAATAATGTCCGCATTTGGATAACCATTTTGCCACTGGTCACTACCAGCATCTGCTAAACATTTCTTGGCTTCCTCCATCACCTGCATGATGGTATCTACTTCATTTGGAAAAGCTAAACGAATCTCCATCTTTTCTCCTCATTTCTGACTAGTTTCTCCCATCATAGCATAATTCAAGCCTTTTCACAAGCAGTTAAAACTTGACTTTCTGTTTTTATTATTTTATAATCTAGTTATTAAAACTAGATTATAAGGAGTTTAAAATGAAAACTACCTTTTCCTACCCAAAATGGGCAGAAATTCCAAACATTGACCTCTATCTGGACCAGGTTTTGCTCTATGTCAATCAGGTCTGCGCTCCTGTCTCTCCAGATAAAGATAAGGGGCTAACAGCATCCATGGTCAATAACTATGTCAAACATGGTTATCTTACAAAGCCTGACAAGAAAAAATACCAACGCCAACAGATTGCCCGTCTGATTGCTATCACAACCCTCAAGTCTGTATTTTCTATTCAAGAAATAGCCCAGACACTGAATACTCTACAAAGTCAGGCTAGTTCAGAGCAACTCTACGACGCCTTTGTAGATTACATGAACCAAGAGATTGACCCAGCAAACCCTATTATCCAAAGTAGCTGCCAAACAGTTAAACTCTATCATCAAACTCTAGACTTAATCCATCATACTCAAGAGGAGGTAAGCCGATGAACACTAGTCTTAAACTCAGCAAACAACTCAGTTTTGGAGAGGAGATTGCTAATAGCGTGACCCATGCTGTGGGGGCAGTCATCATGCTCATCTTGCTCCCTATTTCATCCACCTATAGTTATGAAGCACACGGATTTTTATCCTCTATCGGCGTTTCCATTTTCGTCATCAGTCTCTTTCTCATGTTCCTATCATCCACCATTTACCACTCTATGGCCTACGGTTCAACCCACAAATACGTCTTGAGAATCATCGACCATTCGATGATTTATGTGGCTATCGCAGGCTCTTATACGCCAGTCGTCTTAACCTTGATGAATAACTGGTTTGGCTATCTAATTATTGCCATCCAATGGGGAACGACCATCTTTGGTATTCTCTATAAAATCTTTGCTAAAAAGGTCAATGAGAAATTCAGCCTTGCTCTTTACCTGATTATGGGCTGGTTGGTTCTGGCTATCATTCCTGCCATTATCAGTCAAACAACACCAATCTTTTGGAGCCTCATGGTAACTGGCGGACTTTCTTATACAGTTGGAGCTGGATTTTATGCCAAGAAAAAACCTTATTTCCACATGATTTGGCATCTCTTTATCCTAGCTGCGTCCGCACTCCAATACATCGCCATTGTTTATTACATGTAAAAAAGTTGAGAAATTCAATCTCAACTTTTTTCTTTACACATATTAATAAAATACTGGTGCAAGCGCACATCATCAGTCAATTCTGGATGAAAAGAAGTTACCAGCATATTTTTTTCTTGGGCTGCAACGATTTGATTATCAACTCTTGCTAGAATTTCTACACCCACTCCAACACTACTGATAATCGGACCACGGATAAAGGTCATTGGAATCTGACCGACTCCCTTACATTCTGCTTCCGTGTAGAAACTTCCTAATTGGCGCCCATAGGCATTGCGCTCGACCACCATATCCATGGTTCCAAGATGACTCTCGTCCTGAGAAGTGATTTCCCTAGCCAGCAAAATTAAGCCCGCGCAGGTTCCAAATACTGGTAATCCAGAAAGAATGGCTTCTCGAATGGGAATCAGCATGTCCTGGTCTCGTAAGAGCTTGCCCATGGTTGTAGACTCACCACCAGGTAATATCAAACCCGACAAACCATTCTGATACTGCTGAAAATCCTCTAAATTTCTGATTTCAACACTCTCGACACCTAATTGATCTAGCACTTTTGCATGTTCTGCAAAGGCACCTTGCAAGGCCAATATTCCGACTTTCATCTATTTTCCTCTCTCAGCCATGAGAATTTGGATTTCATTTTCATTAATACCAACCATGGCTTCTCCTAAATCTTCAGAGATTTGAGCTAGGATTTGAGGATTTCGGAAATTGGTTACTGCTTTGACAATGGCACTCGCTCGTTTAACAGGATCTCCTGACTTAAAAATACCTGAACCGACAAAGACGCCCTCTGCCCCTAATTGCATCATCAGCGCAGCATCTGCTGGCGTTGCAACGCCTCCAGCTGCGAAGTTTACAACTGGCAATTTCCCATGTTCATGGACATATTGAACCAATTCTACAGGAACTTGCAAGTCCTTGGCAGCAACATAAAGTTCGTCCTCACGTAGGTTTTGAATTCGGCGAATTTCCTGATTCATCATACGCATATGACGAACAGCTTGGACGATATCCCCTGTCCCCGGTTCTCCTTTTGTACGAATCATAGAAGCACCTTCAGCGATACGACGCAAGGCTTCACCCAAGTCCTTAGCCCCACAGACAAAAGGAACTTGGAATTCTTTCTTGTCCACATGGAAACGGTCGTCAGCTGGCGATAGAACTTCACTCTCATCGATATAGTCAATTTCAATAGCCTCTAAAATCTGAGCTTCCACAAAATGCCCGATTCTGACCTTAGCCATTACTGGAATACTAACCGCTTCTTGGATTTCCTTAATCATCTTTGGATCACTCATGCGGGAAACGCCACCAGCTGCACGAATATCAGCTGGAATCCGTTCCAAGGCCATCACAGCTGCCGCACCAGCAGCCTCTGCAATACGGGCCTGTTCAGGGTTCTGAACGTCCATGATTACACCGCCCTTGAGCATCTGTGCCAAGTTTTTATTTAATTCATAACGATTTTCAGTCATTTCTTTATCCTCATCATTTGTATTGGTAGCTACTATTTCATTTTAAGTTAGATTAGAAGGAATCACAAGATAAAAAATGGATAATTGTATGGGTACACATTGACTAAAAAAACTATCTGACCTTAACTTAAGGCCAGATAGCTCATCAAATTTTATTTTTCAGCTGTAAGGGCAGCCATTGTGATGTAGTTGTATGGTTTGTTGAAGTGTGGCAAGAAGAAGAGGTCTGTCAATGCCAATTTATCAATTGTAACATGCTCTTGGATAGCAAGTGAGAACATATGGATTCCCATACTGATAGCAGAATCACGTGATACCATTTGAGCGCCAAGAATTTCACGACTATCTTTATCAAAGACAATCTTGATTGCTACTTCATGGTTATCATGTTTCATGAATTCTGGTTTTTGAAGATCGTTAAAGCCTGTTTCAGTCGCATTGTAACCTGCAGCTTTCGCTTTTTCAAGAGTCAAACCAGTTGAAACCATGTGAAGACCATAGATTGAGATACCGTTTGAACCTTGCACACCGATTCCTTCCAATTCATGTCCACAAGCATTGTAGGCACCAACAATACCAGTACGAACAGCATTTGAAGCAAGGGCAATGTAGCTAGTGTCTTTACGAGCATTATCATAGACAGTCGCACAGTCACCAACTGCAAATACACCTGGAATTGATGTTTCTTGTTTCTTGTCTACAAGGAAGGCACCGTTGCGGAAGAGTTCAATCTTACCATCAGCAAGAGCTGTATTTGGACGGAAACCAACCGCAAGAACAACCATATCCACATCAAATGTTTCTTTGTCTGTTACCAAACGTTCTACTTTTCCATCACCTTGGATAGCTTTTACTGTTTGACCAAGCGCCAAGCGGATGTTGTGGTCTTCCAAGTTCTTAGCCATCATTTGTGTGAAGTCCTTGTCATAGTAACCGTTCAAGACAGTATCTACGATATCAACAAGGATAACTTCTTTTCCAAGACGCTCGAAGGCTTCAGCAAGTTCAACACCGATATAACCACCACCAACAACAGCGATGCGCTCTAGGTGCTTGCTCTTGTCAGCAAGTTTTTCGATGACTTCTTCTGCATTTTGGTACAATTTCACGAATTGTACGTTTTCAAGAGTTGCTTTAAATTCGCGGTTTCCTTTAACAATTTCAACACCTTCGATTGGTGGCAAGATTGGTGTAGAACCTGTAGCGAAAATCAATTTTTCGTATGATTCTTTGTGCTCTTTTCCTTCAACTTCCGCTGTAACTACTTTGTTATCATAGTCGATTGAAAGAACTGGTGAATTCATATAAACCTTAGCACCTTTAGCTTCCAATTTTTCTTTATCAGAATAGAACAAGCCTTCAGCACCGTCAATTTGTTCCCCAATCCAAAGGGCCATTCCACATCCTAGGAAAGAGATGTTAGAGTTTTGGTCAAATACAACAATTTCGTTCTCATTTCCAAAATTATCCAACATGGTATTGATACATGCTGTACCAGCGTGGTTAGCACCGACTACAACGATTTTACTCATAGAAAAATTCCTACCTTCAATTTTAAATTTACTCTACTAGTATAACATTTACTGTTAGCGTTTACAAGTGGTTTACTATTATTTCAGGATTTTTTATCAAAAATAATTCTCCATTTATCCTGTTTTCAAGCCTCATGAATTTTATGAGCATATTTCTTGACTTTTTCCAAATTTTATTTGTGAAAAGTCTAACTTTATGGTATTCTAATAACATGAAAATAAAATGTAAGGGCTTCAATTTAGATAATTACTTGATATTACAACTTATTTTCTATAAGAGAAAGGAGTTGGTAGCTTGCCTCTAAGTTCACATTCCGAACGGCTAATGGGGACTACTATCACTATTTCATTAGTAGATGAGCGAGCCGATGGCTTGCTCCAAAAATCCTTTGATTTACTCAGAGAGCTAGAATACCGCTTCAATGCCAATAGTCAGAAATCGGAGTTGATGGAAATCAATCATCAAGCTGGAATAGCTCCAGTCAAAGTTCATCCAGACCTGTTTAAATTGATTTCACTTGGGTTAGAGCATAGCCTAGCACCCTCTAGCTATCTCAATATCAGCATTGGTCCCCTAATTCAAACCTGGCGCATCGGTTTTTCAGATGCCAAAGTCGCCCAACCTCAAGAAATTGAATCGGTTCTGCCTCTAATCAATCCTCATTTTATCGAGTTAGATTCTTCTACTTCTACTGTGTTTTTAAAACAGAAAGGAATGAAGATCGATCTTGGTTGTTTAGCCAAAGGATACAGTGCGGATAAGGTTGCCCAATTTCTGAGAGAAGAGGGAGTGACATCTGCCTTAATCAATCTGGGAGGGAATATCCTGACCATTGGAAAAAATCAGGCAAGAGGAAATCAGCCTTGGCAAATCGGGATTCAAGACCCAGACAATCCGAGGGGAAATCACTTAATGACCATCCCTGTTGTCAATCAATCTGTCGTGACTTCAGGCATTTATGAACGTCACCTGACAGTCGATGGAAAAGATTACCATCATATTTTTGACAGCCAGACAGGATATCCTGTTGAAACGGAACTAGCGAGTCTAACAATCATCTCTGATAAATCAGTCGATGGCGAAATCTGGACGACTCGACTCTTTGGAGAAAGACCTGCTTCTATCCTCTGGCAAGTCGAAAGTTTGGAGGGCATCGAAGCCATCCTCATCGATAAAAAAGGCCACCTAAGCTGTTCTTCAGGAATTCCTACTCTATAGAGACAACTGTTTCAATGGAGTTTTAAAATCGTATTATGTAAAAAGAGAAAGGAAATCTCATGTTAAAACTTATTGCTATTGTTGGAACAAATTCAAAACGTTCTACAAACCGTCAATTGCTTCAATACATGCAAAAACACTTTGCTGACAAAGCTGAAATTGAACTTGTTGAAATTAAAGACATTCCTGTCTTCAACAAACCAGCTGACAAGCAAGTACCTGCTGAAATTCTGGAAATTGCTGCTAAAATTGAAGAGGCAGATGGTGTTATTATCGGTACTCCTGAGTACGACCACTCTATCCCAGCTGTTTTGATGAGCGCTCTTGCTTGGTTGTCTTATGGTATTTACCCACTCTTGAACAAACCAATCATGATTACAGGTGCTTCTTACGGTACGCTTGGTTCATCACGTGCTCAAATGCAACTTCGCCAAATCTTGAATGCTCCAGAAATCAAAGCAAGTGTCCTTCCAGATGAATTCTTGCTTTCACATTCTCTTCAAGCTTTTAACCCAAGTGGAGATCTAGTAGATCTTGATGTTATTAAAAAACTGGATGCTACTTTTGACGACTTCCGTATCTTTGTAAAAATCACAGAAAAATTGCGCAACGCACAAGCCCTACTTCGCAAAGATGCTGAAGACTTTGACTGGGAAAATTTGTAAGATAGGAGACCAAAAAGAATGAAATTTGTTGGACTTGTAGGATCAAACTACGATCAATCATATAACCGTAAGCTCTTGGAATTTATCCGTCGCCACTTCAAACTCAAATTTGAATTAGAAGTTCTCGAAATTGACGAAGTTCCAATATTCAACCAAGACGAAAAATGGGATGAAAGTTTCCAATTGCGTTATTTATATAACAAAATTACTCGTGCTGATGGTGTCATCATCGCTACTCCTGAGCACAACCACACAATCTCAGCATCTCTAAAATCTGTTCTTGAATGGCTTTCATACGAAGTTCATCCATTTGAAAACAAACCAGTTATGATTGTAGGAGCTTCTTACTATGACCAAGGTACTTCTCGTGCCCAAGTTCACCTTCGTAAGATTCTTGACGCTCCAGGTGTCAATGCCTATACGCTTCCAGGAAATGAATTCCTTCTTGGTAAAGCCAAAGAAGCTTTTGATGTTAATGGGAATATCACAAATGAAGGAACTGTTAATTTCCTTGAAACATGTTTAGACAACTTTGTAAAATATGTGGGAGTCGTTTCAAAATTGAAAAAACCAAAACCAATTGCACCAGAAGATTTATATTGTACAAATCCAATCGCAACTACCATTCAAGGTGTTGACCCTGATGATCCTGAATGGGTAGAAAAAGCAGCTGAGCTTGTTGGAGCTGTTTCTGGTGATACTTACGTTAAATTAGACCACGGTATCTTGACAGTTAACCAAATTGATATGTTCTTGAAAGCAATGCCATTTGAGTTGACATATGCTGATGATAATAACCAATTCTTGTACTATAATAACGCCCACCAAGATCCAAATACAATGTATGGTAAACGTGTGCGCGTTCAAGCAGGTAGCCGACTAGGAACAGTACATGCTTCCCTACCACCTGAAAGAATGAAAAACGTTGAATGGGTTGTCGGTGTACTACGTAACGGAGATCAAGAATATGTCCGTACAATTGTGCCGGGAACACCTGAAGGTGTTATCAATACACATAACTACAAGGCAATGTACTATCCAGATGGTTCATATGCTGGAATCAATGAAATCATCTTCAATTTCCAACCATGGCTCGATTGGTACTTGGAAACAACTGGTCAACGTCTAGTTGGTGGAAATACTGCAGCTCCTGCTGGAGGACATGGTGGCGCAGATGCTACATCTGGAGCTTCTGATGCAGGTGATGCTGGGGGTCACGGTGGTGGCGCAGACGCTACAGCCGGTGCAAGTTACTAATGATAGTTTTTAGGAACCTTTATGGTTCCTTTTTAAGTGACAAAAGACTAGCAGTTTGTGTCTGCTAGTCTTTTGGTATTAGTTCATCTATCTTTGTTAAAAGAAAGAATACTCATTATGAATTTGGGTCATCAAGACTACGGCCATGTAAGCCTTTTTCACGTTGGGCTTGGCGTAGTTTTTCTGGTGTAACATCGTTTCCTTCTTCGTCCACAATTTTAATTCCTTCGATGTGGTGACGAACAGTGCGACGATAACCTTCGATGTACTCCTCACGTAGTTTGGCTTGTTCTACTTTTTCTTCTGAGGTCAAGCCTTCTGTTTTTTTCTTTTTAGCAAGCTCGTTGATACGATCAATTTTTTTCGGATCCATGTTTCTCTCCTTTATGATAAGATTTAATTCGTTTAACAAATTTTATTTGGTATTGATTTGGTTAAAACGTGCAAGTTTAGCTGCTTTCTTGGTTAATTGCGACAAGATTGCCAAACGATTTTGACGGATAGCCTGATCTTCAGCCATTACCATAGTATTTTCAAAGAAGGCATCAATGACTGGGCTAAGAGCAAAGAGCTGTTTCAATTGCTGACTGGCAGTCCCTGACAAAACGAGTGATTCTACTGCTTCTGCCAAGGTTTTCTCTTCTTCATTCTCAAAGAGAGCTGAATCAACTGTAGCAACTCCTTCTGCCTTCTCAGCCAAGTTAAAGGCACGAGAAAGTGATTCAACTGATGATTTAAAGTCTTCTTCCTTGCTTGCTTCTACAAGAGCACTTGCTGCTTCCAACATATCCGCCACAACAAAGTTTGATCCTGCAAGTACTGCTTCCTTAATATCTTTTGGAGTAGAACCCATCATCTTATCAACACGAGCCTTGATAAAGTCCATCACTTCTGCCTTATTTTCATAAGTCAAGCTGTCAAATTTCAAAGCATAAAGGCTATCAATCAGCTCATCCATAGCAATGTACCAACCAAAGGCATCCAAGATACGAACCACACCTTGGGTCGCACGACGAAGGGCATAAGGGTCATTAGAACCTGATGGGATCAAGCCTACTGAGAAGAAACTCAAAATCGTATCCAATTTGTCTGCAATGGCTAGAATGGCTCCAACCTTGCTCTCTGGAAGTTCTCCTTCGGCTGATGTAGGCATGTAGTGTTCACGAATAGCAGCTGCTACCGCTGGAGTTTCCCCAGCAAGAAGGGCATATTTTTCACCCATAATTCCTTGGAGCTCGTCAAATTCACCAACCATACCTGTCAACAAGTCAAACTTGTAAATGGCTGCTGCACGGGCTAGGTCAATCGTTTCATCCGCTGACAAACCAGCTTTTTCTGCCAAGAGAATAGCAATCTGACCAGTACGAATCATGTGTTCACGAAGGGAACCAATCTTCTCATGGAAGGTTACATTGTTTAATTTTTCAACAAGGTCAGAAATCACCAATTTTTGGTCTTCACGCCAGAAGAATGCTCCGTCTTCCAAGCGAGCTACCAAGACTTTTTCATTTCCTTTGATGACATTTTCCAAATGCTCTGCGTTTCCGTTACGAACAGAAATGAAGTTTGGCAAGAGTTTACCGTCTTGATCACGAACAACAAAGTAACGTTGGTGTTCTTTCATTGAAGTCACCAAAACTTCTTCTGGAACTTCAAGGTATTTGGCATCAAAACTTCCCATAAAGGCAGTTGGGTATTCAACCAAGTTCAAGACTTCATTAAGCAAGTCCGCATCAATTTCGATATGTACACCATGCTCAGTTTCGATTACTTTGATTTGGTCAACAATCATTTGCTCTCGTTCACGTGGATCTGCTATTACAAATTGTGTACGAAGATCTTCTTCATAGCTCAATGCTGACTGAATCTTAGTTTCTTTTCCCAAGAAACGATGGCCACGGCTCACACGCCCTCCCTTGATATCAAGGAAATCCAAATCAAACTCTTCTTCATCTAAAAGAACAGTTAAAGTGTGAACAGGGCGGATGTATTCAAAGGTGTTGTTAGCCCAGTGCATGCTGACAGGGAAAGTCAATGACTTCAAGACATCTACAACACCTGGAACAATGGCTTCAACTGCTTGACCAATTTCTTCCTTAGTGACATAGACATATTCTTCGCCCTTAATTTCACGGAATTCGATATCTTCGACAGTCAAGCCTTTTCCACGGACAAATCCTTGAGCTGCTTTGGTGAAGTTTCCATCACTATCCAAGGCAATTTTCTTTGCTGGACCCTTGAAATCTTCTGTCAAATCAGCCTGTTTGTCTGCAAGACCAGTTACACGAACAGCCAAACGACGTGGTGTTGAGAAGGTTTGAACGGCTTCAAAAGACAGACGGTTTTCCTTGAGGAAGGCTGCCATTTTTTCGCCTAGTTGTTTTTCACTTGGTGTGACAACATAGGCTGGTAATTCTTCAAGACCGAGTTCTACTAATAAGTTTTTTGTCATGTTTTTTCCTTTACATTTTCTTCAATCTTTTTTGATATGCACCTTAGGTACTGGGGACGTCGCTAACTAACTTTGTGAGTCTGTATGGAAATCTAATGCTAAATTGATCAAGATTTCCAACAGTCTCATCAAAGTGGATTTAGCTGACTGATTTTTGAACCTAAGGTTTCAAAAATCCCCACATAACAGTACGGCGGTGCATATCCCTCTAGCAAGTCTTCGACTTGCCTCTAACGATTTTAGAGCACAGTATTACTCACTATTCTGCGTCTTCTGCTAAGAGTTTAGCTCGTGTTTCTTCATCCAAAAGTGGGTAGCCTAGGCGTTTGCGTTCTGCGACAAAGGTTTTGGCTACGACACGAGCTAAGTTACGGATACGAGCGATATAGCCTGCACGCTCTGTTACAGATACGGCACCACGCGCATCAAGCAGGTTAAAGGTGTGTGAACATTTGAGAACATAGTCATAGGCAGGGTGCACCAAGCCTTCTTCTAATGCACGACCAGCTTCTTTTTCAAACTTATCAAAGTTTTCCAGCAACATTTCTTGATCTGAAATTTCAAATGAATATTTTGAGTGCTCATACTCAGGCTGGATGAAGATTTCTCCGTATTTTACACCATCAGCCCACTCAATATCATATACAGAATCTACTTCTTGGATGTAAGAAGCCAAACGCTCCAAACCATAGGTAACTTCCGCAGTCACAGGGCCAGTTGCCAATCCACCGACTTGTTGGAAATAAGTGAACTGAGTAATTTCCATCCCATCAAGCCAAACTTCCCAACCAAGACCAGCTGAACCAGTTGAAGGATTTTCCCAGTTGTCTTCAACGAAACGAATATCGTGCTCCAAAGGATTGATTCCCAATTTTTCTAAAGACTCAAGGTACAGTTCTTGGATGTTTGATGGAGATGGCTTCATGACCACTTGGAATTGGTGGTGTTGGTAGAGACGGTTAGGGTTTTCCCCATAACGACCGTCAGCAGGACGACGTGATGGCTCTACATAAGCCGCATTCCACGGCTCAGGTCCGATAGCACGAAGGAAAGTGTAAGGACTCATCGTTCCCGCACCTTTTTCATTATCATAAGCCTGCATAAGCATACAACCTTGGTCATTCCAAAATTGTTGCAAAGTCAAAATAATTTCTTGAAATGTTAATTTCTTAGACATTGTTTACTCCTTTTTATATAAATTACTTGCGACACGAGTCTGCCTCGTCGATCATACGAGGCAAGACGAGTTAGTACTGCGTCTAGCTCAGGCACTCTAGTGCTGAGCGTGGGGCAGTCCGACTGAAGGAGGTTTCTGCCACTGACGCAGTGGAAAGTCAATTTTTTAGACATTGTTTACTCCTTTTTTATAAATTACTTGCGACACGAGTCTGCCTCATCGATCATACGAGGCAAGACGAGTTAGTACTGCGTCTAGCTCAGGCACTCTAGTGCTGAGCGTGGGGCAGTCCGACTGTAAGGAGGTCTCTGCCACTGACGCAGTGAAATGTTATTTTCTTAGACATTTTTTACTCCTTTAGTTTTTATATTTCTTTTTCAATTAACTTCTGCTGAACAAACCAATTTAACAAGGGAAGTGTTTTATCTGTATTTGCCCATAAATGATAAGAATCGAAGACCGCTTATACACTACCTAGATGTTCTACCAACTTATCTATTGTCAAAAAACTACGCCAGTATTCGTAAAAAATACTTGCATAGTTCTTATCATAAGTCGAAGAACCAAAATCATTCAATGAATGCCAACCATACTTCTTCTGAAAAAGTTCTACGAGAGATTGATTACAAATTTTTTCCGCTTGAAATTCCTCTTCTGTCAAGAAATACTTGCGACTAATATATTCAACCATCCCCTCTTCGAACCAGATATAAGAGTCATAATCATCAAAATCATCTAAAAAATGCTCCGACCAATGAGCTAACTCATGTCCTACAATCTGTAAGAGGAAATTTTCAGATAAAGAATGATAGTGACTTTCTATTGCTTGAGTTTGCTGAGAACACTCGTAGTCCATCAACTGATACAAATACAACTCTTTCCAAACAGCTAATTCAGGCGTCATAACCATTCGTCTATTATTTGTATAGGCTGGAACAGCGCTTTCCCTAATAATCTGTGTAGCAGCATTAAAACTTGACCAAATAACGGCTTGCGGTAAATCACAGACTGCAAGTTCATTCTTTAAAAAAGATTGATAATCTTTCAACTTTTCAGTATTTCTTACTACAAAATCACGAAATGCAGCTAGTTGACTATCGTCTTTTACAAGATAAAGGTTTTCCACGTCTCTCCTTTCTTTCACACAATAGACTGAATAAGCAAAAGAACCGCGTCCGACAATCCTAGGTTGACTTAACCTAGGGGCGTCAGAAACGCGGTTCCACCCTAATTTATTACTTCATTGTTTTTGAAAATACTACAGAAAGCGCCAGTTCTTTATTTTGCCCTACTTGGCTCCCACTATCCCAAGCTCGCTTGAAGAACGCCATAAGACTTTCTTTCCTGCTGACTATTATATCAAAAATTAGAATAATGTACAATTCTTTTTATGATTTTCTAGAAATCCATATCATCAACTCGTGGAGCACCCGACTGAACCGCTATCGTTTTTAAAGTTTCTCGTTCCTCTTGACTCAATTCAATTCCGAAACAATCAAGATTAGCCTGAATACGAGAGGCTGTAACAGATTTCGGAAGTGGTAAAAATCCTTCTGCCAAGCTCCAGGCCAAGGCTATCTGAGCAACCGATTTTTCGTGATTTGCTGCGATTTCTTGGACTTGCTTGCTATCAAACAGTTCTCCCTGACCAAAAGGTCCCCAAGCTTCCAACAAAATTCCTTTTTCTCGACAGTAAGCTACGACTTCCTCTTGATACACACCTGGTGCCAAGCGAACCTGATTGACCGCCGGAAGAATTTTTGCTGTTTCAAGCAAGGCATCCAAATGATGGGGAAGAAAATTGCTAACGCCGATAGCACGGATTTTCCCTTCTTGATGGAGGTCTTCCATCGCTCTCCAGACCTCAGCATTTCGGATTTTCCATTGGTCATTTTCTCTAAGCGGTTTTGGGTTCGGCCAATGAATCAAATACAAATCTAAATAGTCCAGTCCTAGCTTCTCTAAAGACTCTTCAAAAGCCTGACAAGCTTGCTCATAGGTTTGTTGGCTATTCCACAGCTTGGTAGTTACGAACAATTCCTCTCGTGGAACTCCGCTATCTTTGATTGCTTGACCAACACTTTCTTCATTCTGATAAATCGCCGCCGTATCAATATGACGATAACCAGCCTTCAAGGCTTCTAACACTGCACGATAGGCTTCTTCTCCATCCTTAGCCTTAAAAGTTCCAAATCCCAGAACTGGAATTTCTACTCCATTATTTAATTGATAGGTATTCATATGCTTCTCCTTCTATTTTCTTTATCATTTATAGCATAATTTTTTTGCTAATTAGTACTATCTTTTGTAAAAAATAAGTCTATCACATATCTGACAGACCTATTTTTTCTTGCTTATTCATCACGACTATAATACAGTTCATGAGGTTTTAGGCGAGTATTGAGCATCTCTGGTATGGTCACAAAGGTATAACCTTGATTTTTCAAATACTCAATGACCCTTGGCAAGGCATTGACTGTCGGACTGTGAATATCATGCATCAAAACGATAGAGCCGTTAGCTACTTGATGCTGAATTTCTGTCAAAATAGCTGCTTCATTTTTACTCTTCCAGTCCAGACTATCCACATCCCACATGATAAAGCTCAAATCGAGGCTATTGCGAATGTCGTCTGTAATGGCTCCATAAGGCGGGCGCATGAGTTTTGAACTAGAACCCAGCACTTTAGTTAGCACATCCTCAGTATCAGTAATCTGTTTTTTAGCTTCATCAAGAGAGAGTTGCGAGAGAATCGGATGGCTCCAACTATGGTTTCCAACAACATGACCTTCAGATTTTATCCTCTTCACCAAGTCCTCATTCCCAGAAACATTTTTCCCAAGCACAAAGAAAGTGGCTTTAACACCATATTTAGCTAGAGTCTCTAATGCCTGCGGAGTCGTTGCTGGATTTGGACCATCATCAAAGGTTAGAGCGACAACTTTTTGATGTTTCTTATCAAAGTAAGACTGGTACAAGGCTGCGTCTTTTTCGAGTAAGTACGAAGATTGGATAACATCAAAGAAAGCAGATACTGGCAAGGCTATCTCTTCTAAATTTTCAACCGCAGGACTTGGATAAAGGATAATCTGACTATCCTTGTAATCAAAATTCCATGCAGATAAGTCTTGGTCAGAGAAGCTTTTTACAATCTGGTCACTCTGGTTTTGCTCTATTTTTTTATCCTCTATAAAGGAGGTGATTTCTTTTATCAGCTGTTCCTTAGCTTTACTAGCATCTGAAAACAGTTGGTCAAGTGTAAAAGGTTGCCCATCTTCTGTTAAGTGAACCTTTCCTAGACTGGTCTTTTCAGTCTCTTCAACCTTAAAATCAACTAAATCATAGATTTGTTTGGTTACATTACGATTGACGACTCCCTTTAAACCTGACTCTTCTTGCTCTGTATAGTAGAAAACAAGAGTGTCCTTACTTTCTAGCTTGTCCTTAATGTCTTTATTTATCAGCTCCTTAGCAGACGAAATCACTTGTTCCCCTTGGAGAGGATAATAGGCAATCACTTCGGCTTGACCCTTACGAAAATGCTCCTTCTGATTTCCCTCACTCAATTGATCGTCTTTCTCTTTTTTGAGCGATTCAATTTTTTGCTCAAAACTTTTTTGCTGATACATTTTAAAAGCAATAAATCCGCCTAATAAGCAAATAGAAATTGCTAAAATACCAATCAAAGCCAATAATACATGTCTCTTTTTCCCGTGTCTGCCACGTCCCAGTCTACTTTTATTCATATTTATATCATAACAAATTTGAGCAATAATTTCAATGATACAGTTTGGCAATCCACAATTCCCCTAGAAAGCCAAATCATCTCACATCAACTCGATCAGCCCTATCTGTAGAGATTATGTAGTTTTCTATCTATGGAATTTCTAGTGGATTGAAGCTAGAATAGACACCGTGACTTCTAAAAACATTCTGAGAAATTGATTTATTTTTCTCAATCTATTTATCCTCAAACATCCCTACACCTCTGATATTTTCTTGATAATACTATATACCCAGACACTTGTAGTTTTACCTTCAGCTAGTAATGTTGACTTTTCTTCTTCAGATAATTTTTTCCGTAAGTAGTCAATCTGCTGAGAAGTAATGTTCTCTTTCCCCATTGCCTTGACAGATTGTATCACCATTGCAGTTAAGGTTGACATATTTGAAATATCTCCATTATTTCTATGCTTAAATTCTATCCTTGCCTTACCAACATTAAAACTGGCATACCTTCCATCTGATATATAGGTCCATTTTGCTGGTACCTGCGTAGATAAACCAAGTAAATTAAGGGCTGTGTTTCCCGATGGAGCAATGGTCCAATTATATTTTCTAGCAATAGCATCAGCAACTTCATCCACAGACGCCATTGCATACTCTCCAATCAGTTCTATATATTTTGGTTTATAATAAATACCTTTCAAAATGCGAGTAACCTTTTTGTCTTTTACAAGACGATTTAATGTACTACGAACAGTTTCATATCCTGCAATATCAAAGAAATCATTTGCTATAAAAACTTGATTCGATTCAAAATTTTCTATCCTGTTTACTATTTCCTGCTTATAGTTCATCTATCACGCCTCCTTTGCACCGAATATGATGCTATTTTTGGTGCAAAAAGTCAAATGAGAGTCATTTTATCAAGAGGGAACAGACCTCTTACAATTTCTTATGTAACATCTCTATCCATTTTTATCCTATTTCTTATTTCAGTAATAGCTTGATTATAAAAATCATGATAGTCAGCCGTATTTATTTCTTTTATAATACCGCCATATGTACACAAGAGTATTCTCACAGTAACATCTAAGTCTCCAACTTTAGAGTAAAAATATACCTTTGTAAATTCAAAATGTTTCTTCTTGTATGCGAGTAGCCACCACAAATCGATTTCAGCTAAATCTAAAGCAAAACCAAGGATATGAACATCATTGCTTACAAAACAATCAATCCATGAATGATGATAAAAATCATTTTTAGAATTCCATCTCCTTAATAATTCAGACGTATATCCTATCACCTGCGAAAGCAAATAGCCATAATAGTATTGTCCTAGTATAATAGACTTTTTTCTGGTTGCTATTCCATGTATATGCCATAGTTTTTTTCGATCACCTAATTTTATATACTGGTAAATTCCTAGCTCCTTTTCCTTTTTACTGATTTCACCCTCCTTCCCATATCCATATAGATTTAAGATTTTTCCAATAGATGGATTAGTACAGATTGTTTTTTCAAATTCAAAGCTGTAATTCGTCGTCAAAATATTCTCTACTTCTAACGTTAATAAGTCCTCAAGAAACTCTTTCTTTCTTTTTGAAATCGTCATCTTATCCTTCAAAAAATCAGTTAGTTCCTCTGCGACAGTTTCTTCTTTCCCCTCATAGTTTACTGAAATCCTCATCGGAAAACTTAAAGAATCGCTTATCTCAGCATGTAATGAACGTTTCTCCGCCTCTTTTTCACCTCTAAACTTGTCGACATTAAAGAAATCATCATTTTCTGGCTCGCTTGCAAATAATCTATTGATTCCATTCCCTACTAATAAAATAGGTTTGTTTTTTCTACTTTCATGTTTCCCCATTCCATTACCCTTTCTATTTTTAAAGCGCTTACATACACTCTAAAGAAAGATGGATAGAAAGACGCTTCTCAACTTCTTTCTATCCATTACTTCCTTCAAGAGTCCACACCAGCAATTTTCAGTTCCATTTCATGAACTATCTTACTTGTCTCGTGTTTCTTCTTTATCTTACTCTGCCATCGAAGACTTCTACTTGTACTAAAGGAGGAAGCATTCCCATCCAAAAGATGGTGTCCTGTTCCCAGAACCACTTCCCCGCTAGAAGCTGGCAACTTCCCACTACAGGTTTGCGACTAACTTTTCCTATAGTTATTATCCAGCAATATAGTAACTTCTATGGTCGCCTGCGATATTTCACATGTCGCTTATCTTAACTGAGCAAGAATAGCTTTGAGTTTCTCAATCAACTCATCTTCTGTGTGGTCAGACTCTTTCTCATTGGCTAGGAAGGCAACCGCTTGAGCGAGAGCTTCTCGTGCTTGGTCGAGAACTTTCGCATCTACACTTGTAAGGTCGCTTTCTTGCAGAACCTTAGTCAATTCCTTGGTCAACTTCTTGAGTTCTGACTCTTTCTTACGACGCGCGATGAGGAATAGAAGGAGACCAAGAAGGGCGAGCAGGCTACCAATCATCGTACCATATGGAAGATGATCTTGCTCTTTGCTTGTTTCTTGCATTTCCTCTTCATCCTTAGTCGCTTGCTTGCCTCTCAAGGATTCGAGTGCTTCTTTGACCTTAGCAGTCATCTCTCTCAATCCTGCTTCTGTCAAGTCAGTATTTCTAAGGGCTGCTTGACCCTCTCCGAGAATGATCTTAGCAGCGTCGATGACAGATTGATCAATACCATCCAAGTCTTTCAAACGAGTTTCTAGTTCTTCAACCAATCGCGCAAGTTCAGACTTGTCAACAGGACGAGTCTCGCTAGGAGTTGCTGTATCGCCTGAATTGTTTGGAGTGTTTGTAAAAACTGGTGTTTCTTGAGCTGGAGTACTTGCTTGAGCCTGCCCAACAGTAGATGATGGAGTAGCAGGGGTGGTGTTGCTACTATCGTCGGTCGTCACACCAGGAGCTGGAGTATTGGCACTGTTATCTGGTGTCACACTATCGCTATTGCTGTCAGCAGGGGTGGTAGTACCGCCGTTGTTCGTGTTAGCACTATTGTTAGTGTCGCCACTAGTATTGCTGTTACTGCTATTGTCGGTATTAGCACCGTTGTTGGTGTTAGCACTATTGTTAGTGTTGTCATCATTACTTGGTACAGAAGTTGGTTTATCTACCAAGCCTTCTTTGGCTTTATCAAGTTCTTTCTTCGCTTCATCAACTTTCGCTTTCGCATCCGCTACGTCTTGTTCCGTTGCGTTCGCGTTGGCAATCACTTTTTCAGCTTCGGTTACTGCTGCGTTAGCTTTTGTCTTCGCGTCTTCATAAGCTTTCTTACTTGCTTCTGTCTTACCAGATGTTGATGCTCCTGGAGTAAGGGCTGCTTCCAAGTCCTCTTTAGCTTGCGTTAGAGCTGTCTTGTCTGCTTTATCGACTAACTTCTCTTTCGCTTTGTCCAACTTACCTTGAGCTGCGGTTACTTTTTCTTTCGCTGCTTGAACTTCAGCCGCTGTCGCATCGTCACCTTTAGCTAATGCATCTGTTGCTGCTTGCTTAGCTGCTGTTACGGCATCTTCTGCTTCTTTCTTAGCAGCTTCGTAAGCTGTAATACTTTCTGGTGTCTTACCATCTGTATTTACCACTTCATCTAACTTAGCTTTGTCACCTTCTAGTTGTGTCTTCGCTGTAGTTGTCGCTGCTGCGGTTACGGCATCTTCTGCTTTCTTCAACGCGTCTTTGGCTGCGTTTACTTTCGTAATCTCTGCTTGGACGGCTGCTGGTGTCGCATTGTCGTCCGCTATTACAGCTTCCGCTGCTTCCTTCGCTGCTTCTGCTTTTTGCTTAGCGTCGTTATAGGCAGTCACTTTGCTTGCTGGCTTGTCAGCTGTGTCTGGTGCACTTGTGATTTCGCTGCCTAAGGCATTATTCGCTTGCGTTAGAGCTGTCTTGTCTGCTTTATCGACTAACTTCTCTTTCGCTTTGTCCAACTTACCTTGAGCTGCGGTTACTTTTTCTTTCGCTGCTTGAACTTCAGCCGCTGTCGCATCGTCACCTTTAGCTAATGCATCTGTTGCTGCTTCCTTAGCTGCGTCTACTTCTGCTTTCGCTTCTTCCTTAGCGGCTTCGTAAGCTTGAATACTTTCTGGTGTCTTACCTTCTGTATTTACCACTTCATCTAACTTAGCTTTGTCTTCTGCTAATTTAGCTTTCGCTGTTTCTGTAGCTGCGGCGGTTACGGCATCTTCTGCTTTCTTCAACGCGTCTTTGGCTGCGTTTACTTTCGTAATCTCTGCTTGGACGGCTGCTGGTGTCGCATTGTCGTCCGCTATTACAGCTTCCGCTGCTTCCTTCGCTGCTTCTGCTTTTTGCTTAGCGTCGTTATAGGCA
>NZ_VMMU01000034.1:0-890 GCF_013277385.1 Streptococcus sp. 544
CCGTCTACTTTTACAAATACCTTTACATCGTTTTACTATATCTTACAACACCTTTTAAAACAGCTATATTTTGAGCTTTTAAATAAATGTTTTTACATCACTTTACAGAGATTTACGACACTTTTGCCCCTTTTTTGCCCCTTTTAAAACAAAAAAACCGCAAGCCTGAGCCTGCGGTTAGTGTAATCTATTTTGAAGTCTTTCTATTTTGTTGTAATCAAGCCATCTGGTTCAACTGTGAACTCTGGCTTATCAGCCATTGTTCCGTCTGCCTTGATGTAGTACCAGCCTTGACCTGCTCTGACGAATTCATTAGATACCATGTTTCCGTCCTTACTATCTAGGTAGTACCATGTGTCCTTGTATTTGACCCAACCTGTCTTCATGGCACCCTCTACGTCGAAATAATACCACTTCTCAGCGATTTTCTTCCAGCCTGTGGCCATTTCGCCTGATTGGTCAAACCAGTACCAATTGCCGTCTGAGTGCTTCTTCCAGCGGTCTGCAAGCATGTAGCCTGAACCGTCGAAGTAATACCAGGTTCCGTTGATTTTCTCAAACTTGTCTTTTGGATAAGAGCCGTCTGAGTGTACATACCAATAGCCTTTATCGTTCTTCTGCCAGCCTGTTTCGGCGCCTAGGCCGTTCTCAATATCTCGCTTAAACTGTTCACGGCTAACACCCCATTTCGCAAGATAAGGATACGGGTCAACGTGGTCGCTACTGTTATCCGGCTGGTTATTCGTACAGTATTCATGCGTTTTGATACCTGCCAAGTCGTCTGTATCAAGAGTTTTCGGCAAACCTGCTTCATCTGCTAGATTTCGTAGCAATTCGATATAAAGGCGATAGTCTGTCATGAACTCTTCTTTAGTTGAATGGCTTTCAAT
>NZ_VMMU01000035.1:0-24718 GCF_013277385.1 Streptococcus sp. 544
CAGCAAGATCAATCCAACACCAGAGGCTAATAAGTCAGCTAAATCAGAAGCTGAGCAAAAAGCGAATCTTACCCTTACTCTTATTGATGACAATGCCAATCTCTCGCTATTTGAAAAAGAAGATGCTAAGAACCAAGTAAGGCAATCTCTTCAAGATGCTCTTGAGAGAATTGATCAAGCCAAAACACAAGCTGAAATCGAACAAGCGAAGCAAGCAGCTTTATCTAGCATGGATCAGGTTTTAGCTGAGGCTCTGGCTAGAGCTAATGCTCGAAGACTGTCTGGTCAAGATAAGGATCAAACTCCTCCATCAAATCCAGAGGATAAGGATGGCAGTCAAACACCAGCTTCTCTTTCGGATTCAGCTCAGTCTGGGACAAGCCCTGTGAATCCGACAGCTGCTACAAGAAATCGAAGAACTCCTCCGCGCCGTGCTCGTAGAAGTGTAGGATTTGTAGGGAATTCCCAAACAGGTACAAACCCATCGGCTGTGGACAAGTCAGAACTTCGTACTCTAGTGGAGGATCTGGAACGTCGTTTGCAAGACTTAGCAGGTCTATCTCCTGAAGTACTTGAAGAAGCACAGCGTATTTTGGGAGAGGCGCAAGCAGCTCTTGATAATGAAAACTTAACAGCTCAAGAATTGGCAGACCTCCTTGCTAAAGTTAGACAGGTTCTCAATTCTCTACAAACTGGCACATCAGCTGATAAGAGTCAGTCTGCGTCAAACTTAAATAAAGAAGCAGAAAGTACCAAGGGAGCTAAAAATGAGACTAAAGTCCCTCTATATGGTGTCTTAGGAGCTGCAGTTCTTTCTCTTCTAGGAGCTCTCCTCTTTGCAGTAGCTCGTAAAAAATCCTCTCAACTAGATAAGCTTTCAAGAGAATTGCACCAGCTTGTAGTTGAGCTAGAGGCTAGCGACAAGGATAAAAAAGTTCTAAACAAGGCTAAGAAATTAGCTGATGAAGCACGACTCTTTGTAGATAGCCATCAAAAAGATTCTCAAAAAGAAGCAGAACTAATTTCTGAAATCAAGACTGTTCTCAGTCAACTCAAAGAAGAAGTCTAGTTTTGAAGAAAACACTACTTTCAGGAACTGAGTGAGTAGCTTTGTAGCTATGATGAGGAAATAATAAAATCTCCAGATTAGGAACCGTCAATGAGTTCTCTAGTCTGGAGATTTTTCAATATACTTCATTATTGGGGGATTACAAATAGTCGGATGTTTTTTGATTTTTTTACGAATAAATAGATGAGTAGAAAAAGAAATGGAGTTATTTATGAAAATCACAAACTATGAAATCTATAAGTTAAAAAAATCAGGTTTGACCAATCAACAGATTTTAAAAGTCCTAGAATACGGTGAAAGTGTTGATCAAGAACTTTTGTTGGGTGATATTGCAGATATATCAGGTTGCCGAAATCCAGCTGTTTTTATGGAACGTTATTTTCAGATAAACGATGCGCATTTGGAGAAGGAGTTTCAAAAGTTTCCATCTTTCTCTATTTTAGATGACTGTTATCCTTGGGATTTGAGTGAAATTTATGATGCACCTGTGCTTTTATTTTACAAGGGCAATCTGGATCTCTTGAAATTTCCAAAAGTAGCGGTTGTGGGTAGTCGTGCTTGTAGCAAACAGGGAGCTAAGTCAGTTGAAAAAGTCATTCAAGGCTTGGAAAATGAACTGGTTATCGTCAGTGGATTAGCCAAGGGCATTGACACAGCAGCTCATATGGCAACTCTTCAGAATGGTGGAAAAACCATTGCAGTGATTGGAACAGGTCTGGATGTGTTTTATCCTAAAGCCAATAAACGCTTGCAAGACTACATCGGCAATGACCATCTGGTTCTTAGTGAATATGGACCTGGCGAAGAACCTCTGAAATTTCATTTTCCTGCCCGTAATCGCATCATTGCTGGACTTTGTCGTGGTGTGATTGTAGCAGAGGCTAAGATGCGCTCAGGTAGCCTTATTACCTGTGAGAGGGCAATGGAAGAAGGACGCGATGTTTTTGCTATTCCTGGTAGCATTTTAGATGGACTATCAGACGGTTGCCATCATTTGATTCAAGAAGGGGCAAAATTGGTCACCAGTGGGCAAGATGTTCTTGCGGAATTTGAATTTTAAAAATGACCTAAGCTAGAATTCTGAGAAAAAATTAATTTCAAGATAAAATGAAGTAAATATCCCCACAATAAAACGCATAGTATCAGGTTTTTATTGTACTGATCTTATGCGTTTTTTCTAAGTAAATCAGTAGAGTGGGGGACTTTTCTCATAGGAAGGAAAGCAATTTAGTGTAATTGAGAAAGGAGAGTTGCTTGTGACTAATCTTGGTCAGCTTATTATCAGGGAGCAGTATCGTCTCAAGTATTGCCAGTAAGGAAAAATAAATTCTTCAAAAGTAGAGATTACAAGGCTTGTTTAAGAAAGAATTTAAAGACCTTGACAGATAAAAATAAAATGGTTATTATAAAAAATGGTCTGAAATTGATGATGATACTCTTCGAAAATCTTTTTACGTCAGCTCAGCTTTGTCTTGTTGTGTTTTGAGCAAGCTACGGTTAGTTTCCGAGTTTGATTTTCATTTACTAGAAATGAAGCTGATGAGAGATAGCAGTAGACATTTGCGTCAGGATATGATGGAAAATGATAAAAAGACCTCATGAGATTGGCATATCAGACTACTAAAGCATTGAGTTTGTTAGGATTTTATACTCAATGAAAATCAAAGAGCAAACTAGGAAGCTAGCCGCAGGTTGCTTAAAGCACTGCTTTGAGGTTNNGGCAAGGTGAAGCTGACGTGGTTTGAAGAGATTTTCGAAGAGTATTAGCGACTAGTTAGCTAGGAAAGGAAGATATTTGTGACAAATAATAAACTGTATTCGTTGGTAGAATTTAGAAATAAAATATATGAAGAATTAGAACTCTCCAGAAGTGATTTAGCGATTTTACTATGTGCCATGCTTATCGCCTCTATCGGATTAAATATGGATTCGACTCCCGTGATTATTGGAGCCATGTTAATCTCTCCTTTGATGACACCTATTCTGGGAGTGGGGCTCTCTCTAGCTATATTTGATTTTAAATTGTTAAGAAAATCTTTTAAAATCTTAGCTATTCAAATTCTTGCCAGTTTAATAGCCTCAACACTTTATTTTTATCTCTCTCCCATTTCGTATGCTAGTTCGGAGATTGTTGCTAGAACCTCTCCGACTATTTGGGATGTTCTCATTGCTTTTGTAGGAGGGATAGCAGGTATTATTGGTGCTAGGAAAAAAGAGACCAATAATATTGTCCCTGGTGTCGCGATTGCAACTGCCTTGATGCCTCCTCTTTGTACGGTAGGTTATGCTATTGCTTCTGCTAATATAAAATTTATCATAGGCTCCTCTTACCTATTCCTCATCAATTGTAGTTTTATTGTCATTGCGACTTATATAGGTGTCAGGTTGATGATGGTTAAGAAGCACTATTTTAGAGATAATGAAGAAGACTCTAAAATGCGCAGGATTTTGCTTCTAGTTGCTGTTTTGCTGATGATTCCGAGTTTCATCTCTGCAACGACTTTAGTCAGAGAAACGTTGAAAAAAGAGTCTCTTAATAAATTTATATCAGAGCAGTTTCAGGGGCATAATATTTTGAAAAAAACCTATTCTAAAAAGACTCATACTCTAAAGCTAACCATTTCAGGAAATTATTTGACAGAAGAAGAGCTTGATATGATTTCCAGTAAGAGGGGGGACTATGGTTTAAGTGATGTTTCTGTTCAAGTTTCCCAATTGTCTGATTCAGAACAACTTAGCAAGGAAGAACTGGTAGAATATTTCTTCCAGTATATCAAGGATAAGGAAGCAAAAGAAAAGGAAAAAGCCAATAAATTTGATACAGAGTCCGAGGAGCAATAATTTCTTGAGAATAGCTGGTTTTTCTCGTGAGTCTTCTATGTGTATCAAAGGAAGATGCGGTCTTAAGCATAAAACTTTTCTTCTATTATAGTAGCTAAGTCTTGACAGTTATGGCAAAATGGTTTACACTTTATAAAGTTTATTACTTTGAAAAGGTGTGATACTGTGGCTACGGCAACAAAAAAGAAAAAATCAACAGTTAAAAAAAATCTAGTAATCGTGGAGTCGCCTGCTAAGGCCAAGACGATTGAAAAATATCTCGGCAGAAACTACAAGGTTTTAGCCAGTGTCGGGCATATCCGTGATTTGAAGAAATCCAGTATGTCCGTCGATATTGAAAATAATTATGAACCGCAATATATCAATATCCGAGGAAAAGGTCCTCTTATCAATGACTTGAAAAAAGAAGCCAAAAAAGCTAATAAAGTCTTTCTGGCGAGTGACCCAGACCGTGAAGGAGAAGCGATTTCTTGGCATTTGGCCCATATTCTCAACTTGGATGAAAATGATGCCAACCGTGTGGTCTTCAATGAAATCACCAAGGATGCGGTCAAAAATGCTTTTAAGGAGCCACGCAAGATTGATATGGACTTGGTTGATGCCCAACAGGCTCGTCGTGTCCTGGATCGCTTGGTAGGATATTCGATTTCGCCTATTTTGTGGAAGAAGGTTAAGAAGGGCTTGTCAGCAGGTCGCGTACAGTCCATTGCCCTTAAACTCATCATTGACCGTGAAAATGAAATCAATGCCTTCCAGCCAGAAGAATACTGGACAATTGATGGCGTCTTTAAAAAGGGAACCAAGCAATTCCAGGCTTCCTTCTATGGAGTGGATGGTAAAAAGCTGAAACTGACTAGTAATGACGAAGTCAAGGAAGTCTTATCTCGTCTGACTAGTAAAGACTTTTCAGTAGATCAGGTAGATAAGAAAGAGCGCAAACGCAATGCTCCTTTGCCTTATACCACTTCATCTATGCAGATGGATGCTGCCAATAAAATTAACTTCCGTACTCGAAAGACCATGATGGTTGCCCAACAGCTCTATGAAGGGATCAATATCGGTTCTGGTGTGCAAGGTTTGATTACCTATATGCGTACCGATTCGACTCGTATCAGTCCAGTAGCGCAGAACGAAGCAGCAAGTTTCATTACGGACCGTTTTGGTAGCAAGTATTCTAAGCATGGTAGCAAGGTCAAAAATGCTTCTGGAGCTCAGGATGCCCACGAGGCGATTCGTCCGTCTAGTGTCTTTAATACACCTGAAAGCATCGCTAAGTATCTGGACAAGGATCAGCTCAAGCTTTATACCCTTATCTGGAATCGTTTTGTGGCTAGCCAGATGACAGCTGCTGTCTTTGATACCATGGCTGTTAAATTATCTCAAAATGGGGTTCAATTTGCTGCTAATGGTAGTCAGGTTAAGTTTGATGGTTATCTTGCCATTTATAATGATTCTGACAAGAATAAGATGTTACCGGACATGGCTGTTGGAGATGTGGTGAAACAGGTTAATAGCAAACCAGAGCAACATTTCACCCAACCGCCTGCTCGTTATTCTGAAGCGACATTGATCAAGACCTTGGAGGAAAATGGGGTTGGACGTCCGTCAACCTACGCACCAACCATTGAAACAATTCAGAAACGTTATTATGTTCGCCTTGTAGCTAAACGTTTTGAACCAACAGAGTTGGGAGAAATTGTTAACAAGCTCATCGTTGAATATTTCCCAGATATCGTAAACGTGACCTTTACAGCTGAAATGGAAGGCAAACTGGATGACGTCGAAGTCGGAAAAGAGCAGTGGCAACGTGTCATTGATGCCTTTTACAAACCATTCTCTAAAGAAGTCGCCAAGGCTGAAGAAGAAATGGAAAAAATCCAGATCAAGGATGAACCAGCTGGATTTGACTGTGAAGTGTGTGGTAGTCCAATGGTCATTAAACTTGGTCGTTTTGGTAAGTTCTACGCTTGTAGCAATTTCCCAGATTGCCGTCATACCCAAGCAATCGTGAAAGAGATTGGTGTTGAGTGTCCAAGTTGTCATCAGGGACAAATCATTGAGCGTAAAACAAAACGTAACCGTCTCTTCTATGGTTGCAATCGCTATCCAGAATGTGAATTTACCTCTTGGGATAAGCCTGTTGGTCGTGACTGTCCAAAATGTGGCAACTTCCTCATGGAGAAAAAAGTCCGTGGTGGTGGCAAGCAGGTTGTTTGTAGTAATGGCGACTACGAAGAAGAAAAGATTAAATAAGAAGAGAGTCCTGAAAGTGAATTTCAGGCTCTTTTGGTTGGAACTTGACAAAATTCATCATTGTGTGCGAAACTAGAAGAAGATTATTTTATACTCTTCGAAAATCAAATTCAAACCACGTCAGCTTCGCCTTGCCGTACTCCAGTACAACCTGCGGCTAGCTTCCTAATTTGCTCTTCGATTTTCATTGAGTATTAACTAGGAGAAGTTATGCGTCTTATCTATCTAATTATTGGTTTTTTATCACTGGCCTTGGCAATTGTTGGGGTTGTTTTACCCTTGTTGCCTACAACGCCTTTTCTTTTGTTGTCTATTGCTTGTTTCTCCAGAAGTTCCAAGCGCTTCGAAGACTGGCTTTATCATACCAAGCTCTATCAAACATATGTAGCTGATTTTCGCGAGACTAAGTCTATTGCGCGTGAACGTAAGAAAAAAATCATCGTTTCGATCTACATCTTGATGGGAATTTCCATTTATTTTGCACCTCTTTTACCGGTCAAAATCGGTCTGGGAGCCTTGACCATCTTTATCACCTATTATCTCTTCAAGGTCATTCCAGACAAAGAATAAGTAAAATTTGTAACTATTTCCCTTGCTAAAAATGAAATCATATTCACAACAATATGATATAATAAATTTAAAGTAATCTTCAAGGAGAATCAAATGATTTACGAATTTTGTGCTGAAAATGTGACCTTGCTTGAAAAAGCGATGCAGGCTGGAGCTCGTCGAATCGAACTCTGTGATAATCTTGCAGTTGGTGGGACAACTCCCAGCTATGGAGTGACCAAGGCAGCGGTTGAATTGGCAGCTAACTATGATACGACCATCATGACCATGATTCGTCCACGTGGTGGTGACTTTGTCTATAATGATATGGAAATTGCTATTATGCTAGAGGACATTCGTTTAACTGCTCAGGCTGGAAGTCAAGGGGTTGTATTTGGGGCTTTAACTGGTGAGAAGAAGTTGGATAAGCCTAATCTGGAGAAGCTAATTGAGGCTTCAAAAGGAATGGAAATTGTCTTTCACATGGCCTTTGATGAATTGAGTGATAATGATCAACTGGAAGCTATTGACTGGCTCAGCCAAGCTGGTGTCACCCGTATCTTAACTCGTGCTGGAGTATCTGGTGACTCGCTAGACAAACGTTTTGCTCATTATCACAAAATTTTGGAACATGCTAAAGGTAAGATTGAAATTCTACCAGGTGGGGGGATTGACTTGGACAACCGTCAAACCTTTATCGACCAGCTGGGAGTAGCACAATTGCATGGTACTAAGGTTGTCTTTTAAAAAATAGAAAGGAACTGCTAGCTTTGGGTAGCAGTTTTCACTTATGTTTGAAATTTTTAAATCCTATCAGTTTAATCACGAAAAGGCTAAAGCTTTTGGTTTTGTAGAAAATAGTGGAGTCTGGACTTATAGTCGCCAGATTTTGCAGGGTGACTTTGTCATGGTTTTGTCCATCACTGCTGATAATGTGAGTTTTCAAGTCTTTGACCAGGAAACAAGTGACCTCTATCCTCAAGTCCATATGGAAAGCATGAGGGGAAGTTTTGTAGGAAGTGTCCGTGAGACTTGTTTGGAGATTCTCTACCAGATTCGGAAGGCCTGTTTTGATGTGCAGGATTATATCTGTCCTCAGACTAAGCGTATCATGGCTCAGATTCAGGAAAAGTACGGAAATCAGTTGGAGTTTCTGTGGGAAAAATCTCCTGATACGGCAGTATTACGTCATGAAGGCAATCAAAAGTGGTATGCCGTCTTGATGAAAATCTCTTGGGATAAGCTGGAAAAGGGTAGAGGAGGATTAGTGGAAGCAGTCAACCTCAAGCATGACCAAGTAGCGGACTTACTTTCAAAAAAGGGAATTTATCCAGCCTTTCATATGAACAAACGCTACTGGATTAGTGTGGTATTAGATGATACTTTGTCAGATGAAATGGTACTGGAATTGATAGAAAAAAGTTGGAATTTAACTTCTAAAAAATGAAACATTTCAAGGATTTTCAATAACTTTCAATTAGCTAAATATTCTATACTGAAGAAATTTTCAGAAAATATTTGATTTTTTCTTGACAAGTGCTTTTGCCTGTGCTAAAATACTAAACAAGATATCAAACGAAGGAGAAAGTCAAACATGAGAACAGCTAAGTTTAATCAATTTGCTTTGTTGTTGAGGTACTCGGGCTAGTGCAAAAAGCATTAGTCCTGTTTGGCTTACCAAGCGGGAGTAAATCAACATCTCGCTTGGGTTTCTGAGCGAGATGTTTTTTTTAAAATCACATTTGGAAAAGGGGAAATCTTATGCGAACAGTTGAATTTCTAGATACCAGCCTTCGGGATGGAGAGCAGACACCCGGTGTTAACTTTTCAATCAAAGAAAAAATTGCCATAGCAAGGCAGCTTGAGAAATGGGGTATTTCAGCCATTGAAGCTGGTTTTCCGGCGGCGAGTCCTGATTCATTCACAGCAGTGCAGGAGATTGCTAAGGCCTTGAAGAAAACGGCGGTAACTGGTCTGGCCCGCTCTGTCAAGTCTGATATTGATGCTTGTTACGAGGCCCTAAAGGACGCCAAGTATCCACAAGTTCACGTCTTTATCGCTACCAGTCCCATTCATCGTAAGTATAAGCTCAATAAGAGCAAGGAAGAGATTTTGGAAGCTATTAAGGAGCATGTTTCTTATGCCCGTTCTAAGTTTGAAGTGGTCGAATTCTCTCCTGAGGATGCGACTAGAACAGAGTTGGATTTCCTCTTACAAGTTGTTCAAACAGCGGTTGATGCAGGGGCGTCTTATATCAATATCCCTGATACGGTTGGATTTACCACGCCAGAGGAGTACGGTGCTATCTTCAAATACTTGATTGAGAATGTCAAGACGGATCGTCAGATTATCTATTCGCCTCACTGCCACGATGACCTTGGAATGGCAGTGGCAAATAGCCTTGCTGCCGTCAAGAATGGGGCAGAACGTGTTGAAGGAACCATCAATGGTATTGGTGAGAGAGCTGGAAATGCTGCTTTGGAAGAAATAGCAGTAGCCCTCAATATTCGCCAAGATTACTACCAAGCAGAAACCAGTATTGTCCTAAATGAGACCATCAATACGTCAGAAATGGTTTCTCGCTTCTCAGGTATCCCAGTTCCTAAAAACAAGGCCGTCGTTGGTGGTAATGCCTTTTCTCACGAATCTGGTATTCACCAAGACGGAGTTCTTAAAAATCCTCTTACTTATGAGATTATCACCCCTGAATTGGTTGGTGTTAAGAGCAATAGCCTTCCGCTTGGAAAATTGTCTGGTCGCCATGCCTTTATTGAAAAACTAAGAGAATTGGCCCTAGACTTTACAGAAGAGGACATCAAACCACTCTTTGCTAAGTTTAAGGCACTGGCAGACAAGAAGCAAGAAATCACAGATGCAGATATTCGTGCTCTGGTAGCTGGAACCATGGTTGAAAACCCAGAAGGCTTCCACTTTGATGATTTACAACTGCAAACCCATGCAGATAATGACATTGAAGCGCTCGTTAGCTTAGCCAATATGGATGGTGAAAAAGTCGAATTTAATGCGACAGGGCAAGGTTCTGTTGAGGCTATATTTAATGCTATCGACAAATTCTTCAATCAATCTGTTCGCTTGGTGTCCTATACCATTGATGCTGTGACAGATGGAATTGATGCCCAAGCTCGGGTCTTGGTCACTGTTGAAAACAGAGATACAGAAACCATCTTTAACGCAGCAGGTCTTGATTTCGATGTGTTGAAGGCTTCGGCTATTGCCTACATCAATGCTAATACCTTTGTTCAAAAAGAGAATGCAGGTGAGATGGGACGCAGTGTTTCTTACCACGATATGCCTAGTGTATAAAGGAGAAGGCTATGACAAAGAAAATAGTAGCTCTAGCAGGGGACGGAATTGGCCCAGAAATCATGGAGGCTGGTTTAGAGGTTATGGAGGCTCTAGCTGAAAAAACAGGTTTTGACTATGAGATTGATAGACGACCTTTTGGAGGTGCAGGTATCGATGCTGCAGGGCATCCCTTACCTGATGAAACCCTCAAGGTATGTCGTGAAGCAGATGCTATCCTCCTAGCAGCTATCGGTAGTCCTCAGTATGATGGAGCAGTGGTTCGGCCTGAACAAGGCTTGCTATCTCTCCGTAAGGAACTCAATCTCTATGCTAATATTCGCCCTGTAAAAATCTTTGACAGTCTCAAGCATTTGTCACCACTCAAACCGGAACGAATTGCTGGTGTAGACTTTGTCGTGGTGCGTGAGTTGACAGGCGGGATTTACTTTGGAGATCATATCCTTGAAGAGCGCAAAGCGCGTGATATTAACGACTATAGCTATGAGGAAGTGGAGCGAATTATTCGCAAGGCCTTTGAAATTGCAAGAAGTCGGAGAAAAATCGTTACTAGTATCGATAAGCAAAATGTGTTGGCAACATCAAAACTCTGGAGAAAAGTGGCTGAGGAAGTCGCGCATGATTTTCCAGATGTGACCTTGGAGCACCAGCTAGTCGACTCAGCTGCCATGCTCATGATTACCAATCCTGCCAAGTTTGATGTCATCGTGACGGAGAATCTTTTCGGAGATATTCTATCTGATGAATCAAGCGTTCTATCTGGCACACTTGGGGTTATGCCCTCAGCCAGTTATTCTGAAAATGGCCCAAGTCTCTATGAACCTATTCACGGTTCAGCACCTGATATTGCTGGTCAAGGAATTGCCAATCCTATCTCCATGATTTTATCAGTGGCCATGATGCTGAGAGACAGCTTTGGACGTTATGAGGATGCAGAGCGTATCGAGCGTGCTGTTGAGGCAAGTTTGGCAGCTGGTGTTTTAACGAGAGATATAGGAGGACAGGCTTCGACAAAGGAAATGACGGAAGCTATTATTGCAAGGTTATGAAGTTAGACGAAAAAATTACTCTAGTCCTTTTGATTTGGAATGTCATGGTTTTCTTGATTTATGGTATTGACAAATCTAAGGCAAGGAGAAGAGCTTGGCGCATTCCAGAGAAAATCTTACTCATTTTAGCCCTTTCTTGTGGTGGTTTTGGTGCTTGGTTAGCAGGAATCACTTTTCACCACAAGACTCGAAAATGGTATTTTAAAACAGTTTGGTTTCTCGGGATGGTGACTACACTAGTAGCCTTATATGTTATTTGGAGGTAATGGATGGCAGGAAAATCGATTTTTGATAAATTATGGGACCGTCATGTCATCACAGGAGAAGAGGGGCAACCCCAACTCATGTATGTGGACCAGCACTATATCCACGAAGTGACCAGTCCTCAGGCTTTTCAAGGATTACGAGACGCAGGACGCAGATTGAGACGGCCAGACTTGACATTTGGAACCTTTGACCACAATGTCCCGACGGTTAATATCTATGATATTCGAGATGTGATTTCTAAGGCTCAAATTGATAAGTTAGCTGAAAATGTTGAGGAGTTTGGGATTGAACATGCGGCCCACGGTTCTGAAAAACAGGGGATCGTTCACATGGTTGGTCCAGAAACAGGACGAACCCAACCAGGAAAATTCATTGTCTGTGGGGATAGCCATACAGCAACCCACGGGGCTTTCGGAGCGATCGCCTTTGGAATTGGAACCAGTGAGGTCGAACATGTCTTTGCTACCCAGACCCTCTGGCAGGTCAAACCCAAGAAAATGCTGGTGGAATTTACAGGTGTTCCTCAAAAAGGAGTTTATTCCAAGGATTACATTCTCGCCTTGATTGCCAAGTACGGCGTTGCTTGCGGCGTTGGCTACGTGGTGGAATATCGTGGACAAGCTATTGATGCACTGAGCATGGAAGAGCGAATGACCATCTGCAATATGTCCATCGAGTTTGGATCTAAGATGGGAATCATGAATCCGGATCAAACCACCTATGATTATCTCAAGGGACGAGAATGTGTTCCAGAGGACTTTGAAGAGGCTGTGGCGGATTGGAAAACAATTGTCAGTGATGAGGATGCCGTTTACGATAAAGTTATCCAGATGGATGTCTCAGACTTGGCTCCTATGGTGACCTGGGGAACAAATCCTGCTATGGGTGTTGACTTTGACAGTAGTTTCCCAGAAATTAAGGATATGAATGATGAGAGAGCCTACAATTACATGGACTTGGAGCCTGGTCAAAAGCCAGCGGATATTGAATTAGGCTATATCTTTATAGGTTCATGTACTAATGCTCGTCTCAGCGACTTACAGCTGGCTGCACGATTTGTCAAAGGGAAGAAAATTGCTCCTAACTTAACGGCTATCGTAGTCCCAGGCTCTCGTCCTGTCAAACGAGCTGCGGAGAAATTGGGCTTGGATAAAGTTTTCCTAGATGCTGGCTTTGAGTGGAGAGATCCAGGTTGCTCCATGTGCCTAGGGATGAATCCGGACAAGGTTCCTGATGGTGTCCACTGCGCCTCAACCAGCAACCGCAACTTTGAAGACAGACAAGGCTTTGGTGCTAAGACTCATCTCTGTAGTCCAGCTATGGCAGCTGCGGCAGCTATTGCAGGGCGTTTCGTAGATGTTCGGCAAATGCCAGAAGCTCAGTAAGGAGAGGAAATGGAAAAATTTACAGTTTATACAGGAACGACCGTTCCTCTCATGAATGATAACATCGACACCGACCAAATCCTACCCAAGCAGTTTCTCAAGTTGATTGATAAAAAAGGCTTTGGTAAGTACCTCATGTATGCTTGGCGTTATCTGGACGATAACTACACTGAGGATCCTGACTTTGTCTTTAACCGACCTGAATACCGTAAAGCTAGTATTCTTATTTCAGGGGATAACTTTGGCGCAGGTTCTTCGAGGGAACACGCAGCTTGGGCTCTAGCTGACTATGGTTTTAAGGTAGTAATTGCGGGGTCTTTTGGGGATATTCATTACAATAATGAACTCAATAATGGCATGTTGCCCATTGTACAGCCCAGAGAGGTTCGAGAGAAACTAGCCCAGTTACAACCAAGTGACCAGGTAACTGTGGACTTGGAACAACAAAAAATCATTTCACCAGTTGGAGAATTCACTTTTGAAATCGATAGTGAATGGAAACACAAGCTCTTAAATGGTTTGGATGATATCGGTATTACCTTGCAGTATGAAGACTTGATTGCTGCTTATGAAAAACAACGACCAGCCTACTGGCAAGATTAGAAGAAAAATAGAAAAGGAAATAGAACTATGACAAAACACATTCAATGGAAGGGAACACTTTCACAAGAAGGCTATGATATTTTAAAAGGTGAGGGCGGTTGTATTGTTTGCCCTACTAAAGTTGGTTACATTATCATGACTAGCGACAAGGCAGGACTTGAGCGCA
Source organism: Streptococcus sp. 544 (assembly GCF_013277385.1). Classification (NCBI taxonomy): domain Bacteria; kingdom Bacillati; phylum Bacillota; class Bacilli; order Lactobacillales; family Streptococcaceae; genus Streptococcus; species Streptococcus sp. 544. The sequence goes on from NZ_VMMU01000035.1 coordinate 13,507, forward strand.
AGTTCGCAGCCAAAGAGCGTAACCGTAACAAACCAGGTGTTGTTCTCTGTGGTAGCATGGATGAGCTTCGCGCTTTAGCACAACTCAACCCAGAAATTGAAGCCTTTTACCAAAAACATTGGGATGAAGATATTCTTCTTGGTTGTATCCTTCCTTGGAAACCAGAAGCTTTTGAAAAACTCAAAGCATACGGGGATGGCCGTGAAGAACTCATGACGGACGTTCGTGGAACGAGCTGTTTTGTTATCAAATTTGGGAAAGCTGGTGAACAATTGGCTGCCAAACTTTGGGAAGAAGGAAAGATGGTCTACGCCTCATCTGCAAATCCATCTGGAAAAGGAAACCGTGGTAAGGTAGAAGGAATCGGAGAACGCATCGAAGGAGCAGTGGACCTTGTCATTGAAGCAGACGACTATGTGGCATCCATCCAACCAGACAAAACGATTGAAACGCGCTACGAGCAAGGCGTGATGGTCTCTATGGTCGATAAGGACGGAAAACTCATCCCAGAACAAGGAGGAGAACGTTCAACTTCACTAGCTCCAGTTGTAATCCGCAAAGGACTTGACATTGATAAAATCATGATGCACCTGTCAGATACCTTTAACTCATGGGACTACCGCCAGGGCGAGTATTATTAAGATAAAAAAGAAGTCTAGTGTTAAGAGGGAATACCCTACTCTACATTAGGCTTTTTCTTTAGAAATTCTTTTCTTTTTTTTATAGATATGATATGCTAGAGGTGAACTATATATTAATAGAACTTACTTGTAAAAGTTAATTAAAGGAGTATTCAAATGAACAGTGAACAAAATAACTATTTTTTTGTTGGTACAAAATTTGGTGATGATGATTATCTTGAATATTTTAGGAAAGAAGGAAAGTGGGAATTAGGATGGCATAACAACGAGGAAAATAAACAGTATCAAAAAATGTTAAAGTTGTTTAATAAAATTAAACCAGGTGACGTTTTATTTGCTAAATCCACATATGTCAAAAAGAAGAATTTACCTTTTGTAAAGAAAGATGATTCAAAGGTTTCTGTGATGAAAATTCGTGGAATGGCGACTGTTAAAGAGGTTTTAGATGATGGGCATACCATTATTGTTGATTGGAAAAAAGAGTATATAGAGAGGGAGTGGTTTTTCTTTACGGGGCAAGAAACAATATGGTTTCCATCAGATATTAAGTATCGAACTAAAGAGACTAACCAGTTAATAAAATTTGCTGCAAGTGATGAAATCATAATTCAAGACTATGACTATTTTTTGAATCATCCTAATTGGAAAAAGTATAAAAAATTAGAAAGTGAAACTATGTTAAGGAATGATTTTTTATTTAATTATAGTGGTATATTAAGAAAATCCAAAAACCTCATCCTCCGTGGTGCACCGGGGACGGGAAAAACTTATCTTGCTAAAGAAATTGCTAAAGAGTTAACGGAAGGCAACGAAGATCAAATCGGCTTTGTACAGTTTCATCCATCTTATGATTATACGGATTTTGTTGAGGGTTTAAGACCGGATTCAAATGAGGATGGCAGTATATTTTTTAAATTAAAAGAAGGTATTTTTAAGAAGTTTTGTCAGAATGCTATAGATTCTAAGAAGATTGGAGGTCAAGATAATTTTGAAGAAACGTGGGCTAAGCTAACGGATGCTATCAATGAAAAGCAAGGACAATACTTCTTCCCTCGTAGTTCGGTTCCAGCCAGTTTAAATAGTCAAGGGAATGTGAAGTTTGATTCTCCTGTTGCTACCAAAGAAAAAGTGTATCTTTTGTACAAGGGTGAGGAGACTAAGTTAAAGTACGAAACTTATCAAAAAATCGTTTTAGATCACATGAAAGAAAGTTATGGCTTATGTGATTATGTTTCTCCAACAGAGGTTGACACTGACAAAAAATTCGTCTTCATCATCGATGAAATTAACCGTGGGGAGATTTCTAAGATTTTTGGGGAACTCTTTTTCTCTATCGACCCTGGTTATCGTGGTGAAAAGGGGAGTGTTTCTACTCAGTATGCTAATTTACATGAGACTGATGAGAAATTTTATATCCCTGAGAATGTCTACATCATCGGAACCATGAATGATATTGACCGTTCAGTGGACACCTTTGATTTTGCTATGCGTCGTCGTTTCCGTTTTATTGAAGTTACTGCTGAAAGCCAATTAGGTATGCTCGATACTGCTCTTGGTGATAAAGCTGAAGAAGCGAAAAAACGTTTAAGAAACTTGAATGTTGCTATCGAAAACGTTCAGGAATTAAATAGTCATTATCATATCGGACCAAGTTATTTCCTTAAGTTGCATGATGTAGACTTTGACTATGAATTACTCTGGTCTGATTATCTCAAACCACTTTTGGAAGATTATCTACGTGGTTCCTATGAGGAAGTTGAAAAACTAAAAATATTGAAAAAAGCGTTTGATTTAAAAGAAAATGAGCAAACTATTCAGAAACATACAGGTGACGAAGAAAGCGATGAAAATAAAGATGAGGATAACTGATAATCATCATGAAATTGCTAAAGAAGACTTTGTCGCAGAATATCCCAAACTAAGTCAAGCACTTCTTGATAGAACACTGGATAACCTTTCTAAAGAGGACAATATCTTTATTTTTCCAAATGACCTACAATATTCTCCAGATTTGGATAAGAAACAAAAGATTTTGGAAACGGTCAATCAGGAAATCAAGACAGGAAATGTGATTGGTTTTCTGGGCTATGGTCAGGAGAGATTAACAATCTCCTCTCGTTTTTCGATTAAAGGTAATGACCATTTTTGGCATTATCTTTTACAAAAGGTTCTTCATATCAATCTCACTAGTTTAGATGTAGCTTTGTCACGTGAAGATAAGCTCTATCAACTTTTGATGTATCTCTTCCCCAAGTATCTACAAGCTGCTATTCGAAAAGGTCTTTATAAGGAATACCATCGATTTTCTCATAACGACAGTAATGTTAAGGGAGTGATTGATGTAAGAAAGCATCTCAAGAAAAACCTTCCTTTCACGGGAAATATTGCCTACACAACGAGAGAGTTCACCTATGATAATCCCCTCATGCAGTTGGTCCGTCACACTATTGAATACATTAAGAACCAGAAAAGCATTGGTCAAGGGGTACTAGATAATCTCTTGACTAGTCGTGAAAATGTAGCAGAAATCGTGCGGGTAACTCCTTCTTATAAACTAGCTGATCGTGCTAAGATTATTCGGGGAAATCAATCTAAACCTATACGTCATGCATACTTTCACGAGTACAGAAAGTTACAAGAACTTTGTCTGATGATCCTAAACCAAGAAAAGCACGGCTTAGGGTATCAAGATCAAAAAATTCATGGTATTCTTTTTGATGTTGCCTGGCTTTGGGAAGAGTATGTTCATACTTTGTTACCAAAAGATTTCATCCATCCACGAAATAAAGAAAAACTAGGTGGTATTTCGGTATTTTCTGTTGGGAAACGGAAAGTATATCCAGATTTTTATCAAGAAGAGCTTAAAATAGTATTAGATGCTAAGTATAAAAAACTGGAATTGACTGAAAAAGGAATCAACCGTGAGGACTTATTCCAGCTGATTTCCTATTCTTATATTTTAAAAGCTGAGAAGGCTGGTCTTGTTTTTCCGAGCGAGGACAAGGTTATTGATAATGAGATAGGAAAGCTAGCAGGTTATGGAGCTTTGTTGAAGAAATGGTCTATCCAAATTCCTCAGAAGTCTTCATCTTATCGTGAATTTTGTGAAATGCTGGAAAACTCCGAAGAAATATTTAAAAGTAATATTACTAAAGAAGTGGGGAGAAAATAATCTCTCTCCTTTCTTTTGTTATTTACACAATAAAATCCGAACAATATAATTTAATTTATAACGTTATTTGACAAAAACTGTACTTTAGTTTATAATAAATTAAGGAAACGTCGGAAAAGGCGTAGTGATGCGAGAGCATAGGTAGGTCATTACAAAAGAAACGAGACATCGATATGTTAAATGAATTTCCAATTTTCGATTACGAAGATATTCAATTGATTCCAAATAAATGTGTGATTAAAAGCCGTGCAGAAGCGGACACAAGTGTCACTCTAGGAAAGCACACCTTTAAACTACCTGTTGTGCCAGCTAATATGCAGACGATTTTGGATGAACATGTAGCAGAGCAATTGGCTAAAGGTGGGTACTTCTACATTATGCACCGTTTTGATGAGGCAGGACGTATTCCTTTTATTAAACGCATGCACGATCAAGGGCTCATTGCTTCTATCTCTGTCGGTGTTAAGGATTATGAGTATGATTTTGTCAGCCAGCTCAAGGCTGATGCTCCAGAATACATCACGATTGATATTGCCCATGGTCATGCGGATAGCGTGATTTCTATGATTCAACACATTAAGAAAGAATTGCCAGATACTTTTGTCATTGCTGGAAATGTGGGAACACCAGAAGCTGTGCGTGAATTGGAAAATGCTGGTGCGGATGCCACTAAGGTCGGAATCGGTCCTGGTAAGGTTTGTATCACTAAGGTTAAGACTGGTTTTGGTACAGGTGGTTGGCAGTTGGCTGCTCTCCGTTGGTGTGCCAAGGCTGCGCGTAAACCGATTATCGCTGATGGAGGGATTCGCACTCACGGTGATATTGCCAAGTCTATCCGTTTCGGTGCCAGCATGGTTATGATTGGTTCCCTCTTTGCAGGACATATTGAAAGTCCAGGGAAAACGATTGAAGTCGATGGTGAACAGTTCAAAGAATACTACGGTTCAGCTTCACAATACCAAAAAGGTGCTTATAAAAACGTGGAAGGCAAACGAATCTTGCTTCCTGCCAAAGGTCATTTGCAAGACACTTTAACCGAGATGGAACAAGACCTTCAAAGTGCTATTTCTTATGCAGGTGGACGTCAGGTTGCTGATCTTAAACACGTTGATTATGTAATCGTGAAAAACTCTATCTGGAATGGGGATGCTTCCCACTAAGACGGGCTATCCGTCTAGAAAAAAACTTGTTATTAGAGCAAATTTTTGTTATAATAAAACAAGTTTCCACCCTTAGTGTAATGGATATCACGTAAGATTCCGGTTCTTGAGATGGGGGTTCGATTCCCTCAGGGTGGATGTAAATAGCTCAGGAGTCTGAGTACAAATAGAACAAATCATAAAACACATCATATCATGTCTAGTAAACCTTGATACGATGTGTTTTATTTTTTTATAATGCACAGATTTTCTAAATTCTTAACAATGCGATAAATGATTTAACAATCCTCTTTCTGATATTAGAAGTTAGTGGAAGTAATATACAGAAGAGATAAAATATTTTGTACGTCAAAGTTGTCTAATTATGAACAAAATGATATACTAAAATCAACAATTTAGATTTCTTTCTCAATAAGTTACTAGGTTGATATATATATATATATATATATGGAGGCTTGATATTTTGTCAAATAAAAAGGAAATTTTTTCCATTCGTAAATTAAAAAATGGTCGTTCAGACTCAGTAAAAATAGGTACTCTCGGACTCATTATGGGTGCTGCTATCGCTTTGTCTGTCAACACTCAGTCTGTAGAAGCTGCTATTATCGATAACGGAGATGGAACTACTACTATATCAAATAGTAAGGGTTCTATCACAGTAGATACAGCACATGTGAAAATTGAGAGTGATGATGATGATTCAAAAGATTTTGATCCTAATCCAAAACCGAATGAAACAGGTACAGATAACATTACTAAAATAGGTAAGGTAGACTACAAATATGTATCAACTGATGGAACTGTTTTAGAAGAAGATCAAAATCAAGATGCAGGCTTTGAAAAACAAATTTCGGTAGATTATGAAGTATACGGAAAATATGGAAAAGTCTTCAAATCATTAAAAGGTAACGAAATTACCGATACTGATTTAACCAAGGCAAAAGAGCACGGTGCCGTAGGAAAAGATACTATTGTAAAAAACAATACTACCTATCATAAGATTGGGGATCCAGCTGTAGAAATTACAGGTGATGGAGGAGGGGTATACTCTGACTCTACTCTTGGAAATGTGACTGCAAAACTAACTTCTGAAGGTCTTGTTCAAAAGGATGGGAAAATTAACCACAGTGGGGTTAAACCAGGAGGTCGTAGCTGGATTGTCGAAGAAACTGGCAAGGGGACTTATGGCAAATATGTATTAGCCGATACACCAGCCACTACATCTGATAAATGGCTAGAAGATACATTCAAGGCGGGAGAAGCCACAGCAAAAGATTATACTTCTACGAATATCGCTGCAGATGGTGGTGTCAAGGAAGGTGATTATGTTTTCGTATTAGAAAAAAATACCTTTGTAACAGCTAGTCGGAATAACGTTTCCTATACACAGGTTATTGAAAAGGAAATTCCTCAAGATATAAATGATATTAAGGGATTGTATAGCTATATTTTGCAGCACAAAGATAATCCAGATACTGTTACTATCCCAGGCACGAAAACCCTTTTAAATGACTATTTGAAATATTTACAAAGGTATAACTTAGCAGATACCGAATCCAATTTTAAGAGTTTTTTTATTTTCGGGAACGGAGAAGACTTATATTCACAAGATATGGCTGCTAAATTATTTCGAAGTAGCACTCTCGATTCCGAAAACCGCCCTGCAGGTGATGTTAAATTCAGCGGTGATAATGTTGACTTTAAAGGGTTATCCATTGGAGGTGGCAATTTCTACGCAAATGCAACCGTTGACAATGGTTATTATGAAAACTATAATTATAAGATAGAATATACTCCTCTTAGAGCTTATCGTTTAGGTAGTGGTCATACTACTATCACCTACACCTATAGCCCAGAAGTAACGAGTAGAGTTGAAAAGAAAGGCTCGGTTACTGTACATTATCAAACAGAAGACGGGACAACTCTTAAAGATTCATATAAGGATACTGTAGATGCGGTAGTAGAAGTTGAAACAAAAACTTACTATCTTGATGCCAATAATCAAGAAGTAGTTGTTAATACAAGCAAAAATACAGAAAACGTTACATATAATACTAAAGAAAACGATACTGAAAAGCCTCAAAGATTAGAAGCGAATGGTTCTGTTTACTATATAAAAGAGAATGGAACAAAAACTACGGTAAATGGTGTTCCCCAAACGTCACCAGCAGAAGAAGGTCCCGTTGTAGAAGGAACTACAGAAGTAACCTATGTTTATGAAAAAGCTGGATCAGTAGTCATCAAATACATTAATACAGACGGTACTGAAATTAAAACATCTGTACAAGATTCTACAAATGTTAAAGCAGGAACAGCTTATAATGCAGCTGAAAATGATGAAAAACCAGCAACAATTGAATTTAACAATAAGAAATATAAACTAGTTACCAAAGCAGGTACTACTACAACTAACGCAACTTACTCTGCAGAAGCAGTCGTAACAAACGGAGAAAACGTTGGAACTGTGGAAGGACAAGTAGTAGCAGGAAAAACACTTGAAGTAACGTATGTATATGAAGAAGTTAAAGGGAATGTTCTAGTTAAATACGTAGATGAAAAAGGAACTCCATTAGCAGGAACAGCAACAATGCCTGGAAATACAACTGAAGCAGTAACAGCAGACGGAGTAAAAGCAGTCACTGAAGCAGGGTTAGGCACAAGGTATGATAATAAAGTAGCTGAGAAAAAAGCGACTAAGATTACAACAGCAGATGGAAAAGTATATGAACTTGTAAAAGAAAATAATGGATTATACAATACATCAGCGCCAGAAACAGGAACAGTAACAGAAGCTGATAAAGTTGTAACATTCGTCTACAAAGAGAAAAAATCAGCAGTAAATGTGAAGTATGTTGATAAAGCTGGACAACCAATCGCCGGAACTGCAACAATGCCTAATAATTCAACTGAAGAAGTAACAGTTGATGGATTAAAACCTGTAACAGATGCAAGTGTAAATTCTGACTATGATGTTACTAGTAAAAAAGCATCTAAGATTACCACAGCAGATGGAAAAGTTTATCGACTAATTGGTTTACAAGCAGGATCTAAACCAGCAGCTGGTACAGTAGAAGAGAACGAAATCACTGTAACTTATCAGTATGAATTACTAGGAAGTGTAGTGACTAAATATGAATTATCAGATGGTACGAAATTAACAGGTGCATTAACATTTGATAGTGCTACAACTCCAACTACAGTAGAAGACAAAGGTTTAGCTGTTGCCAATGCGACAGATGTATCAAATGGTACCAATTATGACGCAAGCACTTCAGCTAACAAACCGAACAAGATTACAACAGCAGCTGGAGAAGTATATTACTTAACAACTTCAAATAATGGAGTAAAAGCAGACTCAGCACCAGTTACTGGAACAGTAGAAGAAGGTAAAACAAAAGAAGTTACTTATGTCTATGAAAAAGCCGGTTCAGTAGTCATTAAATACATTAATACAGACGGTACTGAAATTAAAACATCTGTACAAGATTCTACAAATGTTAAAGCAGGTACAGTTTATAATGCAGCTGAAAATGATGAAAAACCAGCAACAATTGAATTTAACAACACGAAATATAAACTAGTTACCAAAGCAGGTACTACTACAACTAATGCAACTTACTCTGCAGAAGCAGTCGTAACAAACGGAGAAAACGTTGGAGCTGCAAGTGGAGAAGTAGTAGCAGGAAAAACACTTGAAGTAACGTATGTTTATACAGAAGTAACTGGAGACGTAGTGGTTCACTATGTTGACACAGAAGGTAATGTAATCGCTGAAGATAAAGAAGATACTAAAGGTGCTTCTCTAAACGCTAAATACGACACAACTGACAACAAACCAGAGAAAATCGAAAAAGCCGGAATTGTTTACTACTTAACAGAAAAAGCACTTAAAGACGGTTCTAAACCAGAAGAAGGTCTTGTTGTAGAAGGAACTACAGAAGTAACCTATGTCTATGAAAAAGCCGGATCAGTAGTAGTTCATTATACAGATCAAGAAGGTAATCCAATATCAGGAACAGATCCAGAAGGAAATAATGTCCCTGAAACTAATAATGATACAACAGATGGTAGACCAGGAACAGAATACAACACTGCAGATAACGGAATGAAACCAAACCGTATTAAAACTGCAGAAGGAAAAGTATACGAATTAGTACCTGCTTCTACAATCGGAAATGAAACTGGTAAAGTAGTAGCTGGAGATACTGTAGAAGTAACATACGTGTATAAAGAAGTAAAAGGTAACGTAGTCGTTAAGTATGAAGATACTGAAGGTAACGTAATCGCTGAAGACGAAAAAGACGAAACAGATGCTTCTCTAAACGTTAAATATGATACAACAGACCACAAAAAAGATGAAATCACTAAAGACGGTGTTAAATATTACCTAACAGCTAAAGCACTTAAAGACGGTTCTAAAGAAACTGGATACGTAGTAGAAGGTACAACAGAAGTAACTTATGTTTACGAAAAAGCAGGACAAGTAGTAGTTCACTACACTGATGAAAAAGGTAACACTATTCAAGTGGACGCTGTTGATACAAAAGACGGTAAACCAAATTCAGACTACAACACATCTGATAACGGAATGAAACCAACTCGTATCACAACTGCTGAAGGAAAAGTATACAAATTGGTCGAAGCTTCAACTAAAGGAAATGAAACAGGCAAGGTTGTTGCTGGAGAAACAACAGAAGTAACATACGTTTATAAAGAAGTAACTGGTGATGTAGTAGTTCACTACGTTGACACAGAAGGTAATGTAATCGCTGAAGATAAAGAAGATACTAAAGGTGCTTCTCTGAATGCTAAATACGACACAACTGACAACAAACCAGAGAAAATCGAAAAAGACGAAACTGTGTACTACTTAACAGAAAAAGCACTTAAAGATGGTTCTAAACCAGAAAACGGAGACGTAGTAGAAGGAACTACAGAAGTAACTTACGTTTATGAAAAAGCAGGACAAGTAGTAGTTCACTACACTGATGAAAAAGGTAACACTATTCAAGTGGACGCTGTTGATACAAAAGACGGTAAACCAAATTCAGACTACAACACTGCAGATAACGACATGAAACCAAATCGTATCACTACTCCAGAAGGAAAAGTATACGAATTGGTCGACGCTTCAACTAAAGGAAATGAAACAGGTAAGGTTGTTGCTGGAGAAACTACAGAAGTAACATACGTTTATAAAGAAGTAACTGGTGATGTAGTGGTTCACTACGTTGACACAGAAGGTAACGTAATCGCTGAAGATAAAGAAGATACTAAAGGTGCTTCTCTGAACGCTAAATATGATACAACTGACAACAAACCAGAGAAAATCGAAAAAGACGGAACTGTGTACTACTTAACAGAAAAAGCACTTAAAGACGGTTCTAAAGAAACTGGAGATGTAGTAGAAGGTAAAACAGAAGTAACTTACGTTTACGAAAAAGCAGGACAAGTAGTAGTTCACTACACTGATGAAAAAGGTAACACTATTCAAGTGGACGCTGTTGATACAAAAGACGGTAAACCAAATTCAGACTACAACACATCTGATAACGGAATGAAGCCAACTCGTATCACAACTGCTGAAGGAAAAGTATACAAATTGGTCGAAGCTTCAACTAAAGGAAATGAAACAGGCAAGGTTGTAGCAGGCCAAACTCTTGAAGTGACTTATGTATATCAAGAAGCTAAAGGAAATGTCATCGTTAAATTCCAAGATACAGAAGGAAATCCTATTGCGGATGATGAAAATGATGAAACAAACGCTTCTCTTAATACAAACTACAACACGTCAGAACATAAGAAAGCGACTATCGTAAAAGATGGTGTCACTTACTATCTAACTGATAAAGTCCTAAAAGACGGCTCTAAACCAGAAGAAGGAACTGTTGTAGAAGGAACTACAGAAGTAACCTATGTCTATGAAAAAGCCGGTTCAGTTCTTGTTCATTACGTTGATACAGAAGGCAATCCACTCCAAGGAACCAATGAAAATCAACAACCAGTAACTCAAACAGTTACGGATACTGATAATGCCAAAGCCGGTTCAGACTACGATACACAAGATCATAAACCAACAAGTATTACTACAGCAGAAGGTAAAGTTTATAAACTGGTTCCTCAAAGTACTAGAGGAAATGAAACAGGCAAGGTTATTGCAGGGCAAACTCTTGAAGTAACTTATGTATACATTCTGGAAAACGCCGTACCAGAGCCTAAGCCAGAGCCTAAACCAGAGC
>NZ_VMMU01000035.1:24758-53325 GCF_013277385.1 Streptococcus sp. 544
CCAGAGCCTAAGCCAGAACCTAATCCAGAGCCTAATCCAGAAAAATCAAATAGTATCCAGCCGGAATCAAAGAAATCAGAAGAAAAACTACCGAATACTGGTACAGAAAAAAATACGAACGTATCAACTATGGGATTACTAGCTATGGTAACAGGATTGGCATTAGGGTTATTTAAGAAAAAAGAAGAATCAGAATAACTCAATCTTTTGATTAGTTATTAGCTGAACTTATAATAACTAAATAGTGACTTCAATCAAATGTCTTAATTATTAAATTAAAATTGATGATTCTGAGCACTTCAAAAAACGCAATGTTAAAATTGAAAACATTGATTTACCAATCTTTTCCGGCTATGTATTTTGATGAACAGGTCGTTTTCAGAGGTGTTTTTGAATTATTGATTGATAAAAACTATTTTAGTGTCATTCTAGCTTCCACGATATGAGATGGAAAATCTTTTCTCCTTTTTGTGAGAGGAGATTTTTCAATTTTTATACTGAAAATAAGAGAGGGAAATATGTCAAGAATTATTACACTGCATTCTTTTACAAAAATACAGCGATATGGTTTTGAAAGTACCCAGTTTTATCGAGCGCGTATAGCAAGATATCTGGGAGTAGATTATCTCCATATTCTGACAAACCCACAAGTTAGACCTGACTGGAAGGTGGTTTTAAAAAAGCTAGGATTTTTAGAAAAAGAACTAATCTGTGTTCCTCATAGTTTTTCTGATATAGGACATGATTCCTTATCGGTTAAGCTTGAAACTCTCAATTTATCAGATAGTGATACGGTTGAACTCACTGCAGATGGTTTTGTCTCTTCTCTTACGTTAGGAGATGGCTCGGGTCGTTACTATTATACAAGTGGCCCTTTCCTTTTTGAAGATTTTAAGGCAAAAGAATTACGCTGGTTTCATAAAGATGGAAATCTAGCACTTGAAGGGCGTTTTATCAATCCATTCAAAGAACCTTCTCCTGTTTCTTTATTTTATCCTGAATATATTTTTCGAAAAGATGGAGTTATTTACTCTGAAGAAGATTTACTTGTCAAATTTTTGGTTGATATAGCTCAGGATACAGACTTAATTATTCGCGATCAACAAAGTATACCAAAGCCTAGTCTATGGAGATATATGGAAAACACGGGTAAGAATTACTATGAAGTGATTCATTCAAATGTTTTAATGAATATGTCACATGCTAATTTAAGGAAAAAAAATAAGTATCTTGTGGCTAGTGAGAAATTAACAGAATCATTACAAACAAAGGGCTATCATTCCACATTCTTAGCTCCTATGTTTTCAGAAAAGTTAGGAGAATTAAGACATATAGGCCCAATACGAGACTATTGCTTGGTGGGGCATATGGGGGAAATAAAAAATGTTGGACTAGTTATTGAAGCATTTATTGAGTTGTATAAAAAGGGTTCAAATGTTGAGATTACATTTTATGGTGGATCGGAAACAAGAATACAAGAACTTCGTAATCAGTATGATATCCCTCCCACAATTCATCTAAGAGGAGTGGTAGATAATGTTCCTTATAATCTACATCAATGCTATCTATCAGCCAGTTACACTGAATTGTTTGCAAATGCCTGTGTAGAAGCTTTGAGTCATGGCTTGCTAGCTTTGTTATCAGATGTGGACATTGCTCATCGTTTCTATGCAGAACAATCCAGTGCAATCACCTTATTTAGAACAAAGGAAGAGTTAATAGAAAAGATAGAAGAAATGGAACAAGTGGATTTTTGTAAATCAAATGCAGAAAATATCGCCCTAGCATCTCACTATTCACTAGAGACAGTAGCTCAAATATACCGAAAATTACTAGATAGGAATTTCTAGGATGTTGGGAATTCTAGCTATCCTATTGCTCTATTTCTGCTTGATTTCCTGGATTGCCTATCGGCAAAAAGGGAGTGAGGGGGACTATTATCAGGTTAAGAAAGCTGTTCCAGTGACAGTTTTGGGCTTCTCAGTCTTTGCCACCTTGCTCAGCCCCATTTCCTTTCTGACTCTGGTGGGGAATGCCTATACAGGTAGATTCTATCTCTGGTTTGCCCAGTGCGGGATTTTTCTAGCCATTCCACTAGCTCATCGCTATTTTCTGCCCCTCTATCAAAAGGGAAACTACGAGACAGCTTATCATCTTTTAGAGGACAAGTTTCAATCTCCTAGCATTCGTTCACTGGCTTCAGGACTCTTCATCCTCTATCAGTTGGGGCGAATAGCAGTGGTGACCTACTTGTTGTCTCAGGCCTTAGCGCCCTTTATCCCTCTCAATCAGCTGGTCTTGTCAGGTCTACTCCTTCTTTTGACGGTCTATTATCTGGCAAGGGGTGGTCTCTTGGTTGTGCTGTGGACGGACTTCTTTCAGGGCTTGGTCCTGCTGGCTATATTAGCTCTCTTTCTACCAAGAATTGCCCAATCTGGTTTAGTCATGAATAGCAGTCAACAGATATTTCACTTTGCAGAGACGCTGGATGGGAAGACGGTCTTGATCTTAGTTGTAGGAGCAGGTTTTAGTAGCTTGTTTTCCTACGTTTCCTCACAGGATATTGTCCAACGTTTTAATAGCAAAATGGGGCGCCAAAAGATTGGAAAAATCTTATGGCTACAGGGACTCTTGTCCTTTGGGATTGCCAGTTTACTGTATCTGATTGGTCGCTTGATTCGTCAGGAAAATTTTGCCACCACATCGCCCAATCCTGTTCTCATTGCCTATGTTCAGGAATGTCTATCACCTTGGTTTGGCAGTTTCATCATGCTAGCTCTCTTGACAGCAGGCCAATCCACAGTTTCATCCAGTATGAATGCAATTGTGACCTGCTTGAAGTTGGATTTTGCTTGGTCAAAGATTCGCTGGTCGCCAAGTATCCTATCCTTTGCCTTAGCAGGTTTGTCTTGGTTCCTCTGCCTCTTACTCATGAATGCAGAAATCTACTCCATCTACGAATGGATTAACGGCTTTATGGGGCTGACACTAGGCGTGATAGGTGGTTTGTATCTCTTGGTTTTACTCCTCAAAAGACCGAGTTTACAACTAGCCAAAATCTATCTGTTCTTTAGTTTAGGAGCCTTGTTTCTCTATTATTACAGTGGTTTATTTGCCAACCCCAATCCTTGGTTAAATAGCATCATCACTACCCTATCTGCCCTGTTTATCTCAATTCTAGGAAGACTATATGAAAGCACAATCTAAACCCATAGCCGTCATTTTGATCCGTTCGGGTTCACGCGGCTTAGTGGATAAAAATATCAAACCACTTGTAGGAAAACCTTTGGTTTTCTACACCATAGAAGTCGCTCTAGCCTCCAAGCTATTTAGTGATATCTGGGTTTCTTCAGACTCACTAGCCTATCTGGAACTTTGTCGTCAAGCCTATCCAGAGATTCGTTGTGTCCACAGACCAAAAGAATTGGCTTTGGCAACAACCTCTAGCTTAGAAAGCTTGCGAGACTTTTTACAGCCCTTTGAGGAAGAGCAGATCTTTGTGAATCTACAGGTGACCTCACCCTTGAGAGAGGTGGAGCACCTCGTCGAGTCCTATCACCTCTACTGTCAGTCTGGCGCCGACCATTTGATTTCCTGTGTTAAGGCGGACAAGAGTCGTAGTCTTTTCTTGCAGTTAGAGGAGTCACCTTTTATCCGTCCGCCTCAGGTGTCCAAGCACTATGCTCGGCAGAAAGAGCCTGTCTATTACTATCCCAACGGTAGTATCTGGATTTCTCGCAAGGATCGTTACCTACGAGATGAGACCTTTTACACAGATAAGACAGTAGCCTATGAAATGCCTAAACTCTATTCTTATGATATCGACGATGCCTTGGATTTTGAAGTCGTTGAGACCTTGCTACAACATCACCACCTAGGAGAATCAAAGAGATGAAACACCTCATCATTGCTACAACGCCCTTACAGGCTAAAATTGCCCATCATATCAAGGGATTTTATCCTGATCAGGACTTTGTCAGTCTTTATGTCAGTTCTGTCAAAAATGCCCGTCAGGAGCATTATGCTAAGGATTTTGACCATGTTTACTATCCTCAGAACGTAGAGGACTTGACTCAGATTTGTCAGGAACTGGCGGGAGACTATGACACTATCTTTTATGCTAGTTTTGACAATAGCTTGATTCTGGACTTGGTTGCTAGTTCCTCCTACCAGCATCTCATGAGTTTTGATGATGGCTATGCGGATATTTACCCCTTGGGCATGTATGCTTGCCCTCTCCATCCTAGTCAGGTAGGCTCTTTGGGCTTGACCAGAGATGACTTGATTGAGCGGACGGAAAAGCACTATACCCTCTATCGCAGTGACTACCATATCGTAGCTAGAGAAAAGCTTGTTTATCTGGAGCATTTTTTTGACCTGCCACAAGCACCCGTCTCAAATGGTAAGACGGTCAAGGTCCTGCTGGGACAAAAGTTCTCTGAGGAGGATGACCAAATCTCCATCCGTTTTATCAGTACCTATGCTAAGGCTTTGGCAATTGACCTCTATCTCCCCCATCCCAAGGAAACCTTCCATATTCCAGATGTAACTTACTTGGCTACAGATTTAATCTTTGAAGATGTCCTAGCCCATCTTTTTCAAGAATACGAGTTTGTTCAGGTCTACCATTTTACTTCATCAGTCAGTCTCCACTTACAAGACCTGCCTCATGTGACTATCATAGGCATTTCCCTCCCCTACTATGAGGCCCGTCAAAATGAATTACGCCGATTGGGTTGTCAGTTTGAAACGATTCCACTTGGCTGGTAACTTAAAGTAAATAACTTGCACCCCTTATTCTAATATTTTCCCATTTTAATAGTAGTCGATAAGTTCCCTTGGGTCACTTGTTTTCTCCCGTTTTAGAGTGACTCAGGAGGCTTTTTTTGATATAATAAAAAGGACTGTTATCAGTTAGAAAGAGGTTGGTATGAAAGAATTACAAACTGTACTAAAGAACCATTTTGCAATCGAATTTGTAGACAAAAACTTACTGGAGACTGCCTTTACTCATACGAGTTATGCCAATGAGCACCGCCTCTTAAAAATTTCACACAATGAGCGCTTGGAATTTTTAGGAGACGCTGTTCTACAGTTATTGATTTCAGAATATCTGTATAAAAAATATCCTAAAAAGCCTGAGGGTGATTTGTCTAAACTCCGTGCCATGATTGTTCGAGAGGAGAGTTTGGCTGGTTTTGCGCGTGATTGCCAGTTTGACCAATTTATAAAACTTGGTAAAGGAGAAGAAAAATCTGGTGGTCGCAATCGTGACACCATTCTTGGTGATGCCTTCGAAGCCTTTCTTGGTGCTCTCCTTTTGGACAAGGATGTGGCCAAGGTCAAGGAATTTATCTATCAAGTCATGATTCCTAAGGTTGAAGCAGGCGAATTTGAGATGATTACAGACTACAAAACCCATCTCCAAGAGTTACTTCAGGTCAATGGCGATGTGGCTATTCGTTATCAGGTGATTTCTGAAACGGGTCCTGCACACGATAAGGTCTTTGATGTAGAAGTTCTTGTCGAAGGTAAGAGCATTGGTCAAGGTCAAGGTCGTTCTAAGAAACTAGCAGAGCAGGAAGCTGCCAAAAATGCAGTTGAGAAAGGGCTGGATTCATGTATTTAAAGGAAATCGAAATTCAGGGATTTAAGTCTTTTGCTGACAAGACCAAGGTCGTTTTTGACCAAGGTGTGACGGCAGTCGTTGGACCCAATGGATCTGGAAAGTCCAATATTACAGAAAGTCTGCGTTGGGCCTTGGGGGAGTCAAGTGTTAAGAGCCTCCGTGGGGGCAAGATGCCGGATGTCATCTTTGCTGGAACAGAAAGTCGCAAACCGCTCAATTATGCTTCTGTAGTTGTGACTCTGGATAATCATGACGGATTTATCAAGGATGCAGGTCAAGAAATCAGGGTAGAACGCCATATCTACCGTAGCGGAGATAGCGAATACAAGATTGACGGCAAGAAAGTCCGTCTGCGTGATATTCATGACCTCTTTTTGGATACAGGTTTGGGACGAGACTCCTTCTCCATTATTTCCCAAGGGAAGGTTGAGGAGATTTTCAACTCCAAGCCTGAGGAACGCCGAGCTATTTTTGAAGAAGCTGCTGGAGTTTTAAAATACAAGACTCGCAGAAAAGAAACTGAGAGCAAACTGCAGCAAACTCAGGATAATCTAGACCGCTTAGAGGATATTATTTACGAGTTGGATAATCAAATCAAGCCTCTTGAGAAGCAAGCTGAGAATGCCCGTAAGTTTTTAGACTTGGAAGGTCAACGCAAGGCTATTTATTTAGACGTGCTGGTTGCTCAAATCAAGGAAAATAAGGCTGAATTAGAGTTGACAGAAGAAGAGTTGGCTCAGGTTCAGGAACTCTTGACGAGCTATTACCAAAAGAGAGAAAAATTAGAAGAAGAAAATCAAACTCTTAAAAAGCAACGCCAAGATTTACAGGCTGAAATGGCCAAAGACCAAGGCAGTTTGATGGATTTGACCAGTCTGATTAGTGATTTAGAGAGAAAATTAGCCTTATCGAAACTGGAATCTGAGCAAGTAGCCCTGAATCAACAGGAAGCACAAGCCCGTTTGGCTGCTTTGGAGGAGAAGCAAAGTTCACTCAGCAAAGAAAAATCTGATAAAGAAAGTTCTTTAGCTCTCTTAGAAGAAAATCTAGTCCAAAATAATCAAAAACTTAATCGTTTAGAAGCTGAATTGCTAGCTTTTTCAGATGATCCTGATCAGATGATTGAGCTTTTGCGTGAACGCTTTGTGGCCCTTCTACAAGAAGAAGCGGATGTCTCAAATCAACTGACCCGCATCGAGAATGAGTTGGAAAATAGCCGTCAGCTTTCTCAAAAGCAAGCAGATCAACTAGAAAAGCTGAAAGAACAACTGGCTACAGCTAGAGAGAAGGCTAGGCAGCAAAATGCTGAGCTTGAAACAACCAAGGAGCAAGTTCAGAAATTATTGGCAGATTACCAGGTCTGTGCCAAGGAGCAAGAGGAGCAGAAAGCTTCCTATCAAGTTCAACAAAGTCAACTCTTTGACCGTCTGGATAATCTCAAAAACAAGCAGGCGAGAGCTCAGAGTTTGGAAAATATCCTGAGAAATCATAGTAACTTTTATGCAGGTGTTAAGAGTGTTCTCCAAGAAAAAGCCAGCCTTGGTGGGATTATTGGTGCTGTTAGTGAGCACCTGACCTTTGATGTGCATTATCAAACTGCCCTAGAGATTGCGCTTGGAGCCAGCAGTCAGCATATCATCGTAGAAGATGAAAACGCGGCGACCAAGGCCATTGATTTCCTAAAACGTAATAGAGCTGGTCGCGCGACCTTCCTTCCTTTGACCACTATTAAGGCTCGTACGATTTCTAGTCAGAATCAAGATGCTATCGCAGCAAGTCCAGGCTTCCTTGGCATGGCAGATGAGTTAGTGTCGTTTGATAAGAGACTAGAAGCCATTTTCAAGAACTTGCTAGCCACGACAGCGATTTTTGATACCGTGGAACACGCGCGTGTAGCAGCTCGCCAGGTTCGTTATCAGGTTCGTATGGTGACTGTGGACGGCACAGAGTTGCGCACAGGTGGTTCCTATGCAGGTGGAGCTAATCGCCAGAACAACAGTATTTTTATCAAGCCAGAACTGGAGCAATTACAAAAAGAAATTGCTGAAGAAGAAGCAAGCTTGCGTTCAGAAGAGGCGACTTTGAAGACCTTGCAAGATGAGATGACTAGATTGACAGAAAGATTAGAAGCAATCAAATCTCTAGGAGAGCAGGCTCGTATTCAGGAGCAGGGCTTATCCCTCTCTTATCAGCAAACCAGTCAGCAAGTTGAAGAGTTAGAAACTCTTTGGAAACTTCAAGAAGAGGAATTAGATCGTCTTTCTGACGGAGATTGGCAAGCGGATAAGGAAAAATGTCAAGAGCGCCTTGCTACAATCGCAAGTGACAAGCAAAATATGGAAGCTGAGATTGAAGAGATTAAGTCTAACAAAAATGCCATTCAAGAACGCTATCAAAACTTGCAGGAAGAGCTAGCGCAAGCTCGCCTGCTTAAGACAGAACTGCAAGGACAAAAACGTTACGAAGTTGCAGATATTGAACGTTTAGGCAAGGAATTGGACAATTTAGATATCGAGCAAGAGGAAATCCAGCGCCTTCTTCAAGAAAAGGTTGACAATCTTGAGAAGGTTGATACAGAATTGCTCAGTCAGCAGGCCGAAGAAGCTAAAATTCAGAAAACAAATCTCCAACAAGGTTTGATTCGCAAGCAGTTTGAGTTGGATGATATTGAAGGGCAACTGGATGATATTGCTAGTCATTTGGACCAGGCTCGCCAACAGAATGAAGAGTGGATTCGCAAGCAAACACGTGCTGAAGCTAAGAAAGAAAAGGTCAGCGAGCGCTTACGCCATTTACAAAGCCAATTAACAGACCAGTATCAGATTAGCTATACTGAAGCACTAGAAAAGGCACATGAATTGGAAAATCTCAATCTGGCAGAGCAAGAGGTGCAGGATTTAGAGAAGGCTATTCGCTCACTGGGTCCTGTCAATATAGAAGCTATTGACCAGTACGAAGAAGTTCACAACCGTCTTGATTTCCTAAATAGCCAGCGTGATGACATTTTGTCGGCGAAAAACCTGCTTCTTGAGACTATTACTGTGATGAATGATGAGGTCAAGGAACGCTTTAAATCAACCTTTGAAGCTATTCGTGAGTCCTTTAAAGTGACCTTCAAACAGATGTTTGGCGGAGGTCAGGCAGACTTGATATTGACTGAGGGCGACCTTTTAACATCTGGAGTTGAGATTTCTGTTCAACCTCCAGGTAAGAAAATCCAGTCTCTTAACCTCATGAGTGGTGGTGAAAAAGCCTTATCGGCTCTAGCTTTGCTTTTCTCTATCATTCGAGTTAAGACTATCCCATTTGTCATCTTGGATGAGGTGGAAGCTGCGCTGGATGAAGCCAATGTAAAACGTTTTGGGGATTACCTCAATCGATTTGACAAGGACAGCCAGTTTATCGTCGTAACCCACCGTAAGGGAACCATGGCAGCGGCTGATTCTATCTATGGAGTGACCATGCAAGAATCAGGTGTTTCAAAAATTGTTTCAGTTAAGTTAAAAGATTTAGAAAGTATTGAAGGATGACAATTAAACTAGTAGCAACGGATATGGACGGAACCTTCCTAGATGGGAATGGACGCTTTGATATGGACCGCCTCAAGTCTCTCTTGGTTTCCTACAAGGAAAAAGGGATCTACTTTGCGGTGGCTTCAGGGCGCGGATTTCTATCTCTGGAAAAATTATTTGCTGATGTTCGTGATGATATTATTTTTATCGCGGAAAATGGTAGTTTGGTAGAGTATCAAGGTCAGGACTTGTATGAAGCGACTATGTCTCGTGACTTTTATCTGGCAACTTTTGAAAAGCTGAAAACGTCACCTTATGTAGATATCAATAAACTGCTCTTGACGGGCAAGAAGGGTTCTTATGTGCTAGATACGGTTGATGAGACCTATTTGAAAGTGAGTCAGCACTATAATGAAAATATCCAAAAAGTAGCGAGTTTGGAAGATATCACAGATGACATTTTCAAATTTACAACCAACTTCACAGAAGAAACTCTTGAAGCTGGGGAAGCTTGGGTAAACGAACATGTTCCTGGTGTTAAGGCCATGACAACTGGCTTTGAATCCATTGATATTGTTCTGGACTATGTTGATAAGGGTGTGGCTATTGTTGAATTAGCTAAAAAACTTGGTATCACAATGGATCAGGTTATGGCTTTTGGAGACAATCTAAATGACTTGCATATGTTGCAGGTTGTGGGACATCCTGTTGCTCCTGAAAATGCACGACCAGAGATTTTAGAATTAGCAGAGACTGTGATTGGTCACCATAAGGACCAGTCGGTTATAGCTTATATGGAGGGCTTATAATGGCAGATATAAAATTGATTGCATTGGACTTGGATGGGACCTTGCTGACTACTGATAAAAGGTTGACGGATCGCACCAAGGCAACCTTAAAAGCTGCGCGTGATCGTGGTATCAAGGTCGTATTAACAACTGGTCGTCCCTTAAAAGCTATGGATTTCTTTCTCCATGAGCTAGGGACTGACGGTCAGGAAGATGAGTATACGATTACTTTTAATGGTGGTTTGGTTCAGAAGAATACAGGTGAAATCCTTGATAAAACAGTCTTTTCATATGATGATGTGGCACGCTTGTATGAGGAGACAGAGAAATTATCACTGCCTCTTGATGCTATCTCAGAAGGAACTGTTTATCAAATCCAATCGGACCAAGAAAGTCTTTATGCCAAATTCAATCCAGCATTGACCTTTATTCCAGTGGACTTTGAAGACTTGTCTAGTCAGATGACTTACAATAAGTGTGTGACTGCCTTTGCTCAAGAACCCTTGGATGCAGCTATTCAGAAGATTTCTCCAGAATTGTTTGACCAATATGAAATCTTTAAATCACGTGAAATGTTGCTAGAGTGGTCACCAAAGAATGTTCATAAAGCAACAGGTTTGGCAAAACTAATCAGCCATCTTGGAATTGACCAAAGCCAAGTCATGGCCTGTGGTGACGAGGCCAATGACCTCTCTATGATTGAGTGGGCGGGACTCGGTGTTGCCATGCAAAACGCTGTTCCTGAAGTAAAGGCAGCCGCAAATGTAGTAACGCCGATGACCAACGATGAGGAAGCTGTCGCCTGGGCTATCGAAGAATATGTGCTAAAGGAGAACTAAGATATGGGATTATTTGACCGTCTATTCGGAAAAAAAGAAGAACCTAAAATCGAAGAAGTTGTAAAAGAAGCTCTGGAAAATCTTGATTTGTCTGAAGATGTTGAGCCTGTCTTAACAGAAGCTGAGGAAGTTTCTCAGGAAGAAGCAGAGGTGGAAATTGTTGAACAAGCTGTGTTCCAAGAAGAGGAAATCCAAGACACAGTTGAAGAAAGTCTGGATTTAGAGCCAGTTGTAGAAGTTTCTCAAAAAGAAGTCGCAGAATTTCCACACTCAGAAGAAGGGAATACTGAGTTTCTAGAGACTGTAGAAGAAAATAATTCTGAAGTGCTTGAAGCACAAACGCCTCAAGCAGAAGAAACTGTTCAGGAAAAATATGACCGCAGTCTCAAGAAGACTCGTACAGGCTTCGGTGCTCGTTTGAATGCCTTCCTTGCCAACTTCCGCTCTGTTGACGAAGAATTTTTCGAGGAACTGGAAGAACTGCTCATCATGAGTGACGTTGGTGTCCAGGTTGCTTCTAACTTAACAGAGGAGTTACGCTACGAAGCCAAGCTTGAAAACGCCAAGAAACCTGATGCACTGCGCCGTGTCATCATTGAAAAATTGGTTGAGCTTTATGAAAAGGATGGCAACTACGATGAAAGAATCTACTTCCAAGATGGATTGACAGTCATGCTCTTCGTCGGTGTGAATGGTGTTGGGAAAACAACTTCTATCGGGAAACTAGCCCACCGCTACAAACAAGCTGGTAAGAAGGTCATGTTGGTTGCAGCAGATACCTTCCGTGCAGGGGCAGTAGCCCAGCTTGCCGAATGGGGCCGTCGTGTGGACGTTCCTGTTGTGACTGGACCTGAAAAAGCTGATCCAGCCAGTGTAGTCTTTGATGGCATGGAACGTGCCGTGGCTGAAGGTATTGATATTCTCATGATTGATACCGCTGGTCGTCTGCAAAACAAGGACAACCTCATGGCTGAGCTAGAAAAGATTGGTCGTATTATCAAACGTGTTGTGCCCGAAGCTCCGCATGAAACCTTCTTGGCACTTGATGCATCAACAGGTCAAAATGCCTTGGTACAGGCCAAAGAATTTTCAAAAATTACCCCTTTGACAGGAATTGTCTTGACTAAGATTGATGGAACTGCTCGAGGTGGTGTTGTTCTAGCCATCCGTGAAGAACTCAATATTCCTGTAAAATTGATTGGTTTTGGTGAAAAAATCGATGATATTGGAGAGTTTAACTCAGAAAACTTTATGAAGGGTCTCTTGGAAGGTTTAATCTAATCAGAAGCAAAAATCCTGCAAGGTACAAACTTGCAGGAAATTTTTTTATTCTAAACGACCATCTTGACGATAGGCGATATCTGGCTGCCAAGTCCATTTGGCACCGAATTTTTCAAGTAAGTCAAAGCTAGCTTGAGGTCCCATGCTTCCAGCTTTATAGTCATGAAGTGGGGCACCATTTTCAGCCCAGAGCTCTTCGATACGATCAATCAATTTCCATGACGCACCAACTTCATCCCAGTGGCTAAAGTTAGTTGAGTTATTATTTAGGACATCATAAATCAATTTCTCGTATGGTTCTGGAGAGGCACCAGTTGCGGTCGCATCTGTACGGTAATCAAGTGAGTTAGGAGCCAAGTTGAATTCTTCTCCTACCTGCTTACCATTTAGACTAAGAGAGAAGCCTTCTGTTGGTTGGATATAGATGGTCAAAATGTTTGGAGCAAGAGGTTCTCCAAAGATAGAATCCATTTGTTTAAAGACGATGTTGACATGAGTTCCTTTTTCAGTCAGACGTTTACCAGTACGGAAGAAGAAAGGAACACCACGGAAGCGATCGCTATTTACAAAGAAGGCACCAGATGCAAAGGTTTCAGTTGTTGATTCTGGATTTACATTTGGCTCGCTACGGTAAGAGATGTATTTCATGCCATCAATCTTACCAGAACGGTATTGACCACGGATAAAGTGTTCTTTAAGTTCTTCATCAGTTGGATGATAGAGGTTTTTAAAGACCTTAATCTTTTCAGCACGGATCTCATCTTTTGTGAAGCTTGCTGGTTTGTCCATGGCGAGGAGCGAAAGGAGTTGTAGAGTGTGGTTTTGTACCATGTCACGGAGGGCACCAGATTCATCATAATAGCCACCACGTTCTTCTACGCCTAAGCGCTCCGCAAAGGTAATTTGAACATTATCGATAAAGTCCTTGTTCCAAACATTTTCAAAAATCAGGTTTGCAAAGCGAACTGCAAAGATACTTTGAATCATTTCCTTACCAAGATAATGGTCAATACGGAAAATTTGTTCTTCGTCAAATGTTGCTAGGAGTTCGTCATTCAACTTGCTTGCAGTTGCGTAATCTGTACCAAATGGTTTTTCAACGATTAAGCGCTCAAAACCTTTACCATCCACAATGTTTTCAGACTTGAGGTGTTTTGCGATAGTTCCAAAGAACTGAGGTGCCATAGACAAGAAGAAGAGCTTGTTGTGTTCAGCTTGGTACTTATCATTTAGTTCAGCCTGCAATTGACGTAGAGCAATGTAGTGTTCTGTATCGTTGACATCATGACTTTGATAGTAGAAGTGACTAGCGAACTCCTGAGCCTGTTCGGTACTATCTGCCAAATCAAGGATGGATTCGACTACAACAGATTCAAAATATTCCTTGCTCCAAGGACGACGGGCAGTTCCAATGACAGCAAAGTGCTCGGAAAGATTGCCGGATTTATATAGTCTAAAAAGGGAAGGGTAGAGCTTGCGTTTAGCCAGGTCTCCACTCGCACCGAAAATTGTAACAATAACCTTAGATGACATCTAGCTACCTAATTTCTATTTTTATTCCTAGTCTTGCTAGGTATGAGGAAACCTCATTTCATAAACTTAATTCTAACATAATTTTCCGAAAAATCAAAAAATCCAATACGAGATAGAAAAAAACTGCAAGGAAATCCTTACAGTTTGCGTTTAGACGTTTAAGACCTTGTCCAAGAACTCTTTCAGACGAGGGTGTTGAGGGGTGTCAAAGATTTGATCTGGTGTTCCGTCTTCTAGGAATTCACCGTCTGCAGTAAAGATAACGCGGTTGGCAACCTGACGGGCAAATCCCATCTCATGGGTTACGATAATCATGGTCATACCTTGCTCAGCTAATTCCTTCATAACGTTTAGTACGTCTCCAACCATTTCAGGATCAAGGGCAGAAGTTGGTTCATCAAAGAGCATGATGTCTGGGTTCATTGCTAGTCCACGAGCGATGGCTACACGTTGTTTTTGACCACCTGATAGGCTATCTGGGTTGGCATTAGCTTTATCTGCTAGTCCAACCTTTTCAAGCAACTCCATTCCCAATTTCTCAGCTTCTTCCTTAGTCATTAACTTGTGCTCAGTAGGAGCAAAAGTAATGTTGTCCAATACAGACATATGTGGGAAGAGGTTGAAGTGTTGGAACACCATTCCGATATTTTCACGGACGTGGTCAACATTGGTTGTTTTTTCAGTTAAGTCATAGCCGTTCACAGTGATGTGACCGCTCGTAACTTCTTCAAGAAGATTAAGGCTACGGAGGAAAGTTGACTTACCAGAACCCGAAGGACCGATGATACAAACAACATCTCCTTCATAGAACTTAGTCGTAATTCCTTTTAAAACTTCATTTTTTCCATAGTGCTTGTGTAAATCATTTACATCAATTTTTAATTTTGCCATTAACGAATCCTCTTTTCTAAGCGTTTCGCTAGTCTAGTCAAAAGTGTGATAATTACAAGATAGAAGATAGCAAGGATTGCATACATCTTGAAACTTTGGTAGTTACGGGCGATGATAATCTTACCAGTTTGGAAGAGTTCAACCAAACCGATAGCAGATACGATGGTTGTATCTTTAAGAGCGATAACGAATTGGTTAACAAAGTTTGGCAACATCAATTTAGTTGCTTGTGGCAAGATAATCTTACGCATGGTTTTTCCATAAGAGATACCCAAGCTTCGGCTGGCTTCCATTTGTCCAACTGGAACGGCTTGAATACCACCACGAACGATTTCAGCGATATAAGCGGCTGCATTGAGAGATAGGGCAATAGTACCAGCTACAAAGTCGTTAATTGGACTTTGTTGACCTGTGATCGACTCGATGAAGTTTGGAATTCCCCAGAAGATGAAGGCTGCAAGAATCATCAATGGAATACCTCGAATAACGTCAACGAAAATCTCAGAAATCACACGAAGAGATTTATACGGGCTGACACTAAACATACCAAAGATAATCCCGATAACAATAGCAATAGCAAATGAGATAAGAGCTAGAGCAAGAGTGATACCAAGCCCGCTAAGGAGTTGTTTGTAGTTGTTTTGAAGCAAGCCCCAGATTGTGGTTTCATCAACAGTGCTTGTTGAAGTAGTTGAAGATTCGCTAGCTAGGTATTTGTCAAGAATCTTTTGGAATTCACCGTTTGCTTTAAGGTTTGCAAGTCCATTGTTGAACATTTCAATCAATTCTGGATTTGTGCCTTTTTTAACGGCAAAGGCTGTTTCTCCGATTGGAGTTCCAGCGATTGGTGTTTTCAATTTTTGTCCTTGGCTGATAGAATATTTGAGAACAGGTTCATCATCCATAACAGCATCAATGGCACCAGTGTTTAAACTGTCATACATTGAAGAACCATCAGCGAAGGTTTTAATTTGATAACCGTATTTGCTTTGATTTTCTGTTAGGAAGGTTTGAGAAGCAGTTCCGTTTTTAACACCGACTGTCTTCCCTTTCAAATCTTCATAAGAAGCAATGGTACTTGATTCTTTGACACCAAGGATAGTATTGGCAGTGTAGTATGATTCTGAGAAGTCAAAAGTTGCCTTACGAGCATCTGTGACAGACATACCAGCAATGATACCATCTGCTTGACCAGCTTGGACAGCACTGATAGCAGCATCGAAACCAGGGTTGGTGATTTCAATTTCAAAACCTTGGTCTTTAGCGATTGCCTTAATCAATTCCATATCAATACCAGTAAATTGGTTACTTGAGTTTTGGAAAACAAAAGGTGCAAAAGAAGAATCGCTGGCAATGATATATTTAGCTTTAACAGGAATAGCTTTTAAGCCTGCTAGAGTAGTTGTGGTTGGCACTGCTGAAGATGATGAAGCAGTCCATTTCTTGATGATTTTATCAAGACTACCATCTTTTTTCATTTCAGCCAAGGCTTGGTTAAATTCAGTAACTAGGTGCTCGTATTTGCTTCCTTTTTTCACACCGAAAGCAAAACTCCCTACAGCTTCCCCATCCATTTCAATATGAAGGTCTTGACCTTGGTTAATGGCATATTCGATAACAGGTTTGTCATCCATCATGGCATCGATGGCACCAGCACTCAAGCTGTTGTTCATCAAATCACTAGTGTCAAATGTTTTAATAGTAAAGCCGTATTTATCTTTGATTGTTTCAAGAAAACGTTGAGCAGCAGTTCCGTTTTTAACACCAACGGTTTTGCCAGTTAATTGGTCGTACTTGCTAATCTTGTGTGCCTTTGTAGTCGCAATGACAACTTTTGTATCATAGTAAGTATCAGACATGGTGAAGACTTTTTCACGTTCTTTAGTTTTTGTCATTCCTGCCATGATAGCGTCAGCTTGACCAGCTTGAACCGCATTGACCGCTGCGTCAAATCCGGGATAAGACATCTGAATGTTCCATCCTTTAATCTCAGCGACTTTGTTGATAATGTCAACATCAATTCCTTTATAAGTTTGATCTGAATCTTTAAACTCAAAAGGTGCATAGGCGGTATCAGACACAATCTTAATCGTCTCAGCTTTGGCAATACCTAATGAGAAAATTGGGAATAAAATTAGCAAAAATGCTAGAAATTTTTTCTTCATTTTTAGTCTCCTTTTCCGAATATTTTCCCATTATATCAGAAAAAGTAAAAAAAGGCAAATCTAGGGGTTTTATGTCAGAAGATATAACATGTATAATTCTGGTTTTGTCTTGAATCACACAACAGAAGTGCTATAATAAAGGTATATCATATAGTAAAAGAGGATAAAGTTATGAAAGATAAAAGAATCTTAAAAGACTTTGAAACTTCTAAAATGAGTTTAAACATTTACACAAGCCCCTTGTTAGCTCTATTTTTCGTCTATGTATCTGAATTCATATCTTCTCTATTTTTTGGTCTTAGTTTTTTAGCATTGATCGGGCTATTTAGCAGTCTTGGTGTAGGTGGTCAAAGAATTGCAGATCTCCTTCAATCTATATTTCAAAGTATCTCTGATAAAACAAGTGATATTCATTTAATATTTGAATTACTGTCCTTTGGTTTTATCATCTTAACTGTGTTTAGATGGACTAGAAAAGTAGAGAAAAGACCTATTCGAACCTTGGGATTCTATAAAGAAAATTTTTTAAGTGCCTTATTTAAAGGATACGGTATTGGACTATCCCTCTTTATACTTGCTTTAGCTGGACTAGTAATGTTGGGACAGTATCATTTTGACTCTATTCACTTGGATACTTATTCGCTAGCTTTTACTTTATTTACAATACCTTTTTGGATTTTACAAGGAACGGCAGAAGAATTGGTTACTCGTGCTTGGTTGATTCCACAATTGGCTAAGAGAACCAATCTTAAAGTTGCTATTATCATATCTAGTAGTCTCTTTACCTTACTTCATTTAGGAAATTCAGGCATAACTTTCTTATCTGCAATTGATCTCTTTTTATTTGGGGTTGCCATGTCCCTTTATCTTCTTAAAACAGATACTATATGGGGTATAGGTGGTATTCATGGAGCTTGGAATTTCGCACAGGGCAACCTCTTTGGAGTATTAGTTAGTGGTCAGTCTTCAGGAACCTCAATCATGAAATTTACTCCACAAGGCAATCAAGACTGGCTATCTGGTGGATCTTTTGGTATTGAGGGTTCCATCATGTCCAGTATTATTTTGTTTCTGCTGATTGTCTATCTCGCCCATCAATTAAAGAAAGAAAATGAAAGGATGTGACTTCGGTCTGTCCTTTTCTTCGTGAAAATGATACAAGTATGCTAAAATAGGAATAGCACATGGAGAGAGGATTCTTATGATCAATCGTATTACAGATAATCAATTTAAACTAGTATCAAAATATCAACCCTCAGGAGACCAACCCCAAGCTATCGAGCAGTTGGTTGATAATATCGAGGGTGGAGAAAAAGCTCAGATTCTGATGGGGGCGACTGGAACAGGGAAGACCTATACCATGAGTCAGGTTATTTCCAAAGTCAATAAACCAACTCTGGTCATCGCCCACAATAAAACTCTAGCAGGACAGCTCTATGGGGAGTTTAAGGAATTTTTCCCTGAAAATGCAGTTGAGTACTTCGTATCCTACTATGACTATTACCAGCCAGAAGCCTATGTCCCTTCTAGCGATACCTATATTGAAAAGGACAGCTCTGTCAATGACGAGATTGACAAGCTCCGACACTCAGCGACTTCGGCTCTTTTGGAGCGTAATGATGTTATTGTCGTTGCCTCAGTCTCTTGTATCTATGGTTTGGGTTCGCCCAAGGAATACGCTGATAGTGTCGTGAGTCTCCGTCCAGGTCTTGAAATTTCTCGTGATAAACTCTTGAATGACTTGGTTGATATCCAGTTTGAACGTAATGATATTGATTTCCAACGGGGAAGATTTCGTGTGCGTGGGGATGTAGTGGAGATTTTCCCAGCCTCTCGTGATGAACACGCCTTTCGAGTAGAATTTTTTGGAGACGAAATTGACCGTATCCGTGAGGTTGAGGCTCTGACAGGTCAGGTCTTAGGAGAAGTGGATCATTTGGCTATTTTCCCAGCTACTCACTTTGTGACCAATGACGACCACATGGAAGTTGCCATTGCAAAGATTCAAGCAGAATTAGAAGAGCAACTAGCTGTCTTTGAGAAGGAAGGCAAATTGCTAGAAGCTCAACGTTTGAAACAGCGGACAGAGTATGATATCGAAATGTTGCGTGAGATGGGCTATACCAACGGGGTTGAGAACTATTCACGTCACATGGATGGACGGAGTGAGGGTGAGCCTCCTTATACGCTTCTCGACTTCTTCCCAGATGATTTTTTAATTATGATTGACGAGAGTCACATGACTATGGGACAAATCAAAGGCATGTACAATGGAGACCGTTCTCGTAAGGAAATGTTAGTAAATTACGGTTTCCGTTTGCCGTCTGCTCTGGACAATCGTCCTCTCCGTCGGGAGGAGTTTGAAAGCCATGTGCATCAGATTGTTTACGTTTCAGCGACACCTGGTGACTATGAAAATGAACAGACCGAGACAGTGATTGAGCAAATCATTCGTCCGACAGGTCTTTTGGATCCTGAGGTGGAAGTCCGTCCGACTATGGGACAGATTGATGATCTCTTAGGTGAAATCAATGCCCGTGTAGAAAAGAATGAGCGTACCTTTATTACCACTTTAACCAAGAAAATGGCAGAGGATTTAACCGACTACTTTAAAGAAATGGGCATTAAGGTCAAGTACATGCACTCAGACATCAAGACCTTGGAACGGACGGAGATTATCCGTGACCTGCGCTTGGGTGTCTTTGATGTCTTGGTCGGAATCAACTTGCTCCGTGAAGGGATTGACGTTCCTGAAGTAAGCTTGGTAGCCATTCTCGATGCTGACAAGGAAGGTTTCCTTCGTAACGAACGTGGCCTCATCCAAACTATTGGTCGTGCTGCTCGTAATAGTGAGGGACATGTCATTATGTATGCGGACACTGTGACCCAGTCTATGCAACGTGCTATCGATGAAACTGCCCGTCGTCGCAAAATCCAGATGGTTTATAATGAAGAACACGGTATTGTGCCTCAGACAATCAAGAAAGAAATCCGTGACCTGATTGCTGTGACCAAGGCAGTTGCCAAGGAAGAAGAAAAAGAAGTCGACATCAATAGCCTCAACAAACAAGAGCGCAAAGAACTTGTTAAGAAACTCGAAAAACAAATGCAAGAAGCCGTCGAAGTGCTTGACTTTGAACTAGCAGCTCAGATACGTGATATGATGTTGGAAGTGAAGGCTTTGGATTAGAATAGTACCTAAAGGAGAAAATATGGCTCGTTCCCAATTAACGATTTTAACAAATATTTGTCTGATTGAAGACATCGAAACTCAGCGCGTGGTTATGCAGTATCGCTCTCCTGAAACCAATCGCTGGTCTGGTTATGCCTTTCCTGGAGGTCATGTTGAAAATGGTGAGGCTTTTGCGGAGTCTGTCATTCGTGAAATCTACGAAGAAACAGGATTGACTATCCAAAATCCTCAACTTGTCGGCATTAAAAATTGGCCACTAGATACAGGTGGGCGCTATATTGTCATTTGTTATAAGGCGACTGAGTTCTCTGGTAGACTGCGCTCTTCAGATGAAGGAGAAGTTTCTTGGGTTCAAAAAGACCAGATTCCAAACTTGGATCTGGCCTATGATATGCTACCCTTGATGGAAATGATGGAAGCTCCTGACAAGTCAGAGTTTTTCTACCCTCGCCGTACAGAAGATGGATGGGAAAAGAAAATTTTCTAGTCTTTTACTAAATAACCAAGCTGATCCAAGGCCTCCTCGATATAGTGGAGGTCTTGTTGTGTTTCTTGTGTAATAGTAATAATATATTTGGAAAAATATATGTACTATGAAATAAATTTAAAATATTTTTAGAAAAGTATTGACAAATCAAAAGAAAACGTTTACTATAGAATAAGGGAACGGTTCCACAACATAAGAAGGAGGAGTGATGACTACAATAAAACAGGTTGCTGAAGAAGCTGGAGTATCAAAATCAACGGTTTCAAGATATATATCAAAAAAAGGTTATGTTGGAGATGATGCGAGAGAGAAAATAAAAAATGCGATTAAAAAATTAAATTACACACCAAATGTATTAGCGCAATCTTTGAAAACCAAAAAAAACCAAATGGTAGGACTTTTATTGCCAGATATTTCAAATCCCTTCTTCCCAAGATTGGTTCGAGGCGCTGAATCATATTTGAAAGATAAAGGTTATAGAATTATGGTTGGTACGATTTCAGACCAAGAATCTTTGAGTGAATATGTTAACTTGCTGTTGAAAACAAATGCTGCTGGCATTATTACTACACATGACTTCACAAAAGAATATCCAGATTTATCATTACCTGTTGTTGTGGTTGACCGAATTAGTAAAGATACAGGTTACGGTGTTTTTTCTGATAATCAGTCAGGTGGTCGTTTGGCTGCTGAAGCAATCTGTAATGCAGGTGCTAAACAAGTTCTGATTATTAAAGTTTTAGATGATAAAGCCGAGAATATCGCGGAACGGTTTGAAGCAAGTTTAAACTATTTGAGGAATAAATCTTTAGAAATTTGTATTGAAGAAAGTGAAACGTTTGACTTTGAAAAAATTCAAAAAGAAGCTAAAGAGAATCTAAAAAGAAATCCAAATATCGATAGTATTATAGCACCTTCTGATATTCATGCGATAGCTTATATTCATGAAATTTTAGCAATTGGTAAAAAAATTCCAGATGATATTCAAATCATTGGTTATGATGATATTGTACTTAGTCAATTTATTTACCCTTCTTTATCAACTATTCACCAATCCTCATATAAAATGGGAGAACAGGCTGCAAAACTAATCTATAATATGGCAAATAAGTTCTCTATAGATGAAGCTAAAATTAAACTACCTGTTAGATACGTAGAAAGAAATACATTAAGGAGAAAGTAATGAGTAAAATTGTTGTTGTTGGAAGTATTTCAATGGACTTAGTTATGAGAACAAAAAGGATTCCAGAAGGAGGTGAAACGATTTTTGGGGATTCATTTAATATAGTTCCAGGTGGAAAAGGTGCAAATCAAGCTGTAGCTATTGGTAGATTATCCAGTGTAGAAGATAATATTTACATATTTGGAAACGTCGGAGAAGATATTTTTTCAGCAGATTTACTAAGTAATCTGCAAAATAATAATATTTTTACAGAACATGTGGGAACGGTACCACAATCTACAGGAGTTGCACAAATTACTTTATATGGAGGTGATAATAGGATTATTTATTATCCCGGAGCGAATAATTTAGTTAAAACAAATGATTGGAAAAATGAGTGGGAATTGATTAGTGATGCAAGTATTGTTGTATTACAGAATGAAATACCACATGAAGCCAACCTATCTATAGCTAAATTTTGTCAAGAAAATAAAGTTAAGGTGCTTTACAATCCTGCACCAGCTAGAGAAACAGATATAGAGATGATTCCTTTTTGTGATTTTATTACTCCTAATGAGCATGAATGTTCAGAGCTTTTTCCAGATAAGAAACTAGAAGAAATTATTAAAATTTATCCTAATAAAATGATTGTGACATTAGGAGTTGAAGGTTCTATTTATTATGATGGGACAGCAGTTCAGAAAATTCCTGCTATAAAAGCAGAAGTAGTTGATACCACAGGAGCAGGAGATACGTTTAATGGTGCTTTTGCTTATGCTATCTCAAAAGGAAAAGAGATGGATGTTGCATTGTCCTTTGCAACGATTGCTTCACATCTTTCTGTTCAAAGATTTGGAGCGCAAGGAGGTATGCCGAGTTTGAAAGAAATAAAGGAGCATTCAGGATATGAAGAAATATGGGATTTTAAATAGTAATATAGCGAAACTAGCTGATGATTTAGGTCATATGGATTTGGTTTGTATCGGAGATTTAGGATTGCCAGTTCCAAAAGGTGTTGATAAAATTGATTTAGCATTAAGAAAAGGTAGTCCAAGTTTTTTAGAAGTTTTAAAAGAATATTCAGATCATGTACTTATCGAAAAAATTTTCTTAGCAGAAGAAATTAAGGAAAAAAACAAAGAACAGTGGCAAGCAGTTCTAGATCTTTTAGGATCGAATATAATTATTGAATATATTAGTCATGAAGAATTGAAAGCTATGAATACTAAAGTTAAGGCAGTTATTCGCACTGGGGAAGATACACCATATTCGAATATAATCTTGCAATCAGGAGTTATTATTTAGAAGGGGGTTGCCTATGAAAATTGAAATGAAGAACATTTCAAAATCTTTTGGGAATAATCGTGTTTTAGAAAGTATTGATTTGGTTCTTAATTCAGGAGAAGTTCATGCTTTAATGGGGGAGAATGGCGCAGGCAAATCAACCTTAATGAATATTTTAACTGGACTTTTTCCAGCTACTTCAGGAACTATTTTTATTGATGGAAAAGAAAAAACATTTTCTAATCCTCAAGAGGCAGAACGGTTTGGACTGAGTTTTATTCATCAGGAAATGAATACTTGGCCAGATATGACTGTACTTGATAATCTTTTTTTAGGAAGAGAAATTAAAAATTCGATTGGGTTTCTAGATAAAGTTAGTATGGAAAGGAAAGCTAAAGAAGCATTTAAACGTCTTAATATCTCTATTCCTCTCGATGCAATCATTGGTCAATTATCAGTCGGACAACAACAAATGATAGAAATAGCAAAATGTTTATTATCAGAAGTTTCCTTGTTAATTATGGATGAACCCACAGCAGCTTTAACTGATCGTGAAACTGAAACACTTTTTAAAGTGATAGAAGGATTAAAATCTGATGGTGTAGGTATTGTGTATATTTCACATCGGATGGAAGAAATCTTTAAGATCACAGATCTTATAACTGTTATGAGGGATGGGTTTGTAATTGATACCAAGAAAACGAAGTTAACTAATGCGGATGAATTAGTTCAGAAGATGGTAGGCCGTGAATTAGAAGATTATTATCCAGAAAAAAAGGCTGAGATTGGGAATATTGTTTTTCAAGCTAAGAATCTTTCTGGTGATGCTTTTACGGATATTTCTTTCTATGTACGTCAAGGGGAAATTCTTGGTTTTTCTGGTTTGATGGGTGCTGGTCGTACTGAAATAATGCGAGCAATTTTTGGAATTGATTCTTTAAAATCTGGTCAAATTATAATAAACGGAGAACAACTGATAATTAAAAATCCTTTTGAAGCAATTAAGCATGGAATTGGTTTCTTAACAGAAGATCGTAAAGATGAGGGATTGATTTTAGATTTTTCTATTAAAGATAATATGACTTTACCTAGTACTCGTGATTTTGTTAAAAATGGCATTTTCGATAATAAAACAAGTGATATATTTGTACAACGTTTAATAGATAGGCTACGAATTAAATCAGGTTATCCAGATAAGGAAGTTGGAACACTTTCTGGTGGTAATCAACAGAAAGTAGTTTTAGCAAAATGGATAGGTATTGCTCCAAAAGTACTGATTCTAGATGAGCCAACTCGTGGGGTAGATGTTGGTGCTAAGCGTGAAATTTACCAATTAATGAATGAATTGGCTGAACGAGGTGTGCCGATTATTATGGTATCTTCAGATTTACCAGAAGTGATCGGAGTCAGTGATCGTATTATGGTC
Organism: Streptococcus sp. 544; assembly: GCF_013277385.1. Lineage (NCBI taxonomy): Bacteria > Bacillati > Bacillota > Bacilli > Lactobacillales > Streptococcaceae > Streptococcus > Streptococcus sp. 544. Next base: position 48,949 of record NZ_VMMU01000035.1, read on the forward strand.
ATGCATGAAGGAAGAATTAGTGGAGAATTAACACGTCAAGAAGCTACACAAGAAAAAGTTATGCAACTAGCTACAGGAGGACAATAGTGTGAAAAATACTGTGAAGTACATGTCAGAATTGACAACGGTAATAGCATTGATAATTTTAATGGCTGTCATCACTATTATCAATTCAAATTTTTTAACAGCAAATAATCTGTTAAATTTACTATTGCAAGTAACATCAAATGCACTGATCGCTTTTGGAATGACCTTTGTTATTCTAACAGGTGGAATTGATTTATCAGTTGGATCAATTTTAGCCTTATCCAGTGCGCTAACCGCTGGCCTATTAGGATCTGGAATGCCTGTTACGTTAGCAATTCTCATCTCTTTAATTTTGGGTTGCATTCTGGGGATGATGAATGGTTTATTGATTTCCTACGGGAAATTAGCTCCATTTATCGTTACTTTAGCAACTATGACTATTTTTAGAGGTGCAACACTTGTTTATACAAATGGGAATCCTATTACAAAAGGATTAAGTGATACATTCTTATTTCAATTTTTGGGGCAAGGTTATATAGTCGGAATTCCATTTCCTGTAATTATTATGTTTATTGTATTTATTGTTTTATATGTTTTACTTCATAAAACAGCATTTGGTAAATCTGTGTATGCTATAGGGGGGAATGAAAAAGCAGCATATATATCAGGTGTGAAACTAAATAAAGTGAAAATTATCATTTATTCAATTTCAGGTATTATGGCTTCAATTTCTGGATTGATTATAACATCACGCTTAAGTTCTGCTCAACCAACAGCAGGTGCTAGTTATGAAATGGATGCTATTGCAGCTGTTGTTCTTGGGGGAACCTCATTATCAGGAGGTAAAGGTCGCATACTGGGGACCTTAATAGGTGCTTTAATTATTGGGGTTTTGAATAATGGACTTAATATTATCGGTGTTTCAGCATTTTGGCAACAAGTAGTAAAAGGAGTTGTAATCTTAATTGCTGTTCTGATTGATCGTTTTAAAGTTGTAAAACAGTAGAATAATTTTCAATTTTTTTGGAAATAGTAACAATTTATTAGATGATGTACAATAATCGGGATTGAAACTATCCCTATAGATATATATTACGAGGAGTAATAACATGAAAAATATTAAAAAAATTAGCATTTTTGCTTTGTTTGTAACATTTATTTTTGCTTTAGTAGCTTGTGGAAAAACTGGTTTAGGAAATTCATCAAATGATAATAAATCTACGATTCAAAAGTCTGCAAAAGAATTAAAATTAGGAGTTTCTATTTCGACTACTAACAATCCCTATTTTGTAGCTATGAAAGATGGTCTTGAAAAAGCCGCAAGAGAAAAAGAAGTAACTTTGAAGATAGCAGATGCACAAGATGATGCTGCTAGACAAGCAGATGATATTCAAAATTTTATTAGTCAAAATGTAGATGCTTTACTAATTAATCCAGTTGATTCTGATGCAATTGTAACATCTATTAAAGCTGCTAATAATGCAAATATTCCAGTAATCTTAATTGACCGCGGTAGTAATGGCGGTGAAGTCTTGACAACTGTTGCTTCTGATAACGTAGAAGCAGGTAAAATGGCTGCAGAATTTATTACCAAGCAATTGGGAGAAAAAGCAAAAACTTTTGAATTATCAGGAGTCCCTGGCGCTTCTGCAACTGTAGATAGAGGTAAAGGATTTGAACAAATTTCAAAGACAAATTTAGATGTTCTTTCTAGTCAATCCGCTAATTTTGATCGCGCAAAAGCTTTGAATACAGCGCAAAATATGATTCAAGGAAACAAAGAAGTACAAGCAATCTTTGCACAGAATGATGAGATGGCGTTAGGAGCTGCACAAGCAGTAAAAGCAGCTGGTCTTAGCAATGTATTAATTGTTGGTATTGATGGTCAACCAGATGCACATGATGCTATTGCAAAAGGTGATATTACTGCCACTATTGCTCAGCAACCAGCTAAGATGGGTGAAATTGCTATTCAATCAGCAATCGATCATTATCAAGGGAAAAAACTGGAAAAAGAAACAGTTTCTCCAATTTATCTTGTGACTAAGGATAATGTTGATCAACATAACTGGTGATATATTTTTAGTAAGCAAGTAGTTGTTAATTTTCATTCAATGTAGTTTTTAAATATCATTGTTACTATTTGAGCTATTGGATTCAAAAAGACCAGATTCCAAACTTGGATCTGGCCTATGATATGCTACCCTTGATGGAGATGATGGAAGCTCCGGACAAATCTGAATTTTTCTACCCTCGCCGTACAGAAGACGATTGGGAAAAGAAAATTTTCTAGTCTTTTACTAAATAACCGAGCTGATCCAAGGCCTCCTCGATATAGTGGAGGTCTTGTTTGGTTTCCTGCTTAATAGTAATAATAGATTAGTAAAAAAATATCTATACTCGCTAAAATTAAATGCTAAATTAGAAAAAAATATATGGGTTATACTGTTAATTTTTCTAAGAAAGATGTAAAATAGAAGGTGTACTATGGTTTTTTAAACAAGTGTGGTACCAAAAATTAAAGAGTGTATCCTTTCCTTAAATTCCTAAAATATTTAAGGGGGGGGGGTATTTTTTAGTACCTCAAAAATAAAAATAAGAGAGAGGCGATTAGATGAGAAAATCAAATCGTGAAGTGAACGGAGAAAAGGTATTCCGTTATTCTATTCGTAAGTACCATTTTGGTGCAGCAAGTGTTGCTGTAGCAGCATTAATGTTTTTTGCTAATGGTGCGGTTAAGGCAAATTCTTTACCTGTATCACCTGCTACGGCTAATACTGAAATGGTAAATGCTGGTGTAGAGGGAGTTCCTCCAGAGAAATCTCTAGAAGCTGGGGGGAATAAGGAAATCGTAGCTCCTGAGCCTGCAAAGAAAACATCTAACAAGGAAGATGGAGCTGGTTCTAATGCTCAAGGTGCAAATGAGATTAAAGTATCTGATAAAGATATGATTCCTGCTAATAAGACAGAGGAAATCAATAAAGCCGAAACAAATGGCAAAGAAAAGGAAGTGATTACTAATAAAGATAAATTGGAATCTCTTCTAAAAGAAATTGATCAATTAAACTTAAAGGACTATACAGAAGATACTGTTAAAGTATTACAAGAAAAAGTTGCGAAAGCAAAAGAAGTACTTGTTAATGCAAAAACTCAAAAAGAAATTGATCTTGCTTATAATGCGTTGGTTGGATATAAAAACGCTGGTTTAAAACGTGTACCTAAACCAAAAGAAAAACCCACTCCTAAACCAAAAGGAAAACTCACTCCTAAACCAGATACAACAAATGGTAAAGAAACAGTCGGAATTAGAGCTGAAAATACTGAACCAAATGGCACAAATATCGCAGGACATAATCATAGCTTGAATAGGACTTCTTTGCCTGAAGGAAGTGGGTTTAGAGCAACGCCAGAGGAAGTGACAGGTATAGAGTTTGGAATATCGAATGGTCAAAGAGATGGGAATTACAGTAGAACTGATAGATATTTTGATACATTATCATCTAACCAATATACTAGAATATTCAAATTTGTATCTAAAAGCGGAAATATTAAGAGTGTAACAGCAACGAGTAGTACAGGTCGTAGTGTGACTCTTGAAAAAATGGATAGATTTCCAAACAATGCAACGACATATTTTGTAAAGGCAAAAACAGATGTTAAAGGAGTCTCTGATGCTATCTTATCTTTCACTGTAAAAACTGCAGGTGGAGATAAGACAGCTCAAATTGGAGTTTACCGTTCACTTGGTAAACCAACGATTAAAGTTCCTACTGGGCAAAAGGAGTCTACTGTCGATGAGTATTTAAAAGGTAAACAGGAAACTAAACCGACAATTGATGTAGAAGTTCCTGTTGTTCCAAATCTTCCGTCATATGCAAAAATGAAAATATATTTGGTTCATGATAATGACCGTGATAAAGGAGTATATCCCGAAGATGAGTGGGCAGAAAATCATAATCCTAGACCAACTAGATTGACAGCAAAAGTAGATGTTCCGTATGGAAGAGTCAATCCAAAAACAAATAAAACTACTGTAACTATACAAAGCGGAGACTATTTAAAACCTCTTGCAGAAGGGAAATATTTTGTTTTATCGGTTATAGAAATTAATAATGAAATGAATACTAATCCTGGTATTCGTGCTTCAAGCTTTAGTGATGCAGCAATAGTAGCACCTAAGGAAGCAAATAAAGACGCGCTTCGAACAGCAACAAGCACAGGTGACACAGAAACTAAGGCAACTGCAGCTTACTACAATGCCGAAGCAAGTAAGAAAGATGCGTACGATCGAGCAGTAACAGCAGGTAAAGCAGTATTAGCAAGAGATAATGCGACACAAACGGAAGTAAA
>NZ_VMMU01000036.1:0-984 GCF_013277385.1 Streptococcus sp. 544
CTCTTATTATGGGAAGATACCTATGAATTGGGTACAGACAACATTAAATTATATAGGAATAATTAGTACTGGTAACACGCCATCTAAAAATAGCCCTGAAAACTACGGTGGCGAAATACCATTCTATAAACCTGCTGATTTATTACAAGGAGAACTATACAATACAACTGAATATTTATCGGTTCTAGGAAATACAAAATCCAGAAAAATAAAAGCAGGTTCTATTTTAATAAATGGTATTGGAAATATTGGAATTGCTGGGATTGTTCGTGTTGATGGAGCGTTCAATCAACAAATGCATGGCATAGAAGTATTTAATTTTGTCAACTCAAAATTTTTACTTTTAGCTATACAGTCTGATTTTATGCAAAAACAATTCAAGAACAATACATCATCTACCACTATTCCTATATTAAACAAAACTAGATTTTCTCAAACTATAATTAATTTTCCAGGTATACGTACACAAAAATTAATAATTACTAAAGCTGAGAAACTTTTTGAAAAAGTAAGTCAATTTTAGCGACAATTCTCTTTTGTTCTAAAACTGAAGGAATACCTATTATTTTAGATTTTAGATACGAATAATGTCGAGCATAGCCCCTGTTCCTAACAAATAATAGCGTATAGTCTAAGTGGTATTTTAAAAATTTTGCAGATAAGCAAATTGGAGACAGAATTTTTACTCCGTCTGCACCAACAACAAAAGGGAAGTCTATAATCTTAAGATTTCTTGTATGGTCACCAAATATTACAACGTCTGTTTTATAGTCTAGAATCTTAGAAAAATTATTAGAAAATCCTTCAACTAATATTTTAGATTGACTAACTACTGGAATCTTGCCCTCTTTTACAATTTCAGACTGTTTTATTTGATAAGGCTTAGCTGAAATAGTTGTTACAATTTTTTCTAAAGGAGCTAGCAACCAAGTTGATCTTCTTGGAAAATCTATTTCAATTTTAATGTTATTCAGATAATAAGAG
>NZ_VMMU01000037.1:0-1967 GCF_013277385.1 Streptococcus sp. 544
CTATCAGACCTGCAGTCAAATCTGATAAGAAAGGCAAGACTGATAAGGCTGATAGAGCTGAAGAAGCAGAACAAATTAGTCCGTATCTCGATATATTGCTAAATAATGCACCTGTAAAAATGGCAAAAGAGAAACGCTCTCTGGATGAAATCTTTGCAGGTTGGGAGCGTGAAGGGGAAGCAGTTAAAGAAAAACTGTTTGCGAAAGACAGAGAAAAGGTGTATAATCAAGATACAAGGGAAACTAAAGCGAAATTTTATAGTGAGCAATTATTGTCCAAGATTTCGAAAGCCGAGCCGAAAATTACAAGCGATATGCAACGTATTGCTGGGGGAAATAAACTAGCCGGTCTTGAATTTAGGAAGAAAACAGTTGAGTCATTATCACGTAAAATTATTGCAGATAGCCTAGTTGAAAATATAAGTTTGTCAAAAGCTGTGAGTAAGATTAACGACGCCTTAAGGTACACAACTATTTTCGATTACGATACTTTTGCAGAAGAGTATTTGAAGATGAAACAGAAGCTCATCGCAGAAGGTTATAAAATTGTAAAAGTAAAAAACACTTGGCTAATAGATGGACCATATAAAGGTGTGAATACAGTCGTTGAAAAAGATGGTATCAACTTTGAAATGCAGTATCATACTCAGGAAAGTTTCGACTTAAAAAATGGTTCATTACATGAACTCTATGAGATGTATCGTGATACGAATACATCTGATCTAGAACGCATGAACTTATTCAAAGAAATGCTTGATTTAAGTAATGAACTTGAGATTCCTAAAAACATAGAGAGGGTGAAGTGATATGAAAGATATTAAATACTACCACACAACAACGAACAATCCTCAAGTACTTCGTTTAATCGATGGTGTCATGCAAGTTTTTGACATTGAAAAAAAGTGGATTGATAGCATTGACTGGTTTAATAAAATCTTTTTCAATGACTTCACGGATTTCGAAGAAATTTCAGAAAAGGATGCATTTGCTTATATTGGTAGGATGGTAGTGGCATGATTGATATTGCTTTAGCTATTGCTAAAAAAGCACATACAGGGCAGGTGGATAAAGCGGGTGTTGATTACATACAGCATCCTCTCTACGTGGCCAGTCAAGTCAAAACTGAACAAGAAAAAACTGTCGCTCTTTTGCATGATGTGATTGAGGATAGTGATGTAACTGCTGCCGATTTATTGGCGTCTGGTTTGTCAAATGAAGTTGTTACAGCAGTACAAATTTTGACAAAGAAAAAAGGTCAAAGTTATCAAGAATATCTTGAGAAAGTAAAATCAAATAATTTAGCAAGAGTTGTAAAACTTGCAGATTTGAAACACAACTCAGATTTATCACGTTTGAAATCTGTTACCAATACAGACTACGAGCGTGTTAAAAAATATAAAAATGCAATTTATTACTTAAGCACCTAGAGAAATCTAAGTGCTTTTCTTATGCTTAGAAAGGGTCGAGAAATGAAATACCGTAAAAAACCAGTAGTCATTGAGGCAGTTCAACTTAATGAACGTTGTTTGATTGAAGAAGATTGGTTTTGGGACGCAGTAACAAGGAATGAGATTATCATTCACGATAGTGGCAAGTGGAATAAAAATCCAGCATGGTGTGAGATTAAAACACTTGAGGGTGTCATGGTCGCAAAAACAGGCGACTATATTATCAAAGGCGTGCAAGGTGAATTTTATCCATGCAAACCTGACATTTTTAAAGAAACATACGAAAAAGTAGAGGAGTAAGATATGTTTATCTGGGATTTAGTATCAATTTTATTAGGTTGGATTATATTTTTTGCGTTAATTTTGTTCGTAATAATTAAATTATTTGAAGTGATTTCAACAATCATTTCAACTCTAAAAGTCGGAATTGAATACAGAAAGAAACTGAAACAACTGAAAAATAAATAACCTAACCGCATCGAAATCGAGGCGGTTTTCTTATGCCCTAACCGTATGGAA
>NZ_VMMU01000038.1:0-5372 GCF_013277385.1 Streptococcus sp. 544
CAAGTACAAGTTTGGGAATCGGCATTTCTGGGCGGAAGGTTATTATGTAAGTACAGTAGGGCTTAATGAAGTCACAATTAAGAAATATATCCAAGAACAGGAAAAGCATGATATAGCACCAGATAAATTGAGTGTAAAAGAATATGAGGATCCCTTTAGGGATAGTGGTAAGTAATACTAAAGCCTCTTTAAGAGGCAAGTGACGAGTCAAGAGCAATGAGGCTTGAACAAAGTGAAAGCCAGCGTCTTTAGGCGCTGGCTGGTAATTTGGGCTTATAACCCTGGGACAAACCGCCCGTTTGACGGGTGGTTATGATTTTGTCTCATCTTTATTTTTATTATGTTTTTTCAAGCAAATCTTGTATCATCCGATGCAGTTCTTCGATTTTCTCAGATTGCTTCTCTAGTAATATTCTCTGACTAGATAATTCATCTTGAAGTTGATTAAGTTTTATCTGTTCATCTGGATTATCCTTTACAAAAAAGTTCGTCAAGGCACTTGTTAACATCCCTATTGTTCCAATACCGACAAGCATCAGTAAAACTGCTAGCCATTTCCCAAAAAGGGAAACTGGAACAATATCACCATAACCAACAGTAGTTACTGTCACAAGAGCCCACCAAAGACTATCTGAGAAAGATTTTTCTTCAACTACAGATAAAATTGAACTTCCTACTAGAACGATAAAAATATTAACATAAAAGATATAAATCAGGCCATTTGTCCGTAAGAATCTACTAATTTTTCTTTCTAATTTACCTGTAAGTCCAATTATTCTGAGTAAACGAGTCAGTTTCAGTAATTTTGTTAGTTTAACTAAACGAAAGATACGCCCTAATCGAAACACTGTAAAAATAGCATTTAAAGGGAGAATAGCCAATAAATCAAAAATATTTTCAAGAATAAAGCGCCATTTTCTTTTAGTAATAAAAAAGCGCCAACTATAATCAATTACAAAAACGCTCCAGATTGCTAAATCAATAATACTATAAGGCGGATTGTCCAAATCAATCATCTCAGCAAATCCAAGCAATACCAGAATAACAGAGATTAAAGCAAGTAAAATAATTGTTGTGTCATAGTAATCCTTAAATAACCATTTTCTTTTCACACTACTTCTCCTATGTCATTTTTAAACATTATACCACAACAAATATCTACTAATTTATAAAAAAGAAGGCACTCGCCTTCTTTTTATATCTCTGTCAATGGTGTTGCGGTATCTGGTGAGGTATCATAAACCTTAAAGTCTACTCCAACTCCCAGATCAGCTTGTGCTAGCTGGTTGACCATGGTCATGTGAGCCAGCTCCTTGATATTGTTTTCCTTAGACAAGTGACCAAGGTAGATTTTCTTAGTGCGATTTCCTAAGGTACGAATCATAGCTTCAGCACCATCTTCGTTAGAAAGGTGACCCAGATCCGATAGGATTCGTTGTTTGAGTCGCCAAGCGTAAGAACCTGCTCGCAAAATCTCTACATCATGATTGGACTCGATAAGATAGCCATCCGCATTTTCGACAATCCCTGCCATACGGTCACTGACATAACCTGTATCTGTCAAAAGGACAAAACTTTTATCATCTTTCATAAAGCGATAGAACTGCGGTGCGACTGCATCATGGCTTACACCAAAACTCTCGATGTCAATATCTCCAAAGGTTTTGGTTTTGCCCATTTCAAAAATATGCTTTTGCGAAGAATCCACCTTGCCAAGATATTTACTATTTTCCATAGCTTGCCAAGTCTTTTCATTGGCATAAAGATCCATACCATACTTGCGAGCCAAAACACCCACACCGTGGATATGGTCTGAATGCTCATGGGTAATCAAGATGGCGTCCAAGTCTTCTGGTTTGCGATTAATTTCAGCAAGTAGGCTAGTAATCTTTTTGCCAGATAAGCCTGCATCCACTAAAAGCTTCTTTTTTGGTGTTTCCAGATAAAAGGAATTTCCACTGGAACCCGACGCTAAAATACTGTATTTAAAGCCTGTTTCACTCATTCTAGTCTTCTACTTCATCCTCCCATACTTCTTCTTTCACTGCATCCTTATCATAAGGGAGCACAATAGTAAAGGTTGATCCCTTACCGTATTCACTCTTAGCCCAAATAAAGCCCTTATGTTGTTTGATAATTTCTTTGGCAATAGACAGTCCTAGACCTGTACCACCTTGGGAACGACTTCTAGCACGATCTACACGATAGAAACGGTCAAAAATACGTGGTAAATCCTGCTTAGGAATACCCAAACCTTGGTCTGAGATGGATAAAATCATCTGATCATCAGTTGTCTTCATGGTCACTGTGACTTTCCCACCATCTGGCGAATACTTGATGGCATTGTTAAGAATATTATCAATCACCTGTGTCATCTTATCTGTATCTATCTCTATCCAGACTGAGGTAATTGGGTAATCTCTCACCAGTTCGTATTTCTTCTCTTCATCCTGCCCTCTTATCTGGTCAAAGCGGTTGAGGATAAAGGTAATAAAGGCAGTGAAGTTAATCAGCTCCACATCCAGATGACTGGTCGCATTGTCAATCCGAGAGAGATGAAGGAGGTCAGTTACCATGCGCATCATACGGTTGGTTTCGTCCAGAGACACCTTGATGAAGTCTGGTGCTACAGTTTCACACAAAGCTCCCTCATCCAAGGCTTCAAGATAGGATTTTACGCTGGTCAGAGGAGTCCGTAACTCATGGCTAACATTGGACACAAAGAGTCTCCGTTCGCGTTCTTCCTTCTCCTGCTCCGTCGTATCATGCAAAACAGCCACCAAACCTGAAATAAAGCCAGACTCTCGACGTATCAAGGCAAAGCGAACTCGAAGGCTCAGATATTCGCCATTGACGTCTTGGGAATCTAGCAACAATTCTGGACTTTGGGTAATCAAATCACGCAATTCATATTCTTCTTCTATCTTGAGAACTTCCAAAATGCTTCTATTCAGAACATCTTCCTTAACCAGCCCCAGTTGCTTCTTGGCTGTATCGTTAATCATGATAATCTGACCTCGACGGTTGGTCGCAAGAACCCCATCTGTCATATAAAACAGAATACTATTTAGCCTCTTACTCTCTTGTTCTAGATTTTCCTGAGTGAGACGAATAACCTCCGACAAGTCATTCAAATTATTGGTAATATTGGTGATTTCAGACCCACCTTGCATATCAAGAACCTGAGAATAATCTCCTGCAATCAAGTCTTTGACCTTTTGATTGATTTGCTTCAATCGAATATTATCACGTCTATTCTCTAGTAATAGGAGGGTCACAACAAGGATGAAACCTAACAAAATCAGGATAAAGATAAAATCTCTGGTAAAAATCGTTTGTTTCAGTAAATCAAGCATTATTTCTCATGTAATACCCTACACCACGGCGCGTCAAGATATACTCTGGTCGGCTGGGCGTATCTTCAATCTTCTCACGCAGACGTCGGACAGTCACATCAACTGTACGGACATCACCAAAATAGTCATAACCCCAGACAGTCTCAAGCAAGTGTTCGCGCGTGATGACTTGACCTGTATGCGATGCCAAATGGTACAAAAGTTCAAATTCACGATGGGTTAAGTCTAGTTCTTCGCCATATTTTTTAGCCACGTAGGCGTCTGGAACAATTTCTAAATCCCCAATTTGGATAGGTTGAGGTTTGCTATCTGCTTCCTGCCCATCTACTGGCATAGGTTGAGAACGACGCAACAAAGCTTTAACACGCGCCTGCAACTCACGATTTGAGAAGGGTTTGGTTACATAGTCATCCGCACCAAGCTCTAAACCGATAACCTTATCAAATTCGCTGTCTTTCGCTGACAGCATGATAATAGGAACACTACTGGTCTTACGAATAGTCTTAGCAACTTCTAAACCATCAATTTCCGGAAGCATCAAATCCAGAATAATAATATCTGGCTGCTCTGCTTCAAATTGCTCTAGCGCTTCACGACCATTAAAAGCAGTTATAACCTCGTAACCTTCCTTGGTCATATTAAACTTGATAATATCCGAGATTGGTTTTTCATCATCTACAATTAGTATTTTTTTCATATGTTCACCTTTTTCTCTACTATTATACCAAAAAAATAACAAGAAGACACGATAGCTAGTCTTTGCTACTGTCTAAGTTGGATTTTGCATAAACCTGCCAGATTTTTTGTTGGGGTTTGGCAAGTGGGACATCCTTGAACTCTTCTGGTGAAAGCCAGCGAACTTCTCTATCTGAAAAATCATGAAAGTCACTCACCTGACCTGCTACAATCTGTACATGCCATTTACGATGGCTAAAGACATGCTTGACAGTCTCAAAATAAACATCAAGCCAAGCAACATCTAGGTCATAGTCCTGCTGGAAACTCTCCTCTGGACTGGGGCCAAAGTTCACACTTTCTTCTGCAACCTGATGGAAGAGGTCAAACTGCTCCTCTTGCGAAAAGTTATCAACTTCTATCAAGGGGAAATGCCAAAAACCTGCCAATAGTTTTTCACTTTCATTTTTTTCAAGTAAAAATTGCCCCTGAGTATTTTTGACCACCAAGGCTTTAAGATAAATAGGAACTGGCTTTTTCTTGGGAGCCTTGATTGGATAACGGTCCATTGTGCCATTCTGATATGCAGCACTAAAGTCCTTAACTGGACTTTCTTCTGGTCTGGGATTTACAGGAGCCTCAATATCTGAGCCCAAGTCCATTAAGGCTTGGTTAAAGTCACCTGGCCGTTCTGGGTCAATCAAGATTTCCATCATTGCCTGAAAAATTTTGCGATTACTTGGAATCCCAATATCGTGATTGACTTCAAACAGACGCGCCAAAACCCGCATGACATTACCATCTACAGCTGGCTCAGGCAAATTAAAAGCGATACTGGAAATGGCTCCTGCTGTGTAAGGGCCAATCCCTTTTAAACTAGAAATTCCTTCATAGGTGTTTGGAAATTGACCCCCAAAGTCAGTCATAATCTGCTGGGCTGCAGCCTGCATATTACGAACTCGAGAATAATAACCCAAACCTTCCCAAGCCTTCAACAAACGTTCTTCAGGGGCAGTTGCCAAACTTTCCACTGTTGGAAACCAGTCCAAGAATCGTTCATAGTAAGGGATAACCGTATCCACTCTGGTCTGTTGGAGCATAATTTCAGACACCCAGATATGATAAGGATTCTTACTCCTACGCCATGGTAAATCTCTTTTATTTTCATCATACCAAGCGAGAAGTTTCTGACGGAAAGAAATAATCTTCTCCTCTGACCACATAACGATACCGTATTCTTTCAAATCTAACATATCTCTAGTATAACACAGAAGACTCTAACTGTCCTTTTCCTAATATTAAAAAACCTCTTCCCAAGGGAAACTCAATGAAAATCAAAGA
>NZ_VMMU01000038.1:5384-12223 GCF_013277385.1 Streptococcus sp. 544
GGCAAGGTGAAGCTGACGTAGTTTGAAGAGATTTTCGAAGAGTATAATTCTTATTGACAAACTGCTTGCAGTCTGAGAAAAAATGAGCTTGGATAGTATTTCCAAACTCATTTAAAGTCAAGTACAATATACTAGAACAAGCCTAGGACTGTTCCATCGCTTTCAACATCCATGTTGAGGGCTGCTGGTCGTTTTGGAAGTCCTGGCATGGTCATGACATCACCAGTTAAGGCAACGATGAAGCCTGCACCTAATTTTGGCACCAATTCGCGAATGGTAATTTCAAAGTTTTCAGGTGCTCCAAGTGAATTTGGATTGTCAGAGAAACTGTACTGAGTTTTAGCCATACAGATTGGCAATTTGTCCCAACCGTTTTGAACGATTTGAGCAATTTGTGTTTGAGCTTTCTTTTCAAAGTTCACTTTGCTACCACGGTAGATTTCAGTAACAATCTTTTCAATCTTTTCTTGGACAGAAAGGTCATTGTCATACAAACGTTTATAGTTAGATGGGTTTTCAGCGATAGTTTTGACAACTGTTTCGGCAAGTGCTACTCCACCTTCTGCACCATCAGCCCAGACACTTGCCAACTCAACTGGTACATCAATTGAGGCACAAAGTTCTTTCAAGGCTGCAATTTCAGCTTCTGTATCAGATACAAATTCGTTAATCGCAACAACTGCTGGAATACCGAACTTACGGATATTTTCAACATGGCGTTTCAAATTGGCAAAACCTGCACGAACTGCCTCTACATTTTCTTCTGTCAAAGCGTCTTTAGCTACACCACCATTCATCTTAAGGGCACGAAGGGTTGCGACGATAACAACTGCATCTGGAGATGTTGGCAAGTTTGGTGTCTTAATATCAAGGAATTTCTCAGCACCAAGGTCTGCACCAAAACCAGCTTCAGTAACTGTGTAATCAGCCAAGTGAAGGGCTGTTGTCGTTGCCAAAACAGAGTTACATCCATGAGCGATATTGGCAAATGGACCACCGTGTACAAAGGCAGGTGTACCGTAAATTGTCTGAACCAAGTTTGGCTTAATAGCATCCTTCAAAATCAATGCTAAAGCACCCTCAACCTGCAAATCACCTACAGAAACAGGGGTACGGTCATAGCGATAACCAATAACGATATTAGCCAAACGGCGTTTCAAATCTTCAATATCAGTCGCCAAGCAAAGAATGGCCATGATTTCTGAAGCAACTGTAATGTCAAAGCCATCCTCACGTGGAATTCCGTTAAGAGGACCACCAAGTCCAACGGTTACATGACGAAGAGCGCGATCGTTCAAGTCCACTACACGTTTCCAGAGAATACGGCGTTGGTCAATTCCTAGCTCATTTCCTTGGTGCAAGTGATTATCAATCAAGGCAGAAAGAGCATTGTTGGCAGTTGTAATAGCATGCATGTCTCCAGTAAAGTGGAGGTTGATGTCTTCCATTGGCAGCACTTGGGCGTAACCACCACCAGCAGCACCACCCTTGATACCCATTACTGGACCAAGAGATGGTTCGCGGATAGCAATCATGGTTTTCTTGCCAATCTTATTCAAGGCATCCGCCAGACCAATGGTAATAGTTGATTTTCCTTCACCTGCAGGCGTTGGATTGATGGCAGTAACCAAAATCAATTTCCCAACTGGATTGCTCTCAACTGCACGAATTTTATCAAAGCTGAGCTTAGCTTTGTACTTTCCATACAACTCTAAATCGTCGTAAGAAATTCCAAGTTTCTCTACAACATCAACGATTGGTTTCAACTCAATACTCTGTGCGATTTCAATATCTGTTTTCATTCAAAACTCCTCTAACCTCTTATATGATAATTCATTATATCACAAAACAAGATTTTTAACATCCCAAAACTCTCTAAACGTTCGTAAATATCCCTGTTTTTAAGGTTTTTAGAGTCCTTTCTTAAATTTTATATGGCTTTATAGTTTGAAACTATAGTAAATCTTCGTTTTTACCAAAAATTTATCACTTTCATTTTACTTACCGTTTATTTTTGTGTACAATAGTGCTATGAAAATTTTAGTTACATCGGGCGGTACCAGTGAAGCTATCGATAGCGTCCGCTCTATCACTAACCATTCTACAGGTCACTTGGGCAAAATCATCACAGAAACCTTGCTTGCTGCAGGGCATGAAGTTTGTTTAATGACGACAAAACGAGCTCTGAAGCCAGAAACCCATCCCAACCTAAGCATTCGAGAAATTAACAATACCAAGAACCTTCTACTGGAAATGCAAGAACGTGTTCAGGATTATCAGGTCTTGATTCACTCAATGGCCGTATCTGATTACACTCCTGTCTATATGACAGGGTTTGAGGAAGTTCAATCTAGTTCCAATCTAGAAGAATTTTTAAGCAAGCAGAATCATCAGGCAAAGATTTCTTCGACTGATGAGATTCAGGTTTTATTCCTGAAAAAAACACCCAAAATCATATCTCTAGTCAAGAAATGGAATCCTACTATTCATCTGATTGGTTTCAAACTGCTGGTTGATGTTAACGAGGATCATCTGGTTGACATTGCTAGAAAAAGTCTTATCAAGAACCAAGCAGACTTGATTATCGCAAATGATCTCACTCAAATCTCAGCAGGTCAGCACCGAGCTATCTTTGTTGAGAAAGATCAGCTTCAAACAGTCCAGACTAAAGAAGAAATTGCAGAACTCCTCCTTGAAAAAATTCAAGCCTATCATTCATAGAAAGGAAAACTATGGCACATATTCTCTTGGCTGTAACAGGATCAATTGCCTCTTACAAGTCGGCAGATTTAGTCAGTTCTCTAAAAAAACAAGGTCATCAAGTCACTGTCTTAATGACTCAGGCTGCTACAGAATTTATCCAACCTTTGACACTACAAGTACTCTCACAGAATCCTATTCCCTTGGATGTCATGAAAGAACCCTATCCAGATCAAGTCAATCATATCGAACTTGGAAAAAAGGCGGATTTATTTATTGTGGCCCCTGCAACTGCTAACACTATTGCAAAATTAGCCCACGGCTTTGCGGACAACATGGTGACCAGTACAGCTCTAGCCTTACCCAGTCATATTCCCAAACTAATAGCTCCTGCTATGAATACAAAGATGTATGAACATCCAGCAACTCAGAATAATCTGAAAACATTAGAAACCTACGGCTATCAGCTGATTGCTCCTAAGAAATCCCTACTAGCTTGTGGAGACCATGGACGAGGAGCTTTAGCTGACCTCACAATTATTTTAGAAAGAATAAAGGAAACTCTCGATGAAAAAACGCTCTAATATTGCACCTATTGCTATCTTTTTTGCAACCATGCTCGTGATTCATTTTCTAAGCTCACTTATCTTTAACCTTTTTCCATTCCCAATCAAACCGACCATCGTTCATATTCCTGTCATTATTGCCAGCATTATTTACGGTCCACGAGTTGGGGTTACACTTGGATTTTTAATGGGACTACTTAGCTTGACAGTTAACACGATTACAATTTTACCAACAAGCTACCTCTTCTCCCCATTTGTACCAAACGGAAACATCTACTCAGCTATCATTGCCATCGTCCCACGTATTTTGATTGGTTTAACTCCTTATCTAGTCTATAAACTAATGAAAAACAAGACTGGTCTGATTCTAGCTGGTGCCCTTGGTTCACTTACCAACACAGTCTTTGTACTTGGTGGAATTTTCTACCTTTTTGGAAATGTTTTTGATGGTAATATCCAAAAACTCCTAGCAACTGTTATCTCAACAAACTCAATTGCTGAATTAGTCATTTCCGCAGTTCTAACCCTAGCCATTGTTCCACGACTACAAACCTTGAAGAAATAAAAAAATCTCCGCTTTCAAACCTGAAGGTGGAGATTTTGTTTGATGTAGTTTGTGTTTTTAGTGAAATGTTTACGAGTCTTTAATTAAAAAAATGACTTATAGACCTAAGTAAATCCTTGCTTTATTATCTTGTTTGTTGTACTATACTAGTGTATATACAGTTAAAAAGGAGATTCTTATGAATACACGGAAAAAGACACAATTTATGACAATGACAGCCCTCTTAACGGCTATTGCGATTTTGATTCCAATTGTTATGCCTTTTAAGATTGTCATTCCACCTGCTTCTTACACTTTGGGAAGCCACATCGCTATTTTTATTGCCATGTTCTTATCGCCCTTGATGGCTGTTTTTGTCATCCTAGCCTCTAGTTTTGGATTTTTGATGGCTGGCTATCCCATGGTTATCGTTTTTCGAGCTTTTTCCCATATCTTTTTTGGGACTTTGGGAGCTCTTTACCTACAAAAATTCCCCGATACCCTAGATAAACCAAAATCTTCTTGGATTTTCAACTTTGTTTTGGCTGTCATTCATGCCCTTGCTGAAGTATTAGCCTGTGTCCTTTTTTACGCAACTTCTGGTACCAATGTAGAAAATATGTTTTATGTTCTATTTGTACTAGTTGGATTTGGCACAATTATCCATAGTATGGTAGACTATACATTAGCACTAGCTGTCTATAAAGTGCTTCGAAAACGCCGTTAAGAGGAAAAACTATGACAAAAGATCGCAAACAAGCCCTGCTCCAAGTCTTGAAAGAAGCTCCTAAAGCCCTCAATGGTCAAAGTTTGGCTGAACATTTTCATGTCACGCGTCAGGTCATTGTACAGGATATTGCAATTTTGAGAGCCGATGGCGCTCCTATCCTATCCACCAATCGTGGCTACGTCTATAAGCAAATTGATACTAACCCTTATGTTCATAAACTTTTTAAAGTGAAACATGAAGTTGAAGAAATCGGTCAAGAACTCCTCGCTATCGTAGATAATGGTGGACGTGTTCAAAACACCTTGATTGACCATCCCGTTTATGGAGAAATTGAAACCTTGCTTAAACTTTCTTGCCGCCGAGACGTTCAACATTTTCTAGAACAAGTCGAGCATTCTGATTTTAAACCTTTATCTGAATTGACAGATGGTATCCATTACCACCTAGTTGAAGCCGAAACACAACAAGACCTCCACTATATCGAGGAGGCCTTGGATCAGCTCGGTTATTTGGTAAAGGATTAGAAAATTTTCTTTTCCCAAACGTCTTCTGTACGGCGAGGATAGAAAAATTCAGACTTGTCCGGAGCTTCCATCATTTCCATCAAAGGTAACATATCATAGGCCAGATCCAAGTTTGGAATCTGGTCTTTTTGCACCCAAGAAATTTCTCCTTCTTCTGAAGAGCGAAGAGTACCAGAGAACTCAGTCGCCTTATAACAAACGACAATATAGCGCCTACCTGTATCTAGTGGCCAATTTTTAATGCCGACAAGTTGAGGATTTTGGATAGTCAATCCTGTTTCTTCATAGATTTCACGAATGACAGACTCTGCGAAAGACTCGCCATGCCTGTGCCCCTCTTTGATCTAATATAATGCTCCTTGTTTAAAATCTGTACTATATGCCATAGCTTTATCATAGCATGCTTTTTTTAAACCAAACAACTATAAAGTATTATCGTAACTGCCCAATAACGAAGCATATTGAAAAAAATCTCCAGATTAGAGAACTCGCTGATAGTTCCTAATCTAGAGATTAAATGAGATTTTCTACTTATGCTTCCTCTTCATCATCTTTCTTCTTTTTAGCAAATAGTAAACCAAATGCTCCAAGAAGAGATAGAACTCCTAATGAACCGGTAGCACGATCTTCTTTGGTACCCGTATTTGGTAATGCGGCATGACTTTTAGAATCATTTTGTTTCGGTACATTATTCTCTGATGAAACTGGTTGAGAATTTGAAGTGACTACTTCAGGATCACGTGTTGTATCATCAGATGGCACTACTGATGCTGGTTGAGGTTTGTTTTCTCCACCTTGTTCTTCTTTAAGTGTCTCAGTTGGTTCTACAATTTCACCATTCACCTCTCCTGTAAATTCCGGAAAATCAAGTGTAGCAGGTAAATTCGCCTCTATAGAGTTAATTCTTTCTATTCCTTCAATTTTTGCTGTTTCTACAGCTACATTTGTTGTTGCTGTTTTTATTCTTACAATAGCAGCCATCGCTGCTTTTTCAGCTTTGTCTTTAAGGATTCCTTTATCGTTATCTGTAAATTCTTTACTTGATTCTATAGATTTAATCTTAGTATCTAAAGCTTTTTTCACTTCTGCAATGGCGTTTGATTTTTCTATTTCTGTAGGGAATGGCGCCCCATCTAACTTCTCCTTAGCTGTGGTAATTGCTGATAATGCGTTGTTGACTTCCGTTTGTGTCGCGTTATCTTTGGCTAGTACGACTTTACCTGCTGTTACTGCTTGATCGTACGCGTCTTTCTTACTTGCTTCGGCATTGTAGTAAGCTGCACTTGCCTTAGTTTCTGTATCACCTGTGCTTGTAGCGGTTTGGAGCGCGTCTTTGTTTGTCGCGTTTCCTCCTAATGCATTCTTAGCGTTAGTAATCGCACTTACGGCATCATTTACTTCCGTTTGTGTCGCATTGTCTTTGGCTAGTACGACTTTACCTGCTGCTACCGCATTGTCATACGCTGTTTTCTTACTTGCTTCGGCATTGTAATAAGCTGGAGTTCCTTTGGTTGTTGTATCTCCTGTGCTTGTCGCGGTTTGGAGCGCACCTTTATTAGTTGGTCTTCCCCCCAATGCATTCTTAGCGTTAGTAATCGCACTTACGGCATCATTTACTTCTGTTTGTGTCGCATTGTCTTTGGCTAGTACGACTTTACCTGCTGCTACTGCATTGTCATACGCTGTTTTCTTACTTGCTTCGGCATTGTAGTAAGCTGGAGTTCCTTTGGTTGTTGTGTCTCCTGTGCTTGTCGCGGTTTGGAGTGCGTCTTTGT
>NZ_VMMU01000039.1:0-5838 GCF_013277385.1 Streptococcus sp. 544
CTCCTTTCGCTTTACAATTGGCTTGAACACCTTTATTGTATCGCGTTCGGAGTTTTTGGGGTATAACCTTCGACGCGCACCCGCATAGCGGGTGGTTTTTTTGTCTCGCACCTAACGGAGCGAGACGGACTGAAAGTCACATAACAAAAAAGCATTCCGTAAATTTTTACGAAATGCTAATTAACATATTTTAGTTTTAAGAACTACCTTATTATTGTTCTATGAGTGCTCATAAAGTTTTTGTCACTTTCTATATTTACTTAAAAAATAAATAAGTAAGTAACAAATATATTTTTTCAAGCTAGATACTAACTTCCAGCATTTTTAGAATCATCAAAGCGATATTCTTGTTTTCTATCATCAATTTCAATCGTCAATAATTTATCCTTAAGTTCTCCTACTTTTGTATTCGAATTATCTCTTATTGTCATGCTGATTGCATCATAACTATATTTATTATTTCCAATTCTTAACTGATTCTTTTCTAAATAAATTATTTCATTTTCATCGTTGCTTGATAACTCTTTTTTGTTTTTTATGATTTTATATTCTCCTCTCCCATGAGTTTCCATTTTAGAATTTAAAATACTATTAAAAAATAGTGTAACTATTAGCAATGCTAGAAATACCAACCAAACATTATGATCAGGCCTCTTCAATTTCCTCAGGCGTTCATTTTTCCTCATAATATAAAAATCATTTAATGTACTTGAATGGTCTAAAATAAAGTAGTCTTTATCGATTTTTAAAATATGATTGGAGATAATTTTAAAATTTTGAGTATGGCCTGATTTATCCATTAATACATTATCAGACAATCTATAATACTCTGTTTTTGTGGGCATGTTTTTTATAAACGTATTTTTGTATCTATAATAGTATATTTCTTTATCAACACTGAACTTCTTTTTATTTCTAATTTTAAAATATTTTCCATCTCGATTTAAGAATCCATCTTCATTAATCACAGGTAATAAAAATCTGCAAATCATATTAATTAAACTTTCTTTATATTCAAAAAGAATAATAAAGGAAAAGAAAACAATTAATAGTTTTACTAATGCACTGTAAACCGTAAAATAAGAAAGGTAAGTTGTGTTTCCTACTTCAATATTACTTGAAGTTGAAATATTAACAAAATATAAAAATACATTACTGTTTGTAATTTTTTCCGATAACAACAAAGAAAAATATAATAGAGGAACGAACAATAACACATTGAACTTCATTTTGAAGAAGCTCTCCTTTAGTTCAGTATCAGACTCTCCCATTTGAGGACGTATTTTTTTAGGAAGTAAGTATTGAATATCTTCATTCAAAATTTGAAGAAGAACAGAGACCAGTATAAGAGATATAAAAGTCCAATTGAAGAATGAAGATTCAATTCCTACTATTGAAAATAAAAATATGGGTATAGCAATCACTAAAAGCAATAAGTAAGGGGAAATGTTTGATAAATAACTAAAAATTCTAGTAAATAGTAATATTGTTATCACTATGAAAATGAAATTTTCAATAAAAATACCGTAGGGAGTATTATATAGCCACTCTTCACCCATCATTATTAGAATAGATGTTCGTAATATAAAAAACAAAAAAAGTATCTAATTATACAGAAAATAATTTTAAATATACCTCTAAGTGAGATAGTATTTGATATTTTAGTTATTTGACTGTTTAAGTCTCCTAGGTCCGTATTTACATTTTCTTTCTCTAGGAACCAAACACATACCATTAAACTTAGATAGCAAATAAGCGCAATAATAAAATATATTTTCTTTTCCATATCTGAAAATATGAAGTAGATTAGAAAAAATAAATTTACTATATCTAAAATCGTTGAGATTACGTAATTATACTTCATTGGTTTTCGTATAAAAAAAACTATTTATCATATTTAAAATTTCCTTTATTTATATCAAATTCCATAATTCATTCTCTACTAAGATCTATAAAACTAAATATTTTAAGATTTTGTTAAACTATAAATTCCTTAATCTGTCTGCCCCCTCATCTTTAGTTATTTCATAGTTATAAAACGGCAATCCAATAATCCGATATCGTTCATCATCGACTAATGTTTTTGATTCTGATTGAAGAGAGGTAAACTGGAAAAATAATATTACTTTTGGCATCTTTTAACGGAGATTTATATTTTATGTCGAGCAATTGTTCATACGAATTGCTTCCGATAATTTCCAAATTGTGTTTATTCTATCCCTGTTATTAGTCAATGACTTATAATTTAAACGCTCACTACTAATATGTAGGAGCTATTTTTTCTTGAACAAGCGGATGTAGTCCTGTTTACTATGAATAATATCTGATATAAAGACAGCTTTTTTATCCTCTAAAATATGATAGAAGGCTAGGTAATCGCCTAAAATGATGCATCTGGTTTTGTGGGGTGGGTATATAATACCTCCTACTCTTTCATCAGCATCGAATCCTGCTTCTGGGAAGACTTCAAGACGCTCCGAATATTCTTAACTGTGTTTGCTCCTGCCTGTTCTGAAAAGTAGTTAGCTGAGATATAATCTTTAATACCTCTTAGCTGTTCTTGTACCGTTTCGGAGATAATAAGGCCATATGCGTTCTCGTTAAATTCCAAGATTAGCCCTCACTTCATCAAGGCTGCAAGTTCTTCCATGTTCTAAATCTTCAAAGCTACGGCCAATTTCAGCACGCAACTTTGATAGAAGTTCTTCTCTTTCTTTGTCTACTTGGATTTCAAATGGCAAGGCTTTATTTTCTACAATATGATCTAAAAACAAGTTAAAACTGACTGTCATATCAAGATTTTGCGCTGTGATAATAGCTTTAGCCTTCTCTAACAAGTCTCTGTTAGTTTTAAAGTTTACCTGTGTGTTTTTTTCTAAAACATCCATAGTAGTACCTCCTTTTAGACCATTATATCACTTTAAACTATGCAGGTCTAGTTACGTATAGCTACCTATAACTGTATATTAAAAAGCTATTTTAAAAACAAAAAAAGCACTAAAGGGAAGCGCCCAAAAGTGCTTAATATCAGGAACTTAAAAATGATGAGTTCAGCAGGCAAAAAACTAGCACAGCCAAGCGGTGCTTTTTCTATTACAATTATAGTTTTCAGGAGCCAATCTAGGAATATTTAAATGAAATGTAAGTAATTATCACTAATAAAATAATCAATGAAAAATAAAATGAATGACGTAAATAAAAATGCTTCCACTTGTGCGAACAACCCTCTTTGCATTTACTGCTCATGCAGTTTCCAATTTCCTTATTGGTGATTCTAGCAATCCATAATAACAATGAATACATCAATGTTATTACACCAATTAACATCAGACATGAAATTATTATCATCTTAGAAAGATTCATATTTAATAAATCATCTCCGATATCAAAAACAGCTCTTGCTACTTCAATGCCTCCAAACATTACAAAAACAAATGCTGAAAAAATCCCTAAAATTGCTATGAAATCCGTGTAGATAGATGATTTTGTTTGTTCAATATCGTCAGATTGTTCCTGTACAGTTTTAAGAAGTTTATTAGAGTTGGCTGATTGCCCCTGTATATATTTAATAAAATATTTAGCTTGACTTAGTTGGCTTTTAGCTTCTGTAAGAGTATTATTAGAGGCGTCTGATTTTTTCTTTACATCTTGAAGAATTAATCTAGCTTGGTTTAGTTGGCTATTGACATCTTTTAACCCCTGCTCCACTTCCTTAGCAACCCTTGATATATAAGATTTCTGAATTTGAGATAAGCTATAATTAGAACTTATTTTCTTAAGGTTCTTATCTAGTATTAATTTCTTAGCGTTATCATCTGCTTCTATAGTTGAAGATAAATAATCGATGTTCCTATTTAACGTTTCATTGAGCTCATTGCTATTTTCATTCTGGTATACAAATTCAGCAATATAATCGTATGGAATTACTAAATTTTCCTCAGTTAAATTATCTTGAAGCGATTTTACAATACCATCATCATGATTAGAGATATCACCAACTAAAAGAAGTTGGATAAAACTTGTACTTATCTGAGCCATTCTAACTCCTCTGGATGGTTGTTAAAATAATTCAATATCTCTTCATTTGTGT
Organism: Streptococcus sp. 544; assembly: GCF_013277385.1. Taxonomy (NCBI): domain Bacteria; kingdom Bacillati; phylum Bacillota; class Bacilli; order Lactobacillales; family Streptococcaceae; genus Streptococcus; species Streptococcus sp. 544. The sequence continues at coordinate 4,091 of NZ_VMMU01000039.1, forward strand.
ATTTTATCCCTTGAACACCATCACTAATTAACTTTTCGTACTTTTTCCATGGTTCCTGTTTATGAGTTTTCTCCACTATATCAAAAATATCTACATCAGAAAATCTATCAATAACTTTCTTTAACAAATTAGCATCAAGTTCTGGAATATCTTGTGGTTGATACTTAAATATTTTTATGTTTCCTAATGAATTATTTTCTATATTCTCAAAATGAAAATATTCTTTAACAATATCCTGTTTTGTTATTTGAAAAGCTCCAAATCTTTTATATTCATGATATACACTTGGTACAACGGGACCATATTTCCATTTCTCCATTTGTTCCTCAAAAAGAGGATTTTTAGTGTCAACAATTTTAATTACATTGGCAAAATATAATATTTTTTGTAATATGAGGTTGTTAATTGAATAGCTCTTATCGTTAGAATATTCAATTATATAGTTCGCAATAAATAATGGTGGTTGCATTACTGAATCTCCTTTTACTCTTATTATATCACGTAGTTTAAGGACTACAAAACATTTTAGTATTTTTCTTTCTCAATACCCAAACAATAAAACACTAGCAACTCGTTTAAACACACGTTTCAAACATGCTGGTGTACCTAATATTGGATTCCATGGTTTTAGACACACACACGCTAGTCTCTTGCTAAACTCTGGTATACCATATAAAGAATTACAACACCGTCTAGGTCATTCTACACTAGCTATGACTATGGACACTTACAGTCATCTCTCCAAAGAAAAAGCAAAAACAGCCGTCTCATTTTATGAGAAAGCTGTGAGTTCGTTATAAGTGATGACAAAAATGATGACAAACCCAGAAATCAACATTTTAAGACAAAGCAAAAAGCCCACTGTTGTAGGCTTCTTACAATATAAAGTCTTATCTTAAAGCATTTTGTTGTAGAATTCAACGACAAGTGCTTCGTTGATTTCTGGGTTGATTTCGTCGCGTTCTGGCAAACGAGTCAATGAACCTTCCAATTTTTCAGCGTCGAATGATACGAATGCTGGGCGTCCAAGAGTAGCTTCTACTGCTTCAAGGATTGCTGGAACTTTCAATGATTTTTCACGAACTGAGATCACTTGACCTGGAGTTACGCGGTATGATGGGATATCAACGCGTTTTCCGTCAACAAGGATGTGACCGTGGTTTACGAATTGACGAGCTTGACGACGAGTAGTCGCAAGACCAAGACGGTAAACAACGTTATCCAAACGACGTTCCAAAAGAAGCATGAAGTTGAAACCTAGGATGCCGCCTTTGATTTTTGTAGCTTGTACGAACAAGTTACGGAATTGTTTTTCACCTACACCGTAAGTGAAACGAAGTTTTTGTTTTTCAGCCAATTGCAAACCGTATTCTGATAATTTAGAACGGTTGTTTGGTCCGTGTTGTCCTGGTACGTAGTTACGACGTGCCAATTCTTTACCTGTACCTGTAAGTGAAAGGCCAAGGCGACGAGCTTGTTTCCAAGATGGTCCTGTATAACGTGACATGTGAATGTCCTCCTGATATAAATAATATTTCGGTGGAAATAGTCACTTAGAAAGCCCTGATTCGTGCAGATGCCCTTCGCCTAAACAGCCAAGGTTACTTATCATAAGACACCTGTTGACGAGCTTCATGCTTTCCTGCTGATATTTCACACAAAATCCATTTTACCATGAATGGCTAGATTTGTAAAGGGGTCTTAAGCTTTATTTTCACTGCCAGAGAGGTTTGTAACTTCTCAAAGTA
>NZ_VMMU01000004.1:0-38840 GCF_013277385.1 Streptococcus sp. 544
GACGTTGACGCAGTTTGAATTTGATTTTCATTGAGTATTACGTTTAAAAGAACTCATTCTTGCAATTTCAAAAAGTCCATCTATCCCTTACAATTCTTCCGATGAGCTTTGAGTTTTTTCAGAGCCCAATCATAGTGGCTTGACGTGCTACTAACAAAGTAGGAACCTAGACTTGTCCCACCCGTCCACTTATAGACACCTTTGGTAAAGAGTTCGTCATTGCTAAAAACTTCTATCAACTCTAAAACCTCCCTATGTGATTGTTCTAGGAGTATAGTCGCTTCTTCTAAGGAGGTTTTCTGGTGCTTCTTCCAAAAAGCGACATTCATTTCTCGATAAGTTTTCCAATTATAAGGTTCAGGGAGAAAAGGTCTTTCGTGACCTTTTTGATTAGAATAAACCCAAGTCAAAAGCAACTGATGCCATTCATAAAGATGGATCAAGACATCCCGTAGATTTTTATCCCTTTTCCAGTGAGCTTCTTTTTTCTTTGGGTCTCTTGAAAAATCAAATGGAGTCTGTAGCTCATCTTCACTTAGTTGGGAGATGAAACGATTGAGCTTTTCATAGTTTTCCTTAGAGGCCAGCATTAGATCCTCTTTTGTTTTCGGTCTAGGCACAGGAGTACTCCCTTCATATTACTAGTTATTATTAGAGATTTTTTATCCTTTAAATCTCTACAACTTATCCTTTAATTTCTCAACAAAGAGATAGGCTGCTGGACAGGTCAAGGTATTCTTAATCGTCAAATGGTTGATTTGATGGATCTTTTTGCGGTCAGTATGAGGGAATTCACGACAGGCCTTTGGACGAACGTCATAGATAGAACAAAGGTTATCTCCTCCTAAAAATGGGCAGGGCATGGATTTGAAAACCTTATCTCCATCTTCATCTACCTGCAGAAACTCCGCTTCAAAAGCTGGTAATTTCATCTTAAAATACTTGGCAATTCGTGTAATATCCGCTTCTTTAAAGTCGGGTCCCAAAGTCTTACAACAGTTGGCACAGGCCGTACAATCAATCTCCGCAAAGACTTCTTGGTGAATCTGCTGGGCTATCTTGTCTAGGTTTTTAGGAGGTTTTTTCTTTAAATCGGCTAAAACTTTGCGATGTTCCTTCTGCTTTTGTAAAGCTAATTGGTGGTAATACTCAATATCAATTTCTTTAGACATGGTTTCTCTCTTATTCTAATTACTTTCCCCTATTATACCATGCCTCTGAACCATTGAAAAGTGGACTTTACAAGACTATACTATTCCCGAATGTATCAAAAAACCTTGCAACTAGGTTACAAGGTTAATCACATTAATCAAAGTTAACGTACTCTTTTTGAAGTTCAAGGACTTCTTCCATTGTTGAACACTCTGTAAGGGCACGGTTAGCGTACTCTTCCATCTTAGCAGTATCCAATTTCTTCATCAAGCTACGTGTACGAAGTACAGATGTTGCTGACATAGAGAACTCATCCAAGCCCATTCCGACAAGAAGTGGAACAGCTTTTTGGTCACCAGCCATCTCACCACACATACCAGCCCATTTACCTTCAGCGTGAGCTGCCTTGATAATGTTGTTGATCAAGCGAAGGATTGATGGGTTATATGGTTGGTAAAGGTATGAAACTTGCTCGTTCATACGGTCTGCTGCCATTGAGTATTGGATCAAGTCGTTTGTTCCAATTGACATGAAGTCTACTTCTTTTGCAAATTGGTCTGCAAGCATGGCTGCTGCAGGGATTTCAATCATGATACCAACTTGGATGTCATCCGCAACTGCAACACCTTCAGCAAGAAGGTTTGCTTTTTCTTCATCAAAGACTGCTTTAGCTGCACGGAATTCTTTCAAAAGGGCAACCATTGGGAACATGATACGCAATTGACCATGAACAGAAGCACGAAGAAGGGCACGGATTTGTGTACGGAACATTGCATCTCCAGTTTCAGAAATAGAGATACGAAGGGCACGAAATCCAAGGAATGGGTTCATTTCATGTGGCATATCGAAGTAAGGAAGTTCCTTATCTCCACCAATATCCATTGTACGAACAACCACTGGTTTACCATTCATTCCCTCAAGAACAGCCTTGTATGCTTCATACTGTTCGTCTTCAGTTGGGAAGTCTTGAGAATCCATGTACAAGAATTCTGTACGGTAAAGTCCAACAGCTTCTGCACCGTTGTTGTTAACACCTTCCACGTCTTTTGGAGTACCGATGTTAGCTGCTAACTCGAAGTGTTTACCGTCAGCAGTTACTGTTTGAGCATCTTTCAAAAGTGCCCATTCAGCTTTTTGTTTAGCATAAGCTTCACCAGCTGCTTTAAATTCTGCCGCTTGTTCATCTGTTGGGTTGATAATGACTTCACCAGTAATTCCGTTAACGGCAAGGATATCACCGTCTTTCACTACTTCAGTGATGTTATTTGTTCCCAATACAGCTGCAATTTCAAGTGTACGTGCCATGATAGCTGAGTGGCTTGTACGTCCACCGATATTTGTTACAAAAGCTTTTACAAAGTTTTTGTCCAATTGAGCTGTATCAGATGGTGTCAAATCATGCGCAATCACGATTACTTCTTCGTTGATTGAAGCTGGGTTTGGCAATTTCTTACCAAGAAGGTTTGCCAATACACGTTTTGTCACGTCGCGGATGTCCGCTGCACGTTCTTGCATGTATGGGTTGTCTTCCATACCTTCAAAGATAGTGATGAACATGTCAGTCACTTCTTTAAGACCTGCTTCTGCATTGACTTTCTTAGCACGAATTGTTTCTTTAATCTGACCAATCAATTCTGGGTCAGAAAGAACCATCAAATGAGCGTCAAAAACTTGAGCCGCTTCTTCACCAAGCGTACCTACAGCTTTCTCGCGGATAAGAGAAAGCTCGTTTTGAGAAGCTTCAAGAGCAACATCCAAACGAGCCTCTTCTGCGTTTGTATCTTCGACTGAAATAGTCTCGAATGACAAATCCGGTTGAACGAGTAGATATGCTTTTGCAACTGCAACACCGTCAGATGCTGCGATTCCTTTAAGCATTTCTGTCATTTCCCTTATGCCAATCCTTCTTTTTCCATTGTTTCTGAGATTGCAGCGATAGCGTCATCTGCATCTGCACCTTCAGCTGAGATAGTTACGTCAGCACCTTGGCCAACACCAAGACTCATAACACCCATAATTGATTTAAGGTTAACTGATTTACCTTTGTACTCAAGAGTGATATCTGAAGCAAATTTGCTAGCAGTTTGTACCAACAATGTTGCTGGACGTGCGTGAATACCTGTTTCTGCCACTACGTGGAAATCTTTAGAAGCCATAGTTTGACTCTCCTTTTGTTCTTTCTTTTTTTGAGTTATATGTGATAACCCTTACAATTTGGTATTATACCATCTTCTAGGATTTTTTTCAAGCATTTTCTGGATTTTCCTTCAATTTCCTTTCAGATAACTTGCTGAAAATCTTCTGTCCTAGATAATAAAACACAGGATATAGTTTCTTTAAAAACGATTTATAGGATAATCATTGCTATTTTATAAAGCAAACACTACATATTGTGTTTTGTGAGCTTGACTAGAAAAACAGACCACTATATTTAGTTTAAATCATTGACAAATTTTTATTTTCTGATATACTAAGATAGTATTAAATTTTGAAGAGGAGTTACACAATGGTAACCGTTTATTCTAAAAACAATTGTGTCCAATGTAAAATGACCAAACGTTTCTTGGACAGTAATAACGTTGAATATAAAGAAATCAATCTTGATGAGCAGCCTGAGTACATCGATCAAGTCAAAGAACTCGGTTTTAGCGCAGCTCCTATTATTCAAACACCAACTGAAGTCTTTTCAGGTTTCCAACCAGGAAAACTGAAACAATTAGCATAATCTTAGTACATCATCCAGAAGAAACTGCTTCTAGGCCTAACTTAGAAGCCTTTCTTTTGTAATTAGATAAGGGAAATTTTATGGGATTAAAACATCTTGAAGACGTGACTTACTTCCGTCTCAATAACGAAATCAACCGTCCTGTTAATGGACAAATCATGCTTCATAAAGATAAGGAAGCCTTGGATGCCTTCTTTAAAGAAAATGTCGTTCCAAACACTATGGTTTTTGATTCAATTAAAGATAAAATCAACTACCTCATTGACCACAACTACATCGAAACAGCCTTTATCAAGAAATACCGTCCAGAGTTCTTGGAAGAATTGTCACAATTTATCAAAGACCAAAACTTCCAATTCAAGTCTTTCATGGCTGCTTATAAATTTTACAATCAATATGCCTTAAAGACTAATGACGGTGAATATTATCTTGAAAGTATGGAAGACCGTGTCTTCTTTAACGCCCTTTATTTCGCTGATGGGAATGAAGCTGTTGCAATCGATATTGCCAATGAAATCATCCACCAACGCTACCAACCTGCTACTCCTTCCTTCTTGAATGCTGGACGTGCTCGTCGTGGGGAGTTGGTATCTTGTTTCTTAATCCAAGTGACGGATGACATGAACTCTATCGGACGTTCTATCAACTCTGCCCTTCAACTTTCACGTATTGGTGGTGGTGTGGGAATTACCCTCAGCAACCTTCGTGAAGCTGGTGCACCTATCAAGGGGTATGAAGGAGCAGCTTCTGGTGTCGTACCAGTTATGAAACTCTTCGAAGATAGCTTCTCTTACTCAAACCAATTGGGGCAACGTCAAGGTGCTGGGGTTGTCTACCTCAACGTCTTTCACCCAGATATCATCGCCTTCCTTTCAACTAAGAAAGAAAACGCCGATGAAAAAGTTCGTGTCAAGACCCTTTCACTTGGTGTCGTTGTACCAGATAAATTCTACGAATTGGCTCGTAAAAATGAAGAAATGTACCTCTTCAGCCCTTACTCTGTAGAAAAAGAATACGGTGTGCCATTCAACTACATCGATATTACTGAAAAATACGATGAACTAGTTGCAAATCCAAATATTCGCAAGACAAAAATCAAGGCGCGTGATTTGGAAACTGAAATCTCCAAATTGCAACAAGAGTCTGGCTATCCTTATGTCGTCAACATTGATACGGCCAACCGTGCAAATCCTATTGATGGTAAGATTATCATGAGTAACTTGTGTTCTGAGATTCTTCAGGTCCAAGAACCAAGCTTGATCAACGATGCTCAAGAATTCCTTCAGATGGGAACGGATGTTTCATGTAACCTTGGTTCAACCAACGTGGTCAACATGATGACTTCACCTGATTTTGGTCGTTCTATCCGTGCTATGGTTCGTGCTTTAACTTTCGTTACAGATAGTTCACACATCGTAGCTGTTCCTACCATCGACCACGGAAATAGCCAAGCTCATACCTTTGGTCTTGGTGCCATGGGACTTCACAGCTACCTTGCTCAACAACTCATTGAATATGGATCGCCTGAGTCTGTTGAATTTACAAGCATCTACTTTATGCTTATGAACTACTGGACCTTGGTTGAATCAAACAATATTGCGCGTGAACGTGGTATCACCTTCCACAACTTTGAAAAATCAGACTATGCTAAGGGAAGCTACTTCGACAAGTATGTAACTGGCGAATTTATTCCAAAATCAGACCGTGTTAAAGAACTTTTCAAAGATGTCTTTATCCCAAGTGCTGCTGACTGGGCTGAACTTCGCGACAAGGTTCAAGCAGATGGTCTTTACCACCAAAACCGCCTTGCTGTTGCTCCAAATGGTTCGATCAGTTACATCAATGACGTTTCGGCTTCTATCCACCCGATTACGCAACGTATCGAAGAACGCCAAGAAAAGAAAATCGGTAAAATCTACTATCCTGCTGCTGGCTTGTCAACAGAAACGATTCCTTACTACACTTCTGCCTACGACATGGATATGCGTAAGGTGATTGATGTTTACGCTGCTGCAACAGAGCACGTGGACCAAGGTCTTTCACTCACACTCTTTATGCGTAGTGACATTCCAAAAGGACTTTACGAATGGAAGAAAGAAAACAAACAAACGACACGTGACTTGTCTATCCTTCGTAACTATGCCTTTAACAAGGGTATCAAGTCTATCTACTACGTCCGTACTTTCACAGACGATGGTGGAGAAGTCGGTGCTAACCAATGTGAAAGTTGTGTGATTTAGTTTCTAGCATAGAAACACTATTTTTCCCCTAGGTAGCACTGATAAAATCAAATCTACTATGTCATAACATAATTTATGTAACATTTTAAAAGTCGGGCTTCCGACTTTTTGTGCGATACTCCTATAGAATTATGGTAGAATAGAATAATTGTGAGTTCGCAATACTAAACACAGAAAGAGATTTCAAATGGAAACTTACTACAAAGCCATTAACTGGAATGCCATCGAAGATGTCATCGACAAATCAACTTGGGAAAAACTGACGGAGCAATTCTGGCTCGATACACGTATTCCCTTGTCAAACGACTTGGATGACTGGAGAAAGCTATCTAACAAAGAGAAAGACTTGGTTGGAAAAGTCTTTGGTGGTTTAACCCTTCTCGACACTATGCAATCTGAAACTGGGGTTGAAGCCCTTCGCGCAGATATCCGTACACCACATGAGGAAGCTGTTTTCAATAACATCCAATTTATGGAATCTGTCCACGCTAAATCTTATTCATCAATCTTTTCTACCTTAAATACTAAGGCTGAGATTGAAGAAATTTTCGAATGGACCAATACCAATCCTTATCTGCAAAAGAAGGCTGAGATTGTCAACGAAATCTACCTCAACGGTAGCCCACTTGAAAAGAAAGTTGCCAGTGTCTTCCTCGAAACCTTCCTCTTCTACTCTGGTTTCTTCACACCGCTCTACTATCTAGGAAATAACAAGTTGGCCAACGTTGCGGAAATCATTAAACTGATTATTCGTGACGAATCTGTTCACGGAACCTACATTGGTTACAAATTCCAACTTGGTTTCAATGAATTGCCTGAAGAAGAGCAAGAAAAACTCAAAGAATGGATGTACGACCTACTCTATACTCTTTATGAAAATGAAGAAGGCTACACAGAAAGCCTCTATGACGGTGTTGGTTGGACGGAAGAAGTCAAAACCTTCCTTCGCTACAATGCTAACAAGGCTCTCATGAATCTAGGCCAAGATCCACTCTTCCCAGATTCAGCTGATGATGTCAACCCAATCGTTATGAACGGTATTTCAACAGGAACTTCCAACCACGACTTCTTCTCTCAAGTCGGAAATGGTTACCTTCTTGGTGAAGTTGAAGCCATGCAAGATGATGACTACAACTACGGTTTGGACTAATACTCTTCGAAAATCTCTTCAAACCACGTCAGCGTCGCCTTACCGTAGATATGGTAACTGACTTCGTCAGTCTTATCTACAACCTCAAAACAGTGCTTTGAGCAACCTGCGGCTAGCTTCCTAGTTTGCTCTTTGATTTTCATTGAGTATAATTCTCCACCACTCTTAACCATCAAAAAGTAAACTAGAAACAACAAAATAATAACTTAATAAAAATATCGAAAGTTTTGAAAATAAACCTCGATATTTTTGTTTTTGTTTTATTTTGTTGTTTTTGTATTTGAATGATGAGCTAGTTTATGGTAAGATAGTAGTAGGAAACGAGGTGATAATATGCTCAAACAAGAAAAATTAACCAAAATTTTAGAGATAGTAAATAGTAAAGGAACCATAACGGTTAAGCAGATTATGGACGAAATAGCCGTTTCAGATATGACTGCAAGGCGCTATTTACAGGAATTAGCTGATAAAGACTTGCTGATTCGTGTGCATGGTGGAGCTGAAAAACTTCGAACCAACTCCCTTTTGACTAATGAGCGATCAAATATTGAAAAACAAGCCCTCCAAACGGCAGAAAAACAAGAAATAGCCCGTTTTGCAGGCAGTCTAGTAGAAGAAAGAGAAACTATTTTCATTGGACCAGGAACAACATTAGAATTTTTTGCGCGTGAGTTACCTATTGACAATATCCGCGTCGTGACCAACAGTCTACCTGTTTTTCTGATTTTAAGCGAACGAAAATTAACAGATTTGATTTTAATAGGTGGAAATTATCGCGAAATTACAGGTGCTTTTGTTGGCACATTGACCCTACAAAATCTCTCTAATCTCCAATTTTCTAAAGCTTTCGTTAGCTGTAATGGTATTCAAAACGGAGCTCTAGCTACTTTTAGCGAGGAAGAGGGAGAGGCTCAACGCATCGCTTTAAATAATTCTAATAAAAAATATTTACTCGCAGATCATAGTAAGTTCAATAAGTTTGATTTTTATACTTTTTATAATGTATCAAATCTTGATACTATTGTTTCAGATTCTAAACTAAGTGATTCAATCCTTTTTGAGCTATCTAAACTTACTAAAGTCATCAAGCCTTAATAAACTGAAAGATTCTGGGTAAGAACTCAATTTCAGAAGAAAATGAAGTAAATCTTCCTACAAAAACGCATAATACCAAGGTTTTTCAACACCTGATATTATGCGTTTTTCTGCGTTAAAGACTTTTTGCTCAATTGCTTTATCTGCTACCTCAAAGCTATGCATTGAGAAATCTGCGACTTGCTTTCTAGTTTAAAGTTGCTCTTTGATTTTTATTGAGTATAAGCAACGTGATTAGATAAGAGTTTTGCAGAGTACTAGATATAAGATTTAAAACTTTTTTGGAAATTGGTTACGATTGTTGAAACGGCATAAAATCTGAATCAAAGGAGATAGTATCCCATTCTTCAGGACTGATAAAATTTAAAAAGATATTTTTAAATTCTTCCAGCTCATAGTCTGAATGACAAATCCATTCTTTACCGGTCGAGACATACCATTTCCCAAGGCTTTTCAGTTCTTCATTCGTCAAACACGGTATTTGAGAACATTTTTCAAAGTTGATAATATAAACTTTTTCATAAATAGATTGGATAAAATTTTTGAACATCTTTTTGCCTCACTAAAATTCTATATCTAATGACTCATTCTACTACTCAATCACTTGAGTTTCCGCTACTTTCTTGTACCAATGAGCTGATTTCTTCGGATAACGTTCTTGCGTTTCAAAGTCTACATAGAAGAGACCATAACGTTTCTCATAACCGTTTGACCATGAGAAGACGTCCATCAATGACCAAATAAAGTAACCTTTTATATTCGCTCCATCTGCAATCGCATCAGACAAAACCTCTAAGTGTTGTTTGACATAATCAATACGGCCATCATCGTAAACAGTGTTATCAACGAACTCATCTTTATATCCAAGACCATTTTCAGTGATGTAGATTTTCTTATAATTAGGATAATCTTTCTTCACGCGCATGATTTGGTCATACAAACCTTGAGGGTAGATAATCCAATCCCAATCCGTACGTGGTACATAATCAGGAGCTACACGACGACCAACACCTTTGATTTGGTATTTAGAACTTCCTTTCTCACCCTTACCATTATGGATGATTTCAGTTTCTCCATCAAAGGCTTCCATCCAGTCACTCATATAGTAGTTAATTCCAAGGAAGTCATTCAAGTCTTTTGCGGCTTCTAATACTTCGAAATCTTCGTCACGCAAGTCAAGCTTTCCACCATTGGCAGCCAAGATAGCCTCTACCCCTGCCAGGGTCTTTTCAGAATAGTGACCCAGATAAGTTGCATCCAAGATAAATTTATTGTGAATAATATCTTCCAACTCTGCTGCACGAACATCTGCTGGATTTTTAGGATTCAAAGGATACTTAGTTGGTAGAGCGTGAACAACACCAATTTCACCTTTATAACCTTTATCTTTATATAGCTTAACTGCACGCGCATGAGAAACCATCATATTGTGGTGCGATTGGAAAACTTTGGCAAGGTCGTACTGAATACCTGGAGGGAATTTCCCAACCAAGTATTGACCATCACCAATTGGCCCAATTTCATTAAAGGTTGTCCAATAATTTACTTCTGGAAATTCTTCAAAACAGAAGGCCGCGTAGTCTACAAAGTGTTCAATATTTTCACGATTTAAGAAGTCGCCATTTGAGTGGAGAGCTTCTGGCGTGTCAAAGTGGTGAAGAGTTACAAAGGGCTCAACATGACGTTTGTGACACTCTGCAAATAGATTATGATAAAACTCGACACCTTTCTGATTTACTTGACCGTAACCAGTCGGAAAAATACGTGACCAAGCAATAGAAATTCGAATACCATTGACACCATACTCTTCTGCTAGCTTTAGGTCAACTGGATATCGATTGTAAAAGTCACTGGCTGGTTCTGCAGTGTACCAGTAGTTATCTTCAAGATATTTATCCCAAGCAACTGGTCCTTTTCCATCAGTATGTGTAGCGCCTTCTGCTTGATAGGCAGCAGTTGCGCCACCGAAAATAAAGTCTTTTGGTAATGTTTTTGTCATACTTTTCACCTATTTCTTGATTTAAATAAAGTAAAAGTGAGAGGAGAGGAGAGGAGTCAGTGAGCCATCCTTCTCCATCTCACTTCTTGTACCAAGTCACCGAATTGTGACATGAGGAGGTAAAAACGATATCCTTTTACCGACGAATTAACAAGGCAATTAGGAAATTCGCCATAGCGATTTCCGTAACGATAGGAGACTTTTCACAGTCCCTAGCCTTAATCGAATTGCGCTTGTACAAATGCTAGAGCACCTTTTCCATCACGAGTTAATTTGATGTATTGAGCGCCTTCTGTCTTGGCAAGTTTAATACCGAGTTTATCTGTTTCTGCTTTCATGTCTTCAAAGTTTGAAGCAACTTGAGGGGCAAGGATAACTAGATCAAACTCTGGTAACATTTCACGGTGAGCACCATAGCCACCTGCTGCTGCTTTCACAGGAACATTGTACTCTGCAGCTGCCTTGTTCAAAGCATTCGCAAGGAGACCACTTGTACCTCCACCAGCACAGAGAACGAGGACATTTGTTTCTTCAGTGATGGTATTTTGTGCTGTTTCTACACCTGCTTTTTCAAGAATAGCATCTGCTTTTGCAGTGTTGAAGTTTGCAGCAACTTTTTCTTTCAATTCATCATTAGACTTACCTGAACGTTCTTCTTCAAGAATTTGTTCATCATAGACTTTAAGGAATGGATAGTAAATGACAACGTCAACCACGATTAGAAGGGCAGCAAGAATGAATGATAGAACTTGGAAGTTAGTTCCAAGAACTAGACCTAGTGGAGCTGGAGTTGTCCATGGTAGATTAGCAGTAAATGAGTTCATTCCAAGAGTTTCAATAAAGAATTTAAAGATCCATACGTTTGCGATAGGAGCAAAAATAAATGGAATGAAGAAGATTGGATTTAATACCAATGGAGCACCGAACAAGATAGGCTCATTTACACCGAAGAAGGTAGGAACTACTGAAGCACGTCCGATTGCACGGTTACGTTTCGATTTTGTTAACCACATGAACATGAAAGGAACAACTAGTGTCGCACCTGTACCACCCATGGTCACGATAAACATTTGTGTACCAGAAGTAAGGATCTTGTCAGCGTGCATACCTTGTTGGAGAAGGTTCAAGTTGACTTCGGCATTTGCATAGGTAATAGCTGCGATAGCAGGCTCAACAATAGATGGACCGTGAATCCCAACAAACCAGAAGAAGGCAAAGGCACCAAAGATAATGGTAATACCAAGATAGCCATCAGCAGCAGAGAATAATGGTGCAAAGAATTTACCGATTGATTCAGCTACGCTTGCACCAACAAAATGACGAGCTAGTAAATCAAGAGCATAAAGAGAAACCACTGAGAGAGTGAATGGAATCACATCTTTAAAGACTTGTGAGATATTTGGTGGAACTTCGTCAGGCATACGAATAGTGACGTTGTTCTTAACACAAACCTTATAGATGGCTACAGTAACAAAGGCAGCAAGGAAGGCTGAAAGCAAACCTTTTGTCCCCAAGAATCCAGTAGCTAGGCCATTTTCGATAGGATCAGCTGCCAACATCAACAAACCAACAATTGCTGCCAACAATGTTGACATATAGTTGATTTGATTGGTTTTCTCCATGCTACGGTTTACTGAGTCGGTCAATGACTTAGCTGTTGTACCAGCTACCAAGAGAGCCAGAATACCCATAGAATAGCTATAAGGTTTCATCAGAAAGGCCACAACTTCATCAGACCATTTAAAGCCCCATGAGTTTGGTACAAAGGCAATCAAGATAAAAATACTTGAGAAGAGAATGACAGGCATACCTGCAATGAAACCATCACGAATAGCACGAAGATAGATATTACGAGATAATTTCTCAAAGAAAGGTTTTCCTTTCTCGATAAATGCAATTAGTTTGTTCATTATTTAACTCCTCTCTTGTACAGTTCAATTAAATGGTGCATTAGGTCTTTTAACAAAATAGTTGTCATCAAGTGATCTTGACCGTGCATCATGGTCACACTATAGGCTAAGTCCTCACCTGAAGCTTCCTTAGTCAATAGACTTGTTTGCGCGTGGTGAGCCTCTGCAATGCATGAACCAGCTTCCTCAACTAAGCTATCTGCTTTCGCAAAATCACCAGCTTCAGCAGCCTTCAAGGCTTCCAATAGTTTTGAACGAGCATCGCCAGCATAGGCTACGATTTCAAAACCTAACAATGTTACTTCTTCTCTATTCATGATAGAATTCCCCTTATGTATTTTTAATTAAATTTTTATGACAATAAACGTTGGATATGTAGAACTAGATAAACTCGTTCACTTTTATACAAATCAAGACCCGTATGTTGTGTAATCACATCATAGATTTTGGAACCAATCTCGAACGCTTTTGGATAGGATTGTTTAATATGTTCTTCCATATCCAGAAGTGATTGGTTATCATCTCTAGATCTGTCTAAATAATCCAAGAAATAATTCAGATGAATCATAAAGCGATCATAGAAATGGTTATTCTCTTTAGTTCGTTGAATTGCATAGTCCGTTAAAACTTCTTCAACATTCCTGAGAATTTCTTTCCTCTTATCAATCGACTTAACTACTTCTACTTCATTCTCGCCTTCGGCATTGATGAAATGATAAGCAATCCGAATAATTTCATCCTCAGGGAAATGATCTGCTAGCTTCTGACGGTAAATTTCAAAAGCTTCATTTGCAATTTGAAAAGCGACAGGATACTTAGTGGAAATATCTGGCAGATTACTATCCTTGTACCTTCCTTGTGCTAGAGCTTGGTAAGAACAGTAAATATGATCTGTCAAGGTTACGTAGAGATACTCTTGAATCGGATAATGATATTTCTTTGATAGCTTATCAATGATTTCATAAGTCACTGTGATAAAATCAAGCGGAACATCTTTGAGAAGAGCCATAAAGTTTTCTCTGGACTCTTCTGTCTTCATCCGAAAGATTTTCTCAACCTGATGTTCAGCAATCAAATCCCCCTTCTTCTTTCCAAATGCAATCCCCTTACCAATTACAATCACCTCTTCTCCTTTATCATTTCTGACAAGTGAAACATTATGATTCATTGGATTTAGAATTCGATACATGTCAACCTCCTTTTATATCTTAAAGGTATATGAGTACAAAAAATGACCACAAATGAACTAGAAAATCATCCGATTTCTAATTCACCTGTGATCATGCCTAATCTTACTTAGTAACACTCACCTTGTATTAACTTGTGATTTAAGTATAGCACAAGTAAGTTATTTTGTAAACCTTTACATACAACTTTTTTTAAATTTTTTAGATTCATGTTCCTAAACTAGGAGGACTTTCTTACACACGTTCTTTCCATGAAGTCGCTGTTGTTTGAAGAACTTTGTTGAGCTCATCAATGTTTTCAAATCCAGTTGTGCGAAGCCATTCGCGAGCTGCTGTTTCACCATCTTTGATGTATGCTTCAACTGATCCAGCCCATGTTGCACGGCCACAAAGAACTCCGTTAAAGTTTGCACCTGATTCATGAGCAAATACAAGAGTATCTTGGAAGAGTTTAGCTGATACACCAGCACTCAAGTAGATGTATGGCAAGTTCGTTGCTTCATCTTGCGCTTTGAAGAAGGCTGCTGCTTCTTCACGTGTATAAACTACTTCACCTTCAGCGAAGCCTTCAACATATTTAATGTTAACAGGAACTTCAACTTTCAAGACATCAATGTTAAAACGTGGGTCTGAGAAGACTTTCATAGCACCGATAACTTTGTGTGGTTTTACTTTAGCGTATTCTACAGAACCAGCGTCAGCAATTTTTTCATCGTAAGCAAGGATTTCAAGGAAGAATGGGATATCTTCAGCCACACATTCAGAACCGATACGTTCGATGTAAGCTTGTTTTTCTTGGTTAAGTTCGTCTGAGCTATCTACATCATAGTAAAGCAAGAATTTAACTGCATCTGCACCTTCTTCTTTGATACGTTTTGCAGACCAAACATCCAAGCAGTCTGGCAAGCGTTTTGTGCTTGTTGTGTCGTAACCTGTTTTTTCATAAGCAAGGAGAAGACCAGCTTTTTCATCAAGAGCTTTAGTTGCTGGAAGTCCATACTCAGGATCAAGAAGCATAGATGAAGCGTATTTGGTCAATTCATCTGCTACCAAGACTTTCAGTTCTTCCATTTGAGCTACAGTCGGTTCTTCTGTTTGGTGTTGAGCCATGAGGCGTTTCAAAGCACCACGTTGGTCAAATGCAAGAGCTGAGATGATACCATTTTCATCAGAAAGTTTTTCTAAGCGTGCACGTTTTTGTTCTGTTAAAGCCATTTTATACCTCTTTTACTATTAATTGATCATATAGAGCTTGATAGTTGGCCATGTTGACATGACCAGTCATTTTTTCTTGAGCATTGAGCATACCAAGGACATTTGCCTTGATGAGTAATTCTGCATCCGATTCTTTGTGAAGAAGTCCTGAAGAAATTCCTGCTACAGTAGAATCTCCAGATCCGACAGGGTTGACTACCTGAATTCTAGGAATATCTACCTTGTAGAAAGTGTTACCATGTTTGGCAAAAGCACCGTTGGCACCAAGTGAAACGATAATCCATTCAATACCTGCAAACAAAGGTTCTTGAAGGACTTCTTTTAATTCATCCAAATCCTCAGAAACTTCTCTTCCCAGAAGCTGAGACAATTCCTCATTATTTGGTTTGATGACTGTTGGTTTATGTGGTGATTCAAGAACCGCCTGAAGTGCTGCACCAGAGCAGTCCAAAACAACAGGCTTGCCAGCTTGATTAGCAAGTTCTACCAAGCTCGCATAGTAATCAACTGGAAGGTCAGCTGGCAGACTACCTGAGATAGCTACTACTTCAACTGAGTCCAAGAGTTTTTTGAAATGTTCCAAAAACTCTTGACCTTCTTGTTCAAGAACTTCAGGTCCTTTTTCAAGAACTTCTGTTTGGTTGTCACCGTGGAGAATAGCAATACAGTTCCGAGTTTCTCCCTGAATTGAGAAGAAATCTTTCTTTACTTGATCATCGATATTCTCAACCAAAAACTCACCAAGTTTGCCACCCACTAAACCAGTAGCAAGAACAGAATCCCCAAATTCTGAAAGTACTCGGGTAACATTGAGTCCCTTACCACCAGCCGTTTTGGTTACATCCACCACACGATTGACAGTATCAATCTTCAACTCATCCAAAGGATAGGAAATATCAATGGATGGGTTCATTGTGACTGTTAAAATCATAGGTCACCTCTTAGTCGTGGTATTCTCCGCGATCCCATTTTTCAAGGAATTCAGTGAAGAAGTTTGCGTCTGTTTGTTGAGCATTGTGACTTTCGACGTGTTCAATTTTCGCAATCAATTTTTTGTTTTCTTCAGATGGTTTGTATTCAGCATGGATGAAAGCTTCGATGATATCACACATGAGCAATTCACCAGTAATCTTACCACCAAAGCCGATAACGTTAGCGTTCAATTGTTCTTTAGCATAAAGGGCTGTTGTCATATCACGAACCAAGGCAGAACGGACACCTGGAACTTTATTTACAGCGTTGTTGATACCAACACCAGTACCACAGATACATACTCCAAGATCAGCTTGACCACTAGTTACAGCTTCCCCTACTTTTTTACCAAAGATTGGGTAGTGAGTACGTGTATGATCATATGTACCAAAGTCAATGACTTCATATCCTTTTGATTTCAAAAATTCTGAAACCGCCATTTTTTCATCTGTTACGATGTGGTCACATCCAATTGCAATTCTCATTTTTAACTTACCTTTCTTACTGTAATCTAATTAGCACATTTTGTTCAACATGTCGACCCGAATTTGGTGACGTCCACCATCGTATTTACCGTTAACAAATCCTTTAGCAATGTTTTTAGCCAATTCATCACCAACAAGTTGTGCACCCATAGTGATCATACGAGAGTTGTTGTGGCCACGAGTCATATAAGCTGAACGTTCGTCAGATACTTCTGCAGCAACCATTCCTTTGATCTTAGTTGCGACCATAAATGGACCAGCACCGTAAGCATCAATCACGATACCAAGGTTTTGTTCTTCTTTGTTTACTTCTGCAGCAACAGCAAGAGTCACATCAACAAAGTCTTGACCTTCAGCTGTAACATCCACAACGTGGAAATTTTCTTTTTCTAAGAAGTCTTTCACAACTTCTTTCAATCTCAAACCTGCAGCATCTGCACCGATAACAATAGACATATTGTATACTCCTTTTTATTTTTTCTATGCTGGATTCCAGCAGTGTATTGGCTGTCTTTAAAAAACAGTCAATTAGTCCTCACAAACATAATATACTACTATTGTTTGAAAAAGTCAACAGTTTATGTTTGTTTTTGTTATTTATTTTTTACTTTTTTATAAAACTTCTATCTCAAACCCTATTTCTTCAACCTGATTGGCTTCTAAGAGACGAACATTCTTCTTATCTTCTAGATGATCTCCTTCTTCAAGGGATGTTGACAAGCCAGACCATGGTTCAAAGGCAATGAAAGGACCTTTATTCAAAGTTGACCAGATGATGAGATTTGGAAACTCTGCAAAGTTCACTTTCAATCCCTTATCATGTTTACGAGAACGAAGGGCAATTGTTCTAGATTGCAATTCATCTAAGGTGACTGCATCTGTACTGAAAAGATCATAGCTAAGGTCTAATTCTTTTTGATCTTCTAGCCATGGACTTCTATCTTGAAAATCAAGCAGACCTGTGTCTGGGAAAGGACGTGGAACAGAGCAAGTCTCTTCTTTCTCAAACTCTAGATAATAATCTTCATAGACTTCATCATCCAGTAGAGGACAATTAAATCCTGGATGGCCACCAATAAAGTAAGGCATGACCTTGTTAGTTTCTTTATTGAAAATCTTGTATTGAGTCCGTACTGTCTTCCCAGTAAGGATATAAGTGATTTCTAGGCGGAAATGATAAGGGTAGTTCTGGTAGCTATTCTCATCGTCTTCAATTGCAAAAGTTACACTATTATCTGTCTGTTCAACTAATTCAAATTCTTTCTTGCGAACCAAACCATGACGAGGAATCTTTCCTTTACTTTCTTGTCCATTATCATCTATATAAAGTGCTGTATCCCCTCTCAATGAACCACAAATGGGAAAGAGAACAGGAGCTTGTCCACTCCAATAAGTAGCATCTCCTTGCCATAAGTATTCAGTACCGTCATTATCTTTAATTGATGAAAGAGTGCCACCGAGTGTTTTAAACTCGACTGTTAATTTATCTGATTTTAATTTAATCACTGTTATTTACCTCCAAATTTTAATACTTCGGAAAAAAGCTAGGCTGTCACTCCCAATTAGGAAATTGACAACCTAGCTTTTACAATTTACATTTTATAGGAGCGCATTATTTTGCTTTTGCTGCGTACTCTTCGTTACGTTTGATCATTTGTTTTCTGTACCAAGCAAAGATACCGATATAGAATACAAGGAAGATCACAGCACCAAGGATTGCTTTGATATCACCTGTTGTAGTGTTACCAATTGTCCAACCAAGAAGTTTTTCGATTGGTCCTTCAAGAGTTGAGTGAGCAATCAATTGAGTTTGGCTCACACCTTCTGGGAAGGCACCTACACCTTTAGCAAGTTCTGTTGCAAATGGTGCAATAAGTGTACCTGAAAGAAGGAAGAGTGGCAACAAGAGTGTTCCGAAGATAATCATACGGAGCAATTTACCACGTGTTACAACCAAGAGAGCTGGAGTAACACCCATAGCGATGATACCTGCAAGTGGCAAGATACCATTTCCGACTTTTGAAAGAAGCACTGCTTCAATCAACATGATTGGTGCAAGTACGTTGGCACAAGCCCAGATTTCAGCACGACCAGCGATGAATGGCCAGTCAAGACCGATATTGAATTTACGTCCTTGAAGACGTTTAGTAGCAACGTTTGTAATACCTTGTGAAAGAGGTTCTACGGCAGCGATGAACCATGAACCGATAAGTGAGAAGAGTTCCAAAGATACACCGGCAGTCAAACCAAGAGACAACCATCCTCTGATAACAAGACGCCATTTATCTGCATCTTCAACACCTGCAATTGGATGTGGAGTTCCCATAATACCGATAACGATACCAAGGATGAAACCGATAAAGAATTTAGAACCCCAGAAACCGATTTTCTTGTTCAATTTTGCAGCGTCAAAGTCATATTTATCAAGACCTGGGAAGAATTTTTCAAAAATCTTGTCCAAAACCATGATAACTGGGTTCATCATGTAGTTCATGTGAGTTGATGTCATTGGTGATGAACTTGGAGCGTTAAGAAGGTCATCAAATGTAGGTTTCATCAAGTCAGAGTTGATAATTTTCAACACACCAACAAGCACGATAGCTGCTGTAGCAATCAAGAGTGAAACCCCTTGGCTCACACCGTTGTTATCTGCATACCATTTAATCAAAAGACCTGTGATAGACAAGTGCCAGATATCAAAGATATCAACGTCAAGTGTATCAGTTTTCTTCATAGCTAGCATCACTATGTTGACAATCAACATGATGAGCAAGAAGTAAAGTGTCCAAGCAGAACCCCAAGTGATTGTAGCAAGTGGTGCCCAACCAACGTCTGTAATACTCAATTGAATACCAGTATTTTCAACGAATTTTGCAAGCGACGCTGAGAAAGCAGTGTTTAGCATACCGATGATGGCACCGATACCAGTAAGAGCGATGGCAAGTTTGATACCACCTTCAAGCGCTTTGGAGAATTTCACTCCAAAAAGTAAAGCCAATACTGTCAAAATGATTAACATGATGACAGGACCACCCATATCTAAGATAGGTGTGAAAAAGTCTTTGATTAGACCAAATATTGCATCCATAACAGTTCCTCCCTTTTTTATGTTATATGAATGTTAACAAATTAAAATTAGCTTAACCCGTGTTCTTTGATGGCTGCTTCAATATTATCATATACTGGAGCACTCATTGCTGGAATACGGAATAAGATTGGTCCAGCTTCGATAACTGGAATATCTGGGTCAAAACCAAGGTCTGTAGCAGCAATTGGTGTGAAGATGTCATAACCTTTGATAAGGTCTTCGTTAACGTCTTTGACCATGACTGCATCACAGTGCACATCGTAACCACGGTTTGAAAGTTCTTCTTCAAGAGCACTTTTAATTTGGTGGCTTGAGTTAACACCTGCACCGCAGGCAGCAAGAATTTTAATCATATGGATTTCCTCCAATTTAATATTTTTAATAGACAAGATTAAGCAATTGCTTCAGCGATATAAGCATAGAGGGCTTCTGGTTCAGAAATTTTTGATAGGTCTTCAAGATGACCATTTCCTGTGAAGAAGTCCATCAACTGAGCAAGAATATTGGTTTGACTTGAACTCGAGTTATTGATAATAAAGAAGAGCAAGGATACTTCTACTTCCTTATCCGGTGCAATCATGTTGTGGAAGGTCACAGGTTTATCTAATCGAACGACCACAACTTTTTCAGCTAGATTATGAACAATATCTGTATGAGGAATAGCCACATTTGGCAAATCCTTACCCAAAAATTCCATATCTAAGCCAGTTGGAAATGATTTTTCACGCGTGATCAAGGCTTCACGATAGGTTGGAGTCACGATTTCTCGTTCTTCCAATAAAGTTGCAACCTGATCAAAGAGATGTTCTTGATTATCCGCTTCTAAGCAAAACACAAGGTTTTTGTCAAAGAAATGATCTAATCCCATAAGGTTTTCCCTTCTTTCCATTAACTTTATGCCATAAGTATAACACTATATGAAATCGTTGTCAATAGTTTTCTGTTGATTTTTGTCTCTTTTTTTATATTTTTGTTGCGTTTATAGTTTGTTATATAAAAATAAACACACAAACAAATACTATCAGCATTTTTTCTGTTCTAATACTAGAGCAAACTAGGAAGCTAGCCGCAGGTTGCTCAAAACACAGTTTTGAGGTTGTAGATAGAACTGACGAAGTCAGCTCAAAACATGATTTTGAGGTTGTAGATAAAACTGACGAAGTCAGCTCAAAACATGCTTTTGAGGTTGTAGATAAGACTGACGAAGTCAGTGATCATACCTACGGCAAGGTGAAGCTGACGTGGTTTGAAGAGATTTTCGAAGAGTATTAACAATGTTCCCATAATAAAAAGCAGGCTTATAAACCTGCTCTAATTTTTAAGTAAAAATTTTATTCTTCATCCATGCTCAAGACACTGAGAAAGGCTTCTTGAGGAACTTCTACTGATCCGATAGCTTTCATACGTTTCTTACCAGCTTTTTGTTTTTCAAGGAGTTTGCGTTTACGAGAAACGTCACCACCGTAACACTTGGCAAGTACGTTCTTACGAAGGGCCTTGATATCAGTACGAGCGACAATCTTGTGTCCAATTGCTGCCTGGATTGGAACTTCAAATTGTTGACGAGGGATAATTTTCTTGAGTTTATCAACGATAAGTTTTCCACGTTCGTAAGCAAAATCCTTGTGAACGATAAAGCTGAGGGCGTCCACCTTGTCTCCATTGAGAAGGATATCCATTTTGACCAGCTTAGATGGACGATACTCTGACAATTCGTAGTCAAAACTTGCATAACCACGTGTCGAAGACTTAAGTTTATCAAAGAAGTCAAAGACGATTTCAGCAAGTGGAATTTGATAGATAACATTAACACGATTGTCATCAATATAATCCATAGTCACAAAGTCCCCACGCTTACGCTGAGCTAATTCCATTACTGCCCCGACAAACTCCTGCGGCACCATGATTTGCGCCTTGACATAAGGCTCTTCAATGGTCGCAATCTTAGTTGGATCTGGGAACTCAGATGGGTTAGACACATCCATAGATTCGCCGTCTGTCAGATTGACTTTATAGATAACAGACGGAGCTGTCATAATGAGGTCGATATTGAACTCACGCTCTAAACGTTCTTGAATAACATCCATATGAAGAAGTCCAAGGAAACCACAACGGAAACCAAATCCAAGTGCCTGAGATGTTTCTGGTTCAAACTGCAGACTGGCATCGTTGAGCTGCAATTTTTCAAGCGCTTCACGCAGGTCATTGTACTTGTTTGACTCGATAGGATAGAGACCCGCAAAGACCATAGGATTCATCTGCTTGTAACCATGTAATGGCTCTGCCGCAGGATTGGTTGCCAAGGTAACGGTATCACCCACACGAGTGTCTTGAACCGTCTTAATAGAAGCAGCGATATATCCAACGTCACCAGTCGCAAGGAAATCACGACCAACTGCTTTCGGAGTAAAAATACCAACTTCGGTCACATCAAAGGTCTTACCATTGCTCATGAGCTGAATCTTATCTCCAGGTTTGACCACTCCGTCCATGACACGCACTTGGAGGATAACCCCACGGTAAGCATCGTAAACAGAGTCGAAAATCAAGGCCTTAAGTGGTGCCGTCACATCACCCGTTGGTGCTGGTACTTTTTCTACGATTTGCTCAAGGATGTCTTCAATCCCAATACCGGCCTTGGCAGAAGCCAAAACTGCTTCACTAGCATCCAAACCAATGACATCTTCAATCTCAGTACGCACGCGCTCTGGATCCGCTGCTGGCAGGTCAATCTTGTTAATGACTGGCATGATTTCCAAATCATTGTCCAAGGCCAGATAAACGTTGGCAAGGGTTTGGGCCTCAATTCCTTGAGCAGCATCAACCACTAAAATCGCTCCTTCACAGGCAGCTAGCGAACGCGAAACTTCATAGGTAAAGTCCACGTGACCTGGCGTGTCAATCAAGTGGAAAATATAAGTTTCTCCATCTTTTGCAGTATAATTCAGCTCAATGGCATTCAACTTAATGGTAATCCCACGTTCCCGCTCTAAATCCATGCTATCCAAAAGCTGGGCCTGCATTTCACGACTTGAAACCGTCTCTGTTTTTTCCAAAATGCGGTCTGCTAGAGTTGATTTCCCGTGGTCAATGTGGGCGATAATAGAGAAGTTACGGATCTTCTCCTGTCGTTTTTTCAATTCTTCTAAGTTCATGATTCTCTTCCTTTCAGGGTATCTATTTATTATAAATTGTTTTTGACATTTTGACAAGACCATACCCTGCTAGGAGTACTAATCTTCAGCGACAAAGCCGTCATTTTCGATAAAGTGATGTTCTGTCATTCCTTGGTCTGTAAAGACAATCCCGTGAAGGACACCACCATAGACAGCTCCTCCATCCATTCCAATCTTACCGTCTTCTGTCACCCAAAGCTCAGCTGTACCGCGTTCTTGCTGTAATAAACCATAAACTGGTGTATGACCAAAGACAATGATTTTTCCAGTATGATTTTCTGCTTCGTGGAATGGTTTTCTAAGCCATACTTTTTTATAATCTGTGGTTTCATGCCAGTCATCCAAGGTCAAATCAATACCTGCGTGAACAAAGATATACTTGTCGGTCTCTACCACAAACGGCATTTGACGAATGAATTCGACCAAGTCTGCTGCTTCAGTAGCAACACGCTTGGCATCCTCGACCCCATCAACTGGTGCATCCAAGGGACGACCTAGGATAGAGTTAATGGTTGTATCTCCACCATTGCGACGATAATGGTCATAGCTTTCTTCTGGGTCATCGAGCCAAGTCAAAAACATATACTCGTGGTTTCCTGACAAACAGATAGCCCCTTGATTATCTACTAAATCCTTAACCATTTCAAGGACACGGCGACTATCTTCACCGCGGTCAATCAAATCCCCTAGAAAGAGCAACTGGGTCTGACCATCCCATGTTTTGAGAAGGTCTTCTAGCATTCCAGCTTTTCCATGAACATCTCCAATTACATAATAATCTGTCATCTTATTTCTCCCTGTTTCTCAACAATTCTCTGGCTTGCGTCAGAGCTGCTTCCGTCACATCATCACCTGCCAACATCTTGGCAACTTCCTCCACTCGCTCTTCAACCGTCAAAAGACGAACAGTCGAAACTGTTGAATGGTCATTGCTAATCTTCTCAATAAAGAATTGATAATCCGCAATCGCAATCACTTGTGGCAAGTGGGAGATAGCCAGAACCTGCCCATGCTGGCCAATCTTGTGAATCTTCTGTGCAATAGCCTGAGCTACACGGCCTGAAACTCCTGTATCCACCTCATCAAAGACAATGCTGGTCTTACCTTCTTTGCGAGAAAAGGCAGACTTGATGGCTAGCATGAGACGGGATAATTCCCCACCAGATGCAACCTTAACCAAGGGTTTAAAGTCTTCTCCAGGATTGGTTGAAATGTAAAATTCGACCATTTCATTGCCCTCACGACTGAATTTACCCTTGCTAAAACGAACTTGAAACTGGGCTTTTTCCATATAAAGATCTTGAAGCTCTTGTTTAATCTCTGCTTCGAGCTGCTGAGCCAAGTCATGACGAGCAGATGCAAGTTGACCTGCCAAATCAACAAGATTGACTTCCAATTTCTTGAGCTCTGCTTCCATGTCCTCAGACGAAAGGTTATTACCTGTCAATAGATTGTATTCTTCTGTAATTTTAGCAAAATAAAGCAAGACATCGTCTACAGTCCCACCATACTTACGGGTAATAGTGTGAAGGAGGTCCAAACGATTCTCAACCTGCATGAGGCGATTGCCATCAAAATCAAGGTCCTCAATAATAGCTTCCAAACGCTTGCTAATATCTTCTAAGACATAGTAGGTCTCAGACAGTGAGCTTGAAATCTCACGGTATTCAGGGTCGTACTCTTCGACACTTTCCATGTCATTCATGGCCGAACGAACATTGGCCAGACTCGAGAACTCTTCATTGTCTAACATACTGTAGGCATTGGTCAGTGTATCCGCAATATTTTTATGGTTGAGCAGTTTATCACGCTCTTGATTGAGAGCCAAATCTTCTCCAGCCTGCAAGTTTGCTGCCTCAATCTCTGCCATTTGAAATTCCAACATTTCGATACGTGCCTTGTGTTCCTGCTGGTTTTTCTTGACTTCCAGAACCTGCTTGCGCATTTTACGGTAGGCATCAAAACTCGTTTGATAGGTTTCTTTCAAGTTCCAAAAAGCTGCGTCACCGAATTCATCTAACATCTGGATATGAAGTTGAGGACGCATTAACTCTTCTTGGTCATGCTGACCATGTATATCCACCAGATGTTGCCCAATAGCACGCAAAACAGACAGATTGACCATCTGGCCATTGACACGGCTGATACTACGACCACTTTGCAAGATTTCTCGACGGATGATAATTTCATCACCCATTTCCAAACCTTGCTCATCAAAAATTTCCTGTAAAAGGCGACTATTCTCAACTGAGAAAAGCCCCTCAATCTCTGCCTTTGGCGCACCATGACGAATAACATCTGTCGTAGCACGAGCTCCCAACATCATATTCATGGCATCAATGATAATCGACTTCCCTGCACCCGTTTCACCAGTCAGAACAGTCATCCCCTTTTCAAAATGGAGGGAAATAGCCTCAATAATGGCAAAGTTTTTTATCGAAATTTCAAGTAACATATAGACCTACCAATTTTTTACTTGTTCAAAGATTTCCTCAGCTAGACTTTCACTTCTGGCAATAACCAAAATCGAGCTATCATCAGCCAAACAGCTAAAAATCTTGTCCACAAACGTCTCGGTTAACTGAGCTTTTACAAAAGCTGTATTTCCTGGGATAACTTGGAGATTGATCATCTTGTCCATCAATTCAGCCGATTCGATATTGTCTTCAGCTAGTTGCAAACTTTTTACGATTGATTTTGGCAATTCATAGACATAGGTGTTGTCTCTCAAAGGAATTTTGACAATACCTAGTTCTTTGATATCTCTGGATACTGTCGCTTGAGTGGCAGTGATTCCTGCCTCTTTCAAATGTTCTACGATTTCTTCTTGCGTTCCGATTTGATAATCTGTCACAAATCGTCTAATTTTTTCAAGTCTCTCTTTTTTATTCATTTTTAAATTGACTATGCGCCCTCTCTACTACTTCTTCAATATCAGCAAGAACCTGATTGCTTGCTGACTCTTCTTTTTTCAAATACGCTAAAAATTCAATATTTCCATGTCCACCTTGGATGGGAGAAAAGTCCAAACCAAGAACTGAAAATCCTTCCTCTACTGCCATAGCTGTGACAGATTCAAGGACATGTTGATGGACCTTGGCATCTCGAATAATCCCATTTTTCCCAATCTGCTCACGTCCTGCCTCAAACTGGGGCTTAACCAAAGCCACAACCTGTCCTTGATCTGCCAAGACTCGGTGCAAGGCTGGCAAAATCAGACTGAGGGAAATGAAACTCACATCAATACTGGCAAAGATCGATTCCTGCTCGAAATCAATCTTTTCAGCATAGCGGAAATTGAACTGCTCCATGCTGACAACCCTTGGGTCTTGGCGCAATTTCCAAGCCAACTGATTGGTACCAACATCAACTGCAAAGACTAACTCAGCACCATTCTGCAACATAACATCGGTAAATCCTCCAGTAGAAGCCCCAATATCAATCGTTGTAGCTCCTTCCACTGACAAATCAAAGACCTGCAAGGCCTTCTCCAGTTTCAAGCCACCACGGCTGACATACTTGAGTTTTTCACCCTTAAGTTTCAGCTCGGTGTCATCTGGGATTTTCTCTCCTGGTTTATCAAACCGTTCTCCATTAAGGACTGCTACGACTAGGCCAGCCATGACACCGCGCTTGGCCTGTTCTCGCGTTTCAAACAAACCCTGTTTATAAGCTAGTACATCCACTCTTTCCTTAGCCATTGATTCTCAAACTTTCTACTACTTTTACAATCGATTCTGTTTCAAAGGGAATCTGCTGGGCAATTTCTTCTAATTTGGCATTAGCTTGATCCAGAGTTTGGTTACAAAAGGCAATAGCCTCTTCCAAACCCAACAAAGCAGGATAGGTTGACTTTTCTGCCTGTAGATCCTTTTGTGGTGTCTTGCCGATCTCCTCAAAACTAGCGGTCACATCTAACACATCATCTCTAACTTGAAAAGCAAGCCCAATCAATTCACCTACAGTTTTAAGTTTTGCCTGAATTTCAGGAGCCAATTCCGCAATGATAGCAGCCGCTTGGAAGGGATAGGCTAGTAGTTTTCCAGTCTTATTAGCATGAATGGTCTGAAGTTCTTCCAAAGACAAATGCTGGTGTTCACCTTCCATATCCAAAACTTGCCCTGCTACCATGCCTAGACTTCCTGAAGCAAGAGATAAGTTGGCAATCAAGTCCACCTTAATCTGACTTGGCAAATCTGCCTGCGCTATCAAGGCGTAAGGATCTAGGAATAAAGCATCTCCAGCCAAAATTGCCATTGCTTCGCCAAATTTCTTATGGTTGGTCAAACGCCCTCGACGGTAATCATCATCATCCATAGCAGGAAGGTCATCGTGAATCAAGCTACCTGTATGAATCATTTCCAAGGCCGCGGCCACCTGTGCATGTGCTGGTTTAATAGCCACCTGCAAGGCTTCCAGAACTTCTAACAGAAGAAAAGGGCGAATACGCTTGCCACCAGCATGAATGGAATAGAGAACAGACTCTCGCAAACTAGAGGCAAACTGCTGGTCTCCATAAAAGTCTTCCAAGGCTGACTCGACAAGAGCTAATTTTTCTTGCTTTTTCATTCAAAATCACTTTCTGTTCCGTCTTCTTGCATAACCTTGACCAAAGTCTTTTCAGCCTTGTCTAGCGTAGCTTGGAGCTCTTTTGACAAGACCATGCCCTTTTGAAAGGCAGTAATCGCATCTTCCAAAGCAATCTCACCATTTTCCAAACTTTGGACGATGGTTTCCAGTTCTGCTAGATTTTCCTCAAATTTCTTTTGTTTTGACATCTTTAACCTCTAATTCTACTCGACCATCTCGCATCAAAAGCGTCACTTGGTCTTTTTTCTTCAAACTCTCAACCGAATCTACAACGGACTCTTCCTTTTTGACAATAGCATAACCACGCGCCACAATTCGACTGGTATCCAACATGAGCAAGGCTTCTGAAAGTCTCTTGACCTCAGCAACCTTGGCGTCATAAACCAGCGCCATTTGGCTACGTAGGAGCTTGTCCAACTGGCTTAAGCGGTCTTGATAGCGTTGGATTTTGGTAACGGGTGATAATTGTACCAGTCGATGCGTCCTTGCTTGGACTATCTGTTTGTTATCAGAAATCCGTGTTTGCAAACTTTGTTTTAAGCGCAGTTGCAGTTGATCCAATCGTTGCAAATAACCGTCATACAAGCGCTCTGGCTGTCTAAAGATAACAGACTGACTGCATTTTTTCAAAGCTTCTTGTTTCTTAGATAGGACATTTCGGACTGCTGTTGCCATCCGTTTTTCTTGATTTTGCAAATGAGCTAATACATCCAACTTGGTAACAGGTGTTGCTAGTTCAGCAGCTGCTGTTGGCGTTGCCGCCCGACGATCCGCTACAAAATCTGCCAAGGTTACATCCGTCTCATGCCCAACACTAGAAATGATTGGCAAGCGAGATTCAAAGATAGCTCGTACCACAATTTCTTCGTTAAAGGCCCAGAGATCCTCAATAGAACCTCCACCACGACCAATAATCAGCAAATCCAAATCGTCACGTTGATTGGCACGCGCAATATTTCGAGCTATTTCCTCTGCTGCTCCATCTCCTTGAACCTTGGTCGGATAGAGAAGAATGTCCACACCTGGAAAGCGCCTGCTGACGGTCGTGATAATATCTCGAATAACGGCTCCACTGCGACTGGTCACTACACCAATTCTCTTAGAAAATTGGGGCAGAGGTTGCTTGAAACGTTCTTGAAACAGGCCTTCTTCCGTCAATTTTTTCTTAAGTTGTTCAAACTGAATCGCAAGCGCACCAACCCCATCAGGTTCAGCTTTTTCAATGATAATGGAGTAGCTACCACTTGGCTCATAAACCTGCACACGCCCAATCACATTGATTTTCATCCCTTCTTCTAGGTCGAAACCTAATTTCTGATAAATCCCAGACCAGATGGTTGCTTGAATAACTGCATGGTCATCCTTTAGGGAGAAATATTGGTGAGTCGGTCGTTTACGAAAGTTGGAAACTTGACCAGTTAAATAGACCCGTTCCAAGTAAGGGTCTTTATCGAATTTCATTTTCAGATACTTGGTCAAAGTTGTTACCGATAAATACTTTTCCATCTCCACCTACTATTCATTTACTTGCTCTTTCATGGGTATTATTATACCAAAAATATGCCTAAAAATCTCCATTTATGTACCATTATGAGGGAAAAATAGAAAAAGGAGGCAAGGCCTCCACATCTGATTATTTGCTGTTTCGAGCTTCTTCCAAAATCTTTGCAATCTTGGTCGTCAACAGGTCAATAGCAACTGTATTGCTGACTCCCTCAGGAATGACAATATCAGCATACCGCTTGGTTGGCTCGATAAACTGGTGGTACATGGGTTTGACCACGCCTAGATACTGGTCAATAACGCTATCAAGGCTACGGCCACGTTCTTCCATATCGCGCTTAATACGACGAATAATGCGCACATCATCATCTGTATCCACAAAAATCTTGATATCCATCAAATCACGCAGACGCTTGTCCTCCAAGACCAAAATCCCCTCAACGATAAAGACATCTTGAGGCTCTTGACGATAGGTCTTGCTACTCCGTGTATGTTCTGTATAGTCATAAGTCGGGATGTCCACCGGACGACCCGCCAACAATTCCTTAATCTGCTCGATCATCAAGTCTGTATCAAAGGCAAAAGGATGGTCGTAGTTGGTTTTGATACGCTCTTCAAAGGTCAAATGAGACTGATCCTTGTAGTATGAATCATGCTCAATCATGGAAATCTTTTCATCAGGAAAATGCGATAAAATGGCTCTCGAAACACTGGTCTTACCACCACCAGAACCACCTGTCACTCCGATAATGATTGGTCTATTTTGCATGCTATCCTCCGTTTTTTTATCCGTCGTCTATTCTATCACATTTTTTGCAAAATTTATAGTCTGGTTTTGGATAGTTTAGGGGAAACAATTCTAATCCCTACACCCCCAGTTAGACTAGCTAAAAACCTTCCTTGGCTTGTAGAGATTGTCTCGC
This sequence comes from Streptococcus sp. 544, assembly GCF_013277385.1. Lineage (NCBI taxonomy): Bacteria > Bacillati > Bacillota > Bacilli > Lactobacillales > Streptococcaceae > Streptococcus > Streptococcus sp. 544. Next base: position 29,411 of record NZ_VMMU01000004.1, read on the forward strand.
TTTTCTAGAATGGCTAGCAATTTATCTCCTTCAAAAGCAGCCAGTTCTTTGTCCGTTTGTTCGAGCTCTATAAAACGACCAAAGCGCACTTCTGCAGCCTCTTCTGGACTTAGGAAAACTTTGACAAGGTCTCCTGTCCCAATCTCTAGAGGATGAAGAAAGTCCAATTGGCCAGCCCCCACTTTTGCAGCAATTTCTTCCAAGGTAAGAGCATCTTCTAGTTGCAAACCAGCTGCACTAGTCCGTGTTAAATGTGACATATGAGCCGCATAACCAAGCTTCTCTCCCAAATCAACTGACAAGGTACGGATGTAAGTCCCTTTACTGCATTTTACACGGAAAGTAAAACATGCAAGATGATCCTCATAAGAAATTGGACTTGTCCGCTCAAATTGATAAATGGTCACCTGACGTTCTGGACGCTCCACTTCCTGACCAGCACGCGCATACTCATAGAGCTTGCGACCATTGACCTTTACAGCCGAATACATCGGTGGAATCTGGGTAATAGTCCCAGTCAAACTAGCGATTGCTTCATCAACAAGCTTTTCATCCAAGGGCGATAAAACAGGTGTCTCTGCGACAACTTCCCCACTAGCATCCTCTGTCGTCGTTGAATAACCGAGAGTAATCTCCCCCTCATAGACCTTGCCCTCATCCTGCATGAACTCGACCATGCGTGTCGCCTTGCCAACCGCAATGGGCAAAACACCCACCACATCCGGATCCAAAGTCCCACCATGACCAATCTTCTTGGTTCCCAAAATCTTACGCAGTTTAAAAACCGCATCATGCGATGTCATCCCCGCTTCTTTTTTTAAGTTGATAATACCGTTCATTTTTGCTTTCTCACTCCCCCTTCAGTGCTTCAAATTTCGCTTTCATGGTTGGATTTTTTCGAGTCAATTTTTTAACAGAAACATCTTCCAATTTGTTGTTTGCGAGACGGAGTTGGTTTTCAGATGTGGTTAGGAATTTCTTAACCTCTTCCATCCGTTTTATGGCCTTATCGATTTCATCAATAGCTTTTCCAAAGTTGGTCGAAGCTGAGTTATAGTTCTTGGCAAAAGCTAGTTTAAAGGCGTCCAAATCTTCTTCAAAATGCGTAATGTCAATATTTTGTTCGCGAACCAAGGCCAGCTCCTGCTTGTATTTTAGGGAATTAAGCGCCGCATTACGTAAGAGACCAATCAACTGGATAAAGAATTGAGGACGAACCACATACATCTTTTCGTACTCATGGCTGACGTCAACAATCCCTGTGTTAAAGTAGTCGTTATCGGCCTCAAGCATAGTCACCAAAACGGCATACTCACAGTTCTTCTCCCGACGGTCCTTGTCTAATTCCTTGTAAAAATCTGCATTATTGTGCTTCTTCTCTGTTCCATCTGCTTCATTTTTCATCTCAAACATAATGGAAATGATTTCGACTCCATTTTCATCGCATTCACGGAAGATAAAGTCCCCCTTAGAACCACGCGCAGAAACCTTGTTATCCTTCTCAAAGTAAGCATTTGGAAAGGCGAAACTACGTACCTTGTTAAACTCACTCTCTGCATAGTGTTCCAGACTTTCCCCAATCGCTTTTGTAGATTGTTGGACTTTGAAATTCTTGTAAAATTCGACTTGTTCACTGGCTGCCTTGAGCTGGGCTTCGTAGTTTTGCTTAACAGAAGCAAGAGAAAGCTCGTTTTCTTTTTCTTGTAAAAGAAGTTGGTTTTTAACCTGATCACGTTCTTTTTCTAGATCAGAAAGGGTCTTTTGGAGCTGGTTTTCATGCTCCAAACGCAAGGTCGCCAATTGGTTTTCCAAGGCCTGTACTTCCTTATCCTTAGCCAATAAGGCCTGATTACTTGTCTGTTCAACCTCTTTCTTGGCCAATTCTTTTTCTGTATCAAAGTTTTGGATTTGACTCTGTAATTGAGCAATTTCTTGGTCTTTTTGAGCTAGTTTAGACTGTTGTTCATTCATGGCCTTTTGCTCAGCCAAGGCCAGTTCCTGCTTCATCCGGTCGTGCAATTCCTTATCAAACTCTGCCGTTCTCACTTGAGACAAAAGTTCGGCATACTGACTTTCATTTACTGTAAAGACTTCCCCACAGTTGGGACATTTGATTTCGTTCATATCGTTCCTCTTTCTAGACTTCTTTAACCATTATATCATGCCTAAAGGAAAATCAAAAACAGCGAGTCGAAACCCACTGTTTATCTTCTTTTACTTTAAATTTTTTCCAAGGCCAAGCGCAAATCTTCGATCAAATCCTCTACATTTTCAAGTCCGATTGACAAACGAATTTGGTTTGGTGTGACACCTGCTGCTTCAAGGTCTTTTTCTGACAATTGACCGTGAGTGGTTGTAGCTGGATGGACAACAAGCGATTTGGCATCTGCCACGTTTGCTAGGTCAGAGAAGATTTCTAAATGATCAATTACCTTACGGGCTTCTGCCTCCCCACCTTTGACATGGAAGGTAAAGATTGAGCCCACACCTTTTGGCAAATATTTCTCAGCCAAGGCATGGTAAGGACTATCAGCAAGTTTTGGATAATTGACCTTTTCTACCTTAGGATGGTTGACAAGGAAATCAACAATTTTCTCTGCATTTTGCACATGCCGTTCCACACGAAGTGAAAGGGTTTCAAGTCCTTGGAGTAACAAGAAGGCATTAAATGGCGACAAGGCTGCACCTGTATCACGGAGCAATTGAACACGGACAGCGATAATAAAGGCAGCCGCACCTACATCACGAGTATAGCTCAAGTTATGATAGCTTGGGTCTTCCTCAACAAATTGAGGGAATTTCCCTGAAGCCGCCCAGTCAAAACGCCCACTATCGACAATCACTCCACCAATAGTCGTACCATGCCCACCGATAAACTTAGTCGCAGAGTGAATGGCAATATCAACACCGTGAGAAAAGACGTTAATCAAATATGGTGTAGCAAAAGTGTTGTCCGAAACGAGTGGAATCTGGTGTTTATGCGCAATCTCAGCCAATTTTTCCAAGTCAGGAATGTTAATCAAGGGATTGCCCAAGGTTTCAATTAAGACAAGCTTGGTATTGTCTTTGATCGCTGCTTCTACTTCCTCCAAATTATCCACATCGACAAAGGTTGTTGTGATCCCATAACGAGGAAGGGTTTCTTTCAAGAGATTGAAAGTCCCACCGTAAATAGTTGATGCTGCTACAACATGGTCACCAGCATGGGCAAGTGCCAAAATCGTATAAGTCACTGCAGCCATACCTGATGCGGTTGCAAGAGCTCCAACACCACCTTCCAGAGCAGCAATTCTTTCTTCAAAGGCAGCCGTTGTAGGATTTGTAATACGAGTATAGATATTCCCTGGTTTTCTCAAGGCAAACAAATCGGCACCTTCCTGCGTGTCATCAAAAACAAAGGATGTAGTCTGATAAATCGGTACTGCACGAGACTTGGTAGCTGGATCCACAACTTGACCAGCATGCAATTGTAATGTTTCAAATTTAAAATCACGAATCATAAGGCGACCTCCATATAGTTTGATTAAGGATATTGTAGCACCTTGAGTTATAGTTTACAAATATCAGTTTTCTATATTTTGATATAATAAATAACTATTACCTTATTTTAAAAATCGAAAAAAGCACGACTCAATCGTGCTCATTTTCTTAATCTACATAAGTATCTTCATTTTTATTGAGGAAGGCATATGGAAGACCCATCAAGAGGCCTCCTCCGATAAAGTTTCCGATGAAGGTTACACCCCAGTGACGAAGCATATTTCCAACACCGAAGTTGGCAATTGAGTCAGCAGCAACACTGAATTTTACAATCGCGAAAGAAGCAAAGTTCGCGGCAATGTGCTCGTTTGTTAAGAATACAAACATGTAAATCGCTGACAACACAAGCCAAAGTTTGGCACCACCATCTTTGACCAAAACAAATGAAAGAATCGCAATATTAACGAAAATATTTGCCAAAATCGCCTCAAGTAAGACTAATTCATTTGAACGGCCTAACTTCATCTCAACAACCCCTGAGATGAAACTATCGTGTGTCAGATGTGCATAAGCTGCTGAGTGGGCAAAGCCCCAACCTGCTATCAAAGCCCCGATAAGGTTGAACAAGGTACAGTAAAGTAAAATCTCAGCTGTTTTTCTCCAAGAGATTTTTTTCAAGAAACTACCTGCAGTCAAGAACATCATGTTTGATGTTACCAACTCAGCATTCAAGAAAACAATGTAGGCCAAGCCCCAAGCAAAGACAAATGGGAAGAGGAAACGTCCACTACCTGGTGCGATTTTATTAATCAAGTCAGCCCCAACTGCACCTGCAGCAGTACTGAAGGTTAAAAATGCACCTGCAAACATAGAACGAATCGCATACTTAAATTTGCTTTGGCTATAAAGACTTTCTTTCTTCTTGCAAGCAAATTCAATCTTTGAGATAAATTCTGAAGAAACCATAATAAACTCCTAAATCTTTTTTCTTGATAATTATATCACAAACTTTAGAATTAAGGAAGCGTTTTCCGTATTTCATAAAAGTTTATTTTTATGAAAATCTTAAAAAATCAGTGAAATCCATGATTTCACTGATTTGTATTAATAAAATTGTCTATACGGTTGATTGAAAGCTGTTAGGATTTCATCAGATGTTTGTGAATAATCTTTTGTTTCTTTCAAATCACCTTTTACAATAATACGTTCTGTAGCAGCAAGGTCTTCACAGGTTACTAATGTGATTTCATTGACCCCATCTCTATCATCAACCTCATCAACACGATCCGGTGTCACACGTTTGACTTCACGTATTTCATAGGTATAAACTTTATTTTTATCGGTTAGATAAATCTTCATACCATTTTTAGCATTATCTAAAGGAGAAAATAACATTTTATTAGCATTATCAACACCAAAGATATGGTGACTAGCTAGACTATAATTTCCTTCTCCCATTACTTGCTCGCGTTTCATTGTACCAGCGCCGTAGAAGAGATTAACATTATCAAGTCCTTTAAAAATCGGCAAATTCATTTCCAATTCAGGAATTGCAATTCCCCCAATAACTGGTAATTTTTGAGCATCCCATTGAGAAGCTAAAACAGCTTCCGAAGAAATCGCTTTGACCGAATCAAAATCAAAATTTCCTTCTGTATCCTGATTTTCTTCTATTTTTTCTTTTGATACCTGGCTAACTTGATACTTATTGGTATTCCAGACCATGAAAATATTTCGAATTTGCGCATTAAAAATCAAAGCCAGTGACAGTACTATCAGAAATCCTGCTAGGATATTTGTCAGCAGATTTTTTCGCTTGTTTTTCTTTTTATTATTTTTTTGAGACATTATGCTTCACCTTCTGTTTCATTTTCTGTCCCAACTTCTTCTTTTTCTGCCGCTGCAACCGTTGTGAAGGTCACTATCTGAGCATCTTGATCCAGGCGCATTACTTTAACTCCCATAGTTGCGCGTCCTGTTTGTGAAATATTGGCAAGATTGGTTCGAATCATGACACCTGTATCAGTGATAATCATCAAATCCTCATCCCCTTGAACAGTCATAAGACCGGCCAGCAAGCCATTTTTTTCGGTAATTTTAGCTGTCTGCATTCCCTTACCACCACGACCTTTTGTTGGGTATTCAGTAGCGACTGTACGCTTACCATATCCTTTTTCTGTGATAATAAGAACCTCATCTTGATCAGTAATCAAGCTGGCACCAACAACAGTATCTCCTTCACGAAGGTTAACACCTTTCACACCTGTGGCGATACGACTCATGCCGCGAACGGCTGATTGATTAAAGCGAACTGCATAACCAAACTTGGTACCAATGATAATATCCGTATCTTCTTCCGTCAACAAGACATTAATCAACTCATCTTCATCTTTGAGGTTCAAAGCCTTGAGACCATTTTGACGAATATTAGCAAATTCCTTAACGCTGGTTCTCTTCACAATACCATGACGGGTTGTAAAGAAAAGATAAGCATCATCACTGCGATCAGACTCAACATTGATAATAGTCTGAATACTTTCGCCTTCATCTAATTTCAAGAGATTGACTACTGGTAATCCTTTGGCCGTCCGACCATACTCAGGAATTTCATAACCTTTCAAACGATAAACTCGCCCTTTATTTGTGAAGAAGAGCAGATGATCATGGGTGCTAGTTGACACTAACTCACGAACAAAATCATCATCCTTAACACCTGTTCCTTGGACACCACGACCCCCACGTTTTTGAGCAGTAAATTCATCCTGATCCAAACGCTTAATGTAGCCTCTGTTAGAAAGGGTAATCAAGACATCCGATTCTTCAATCAAGTCCTCATCTTCAAGACTCAAGACTTCACCGACCATCAACTCTGTACGGCGTTTATCAGAAAATTTACGTTTAACTTCATCTAATTCGTCTTTGATAATTTGAGAAACACGTTCTGGCTTAGCAAGAATATCCGCCAAATCCGCAATCAGAGCCAAGAGGTCATCATACTCAGACTGAATCTTATCGCGTTCCAAACCTGTCAAACGACGAAGACGCATGTCTAGGATAGCCTGACTTTGACGTTCAGAAAGCTTAAACTTACTCATCAACTCAGCTTGTGCTTCTGCGTCTGTTTCACTAGCACGGATGATACGAATCACTTCGTCGATATGGTCTAGCGCAATCAAGAGACCTTCTAAGATATGAGCACGTGCTTCCGCTTTTTCCTTATCAAAACGTGTACGACGAACAACCACTTCTTTTTGGTGTTCGATATAAGCATCCAAAATCTGACGAAGAGACAAAATCTTCGGTACACCATTTTGAATCGCCAACATATTAAAACCAAAATTGGTTTGCATCTGGGTCATCTTGAAAAGATTATTGAGGATAACATTGGCAGAGGCATCACGTTTGACCTCGATTACGAAACGAACCCCTTCTCGGTTAGATTCATCACGAACTGCTGTGATGCCCTCAATCCGTTTTTCCTGAACCAAACGAACAATATGCTCATGCACCTTTGTTTTATTGACCATATAGGGAAATTCTGTTACAACAATACGCTCACGGCCAGTCTTAGTTTCTTCAATTTCAGTACGAGAACGAAGAACAATAGAACCTTTACCTGTTTCATAAGCCTTATGAATGCCTGATTTCCCCATGACAAGGGCACCTGTTGGAAAATCTGGACCAGGCAAGACTTCCATCAAGTCCTTGGTAGTCACTTCAGGATTGTCCATGACCAACTTCACTGCATCAATGGTTTCACCCAGATTATGAGGGGGAATATTGGTCGCCATCCCAACGGCAATACCAGTTGCTCCATTGACCAAAAGGTTTGGAAAACGTGCAGGCAAGACCAAGGGTTCCCGTTCATTGGCATCATAGTTATCGACGAAATCAACCGTATTCTTATTGATATCTCGAAGCATTTCTAGAGCAATCTTGCTCATACGTGCCTCAGTATAACGCTGGGCGGCAGCACCATCACCATCCATGGAACCAAAGTTCCCATGACCATCTACAAGCATGTAACGGTAGCTCCACCATTGAGCCATGCGGACCATGGCTTCATAGATAGAGGAATCCCCATGTGGGTGGTATTTACCCATGACATCCCCTGTAATACGAGCAGATTTTTTATGAGGTTTGTCTGGAGTAACACCCAATTCATTCATTCCGTAGAGAATTCGACGGTGAACAGGTTTCAAGCCATCTCGAACATCAGGAAGAGCCCGGGCTACGATAACACTCATGGCGTAATCGATAAAGCTCGTCTTCATCTCCTTTGTCAGATTGACATTCACTAAATTTTTATCCTGCATTAATAAATGCCTCATTTCACAATTAGTAAGTAACAACATTATACCATAAATTCCCATCTATTTCAGCCTCTAAACCACTAAAACGTTTACATTGAGAACTATAAGGCATATTCGTGACAAAGTTTTTTAAAAGTGATAGAATGAAGTTGTCTGGGGAAAATCCCCTAATAAAATTAAGGAGATGTTTAGAACAATGACTTCAACTAAACAACACAAAAAAGTTATCCTTGTCGGTGATGGTGCTGTAGGTTCATCTTACGCTTTTGCACTTGTTAACCAAGGAATTGCACAAGAGCTTGGAATTATCGAAATTCCACAATTGCATGAAAAAGCTGTTGGTGACGCACTTGACCTTAGTCACGCCCTTGCCTTCACTTCACCTAAAAAAATCTATGCAGCTCAATACTCTGACTGTGCAGACGCTGACCTTGTTGTGATCACTGCAGGTGCGCCTCAAAAACCAGGTGAAACTCGTCTTGACCTTGTAGGTAAAAACCTTGCTATCAACAAATCAATCGTAACTCAAGTTGTTGAATCAGGTTTCAAAGGTATCTTCCTTGTTGCTGCTAACCCAGTTGACGTTTTGACTTACTCAACTTGGAAATTCTCTGGTTTCCCTAAAGAACGCGTTATCGGTTCAGGTACTTCACTTGACTCAGCTCGTTTCCGTCAAGCACTTGCTGAAAAATTGGATGTTGATGCTCGTTCAGTTCACGCTTACATCATGGGTGAACACGGTGACTCTGAGTTCGCTGTTTGGTCACACGCAAACATCGCTGGTGTAAACCTTGAAGAATTCCTTAAAGACACTCAAAATGTTCAAGAAGCTGAATTGATTGAATTGTTCGAAGGTGTTCGTGATGCAGCCTACACAATCATCAACAAAAAAGGTGCAACATACTACGGTATCGCAGTAGCCCTTGCTCGTATCACTAAAGCAATCCTTGACGATGAAAATGCAGTACTTCCACTTTCAGTATTCCAAGAAGGTCAATACGGAGTTGAGAACGTCTTTATCGGTCAACCAGCTGTTGTTGGTGCACATGGTATCGTTCGTCCAGTAAATATCCCATTGAACGACGCAGAAACTCAAAAAATGCAAGCATCTGCTAAAGAATTGCAAGCTATTATTGACGAAGCATGGAAAAACCCAGAATTTCAAGAAGCTTCTAAAAACTAATTTAACTTAACTATAGACAACTCCTTGAATCATCAGGGAGTTGTTTTTTCTGTATTATAGTAGGTTAAAGTTGAAATAGCACCCCATTACTCTAAAACGTTGTTATAAAATGCTTTAAATTCCTAATTGATTTGTTCAGATTTTATTTCATTTCTCTATAAAACGCATAGTATCAAGTTTTTATACCTAATAATATGCGTTTTATTGTGTGACTATTAGTCCGTCTCGCTCCGTTAGGTGCGAGACAAAAAAACCACCCGCTATGCGGGTGCGCGTCGAAGGTTATACCCCAAAAAAACTCCGAACGCGATACAATAAAGGTGTTCAAGCCAATTGTAAAGCGAAAGGAGAAAAATATGGCACAAAAGGCTCATAGTTTATCGCACACAAAGTGGCATTGTAAGTATCACATTGTGTTCACCCCTAAGTATAGACGAAAAGTTATCTATAATCA
>NZ_VMMU01000040.1:0-1543 GCF_013277385.1 Streptococcus sp. 544
TTTGTTGTAATGACGGTTACAGCATTTGTTAGTGCTATTTTTGTATACATCCTCAAGGTAATACCTCAAACATATAAATTTAACCGTACGGGATTCCATACGGTTAGAGTATAAGAAAACCGCCTCGATTTCGATGCGGTTAATTTTTATAGTTTGATTTCTTCAATTTTTGCACGCTGTTCCAGAGTTGAAAGGTAATCCCACATAACCGAACGTTGTCTCTTTAACAAATCGATAGGACATCTAGGTTCAAACTCGAGTTGCCCTTTTTCGTATCGACCAATCATCATGTCTAACTTCTGAAATCGTTCTTTCAATTCGTAGTATTCTTTTTTAAAGCGTTCTTTCCAATCTTCCATATCTTTGCTCCTTTCTAAGCATAAGAAAAGCACTTAGATTTCTCTAGGTGCTTGTTGATAGATATTCTTCATATTCTTTACGTGCATAGTCAGGCATCTTTCTCTTTGCTCTGACAATAAATTCATCAAGTGGAGTGTCATTGGTTGACCTACTAAAATTATAGAAATTATTACTGAAACGATAAATCCATCTTTTAGAACGCTCACTTGTAAAAACTGGTGGATAATCTTTAGAAAAATCCTCCAATATCTGTGGATGGTATTTCTCCAAGAATCCTTGACTAAAGAAAATTGCAACTCCTAAAAAAGCAGCTTGTTCATCTGTCGCATTCTTCAATGGTTCAAACAAGATATATTCTAAATACTTTGCTTTCAATCCACTACCTCCACTTCAATAATCCTTCGTTTAGTGTCAAAAGCCATCTCTTGCACCGTTTCAGATAGAACCTTAAACCTTGTATTTGGTTTAATTATGAACTCTTTCTCATTGGTATGACTACTCAATTCACTGACATACGCACCAACAGATTGCCCTTTTTTGATGAGTATATTCAATTGAATTTCAACATCTCCGCCTCCAAAATCCTCTATAACAGATTTATCAAGACTAGTACTCATCAATCCTTTATCAATCACCAGTGTTTTACCAACAGCATTTTCTAAAAAAATATCTTCTGATTGATTAAACAATCGATAAGTTTTAAATGTTTTTTCTGTTTTATATGTTGAGATAGCTGAAACAACCTGCTCGGCTTTCCTCTCAATATCATTATACCATTTTCTAGTCTCGTCACTTAATTTTTGTGAGTTTCCACCAGTGATTTTATCAAGAAATTCTTGTTTCCCTTCTCTCAATACATGGTTGTAGTCCTTGTACATCGCTGTTGTGTATTCATGGATAGAGTCCACTTCATAACCAGATAGATTTTTCAACCACTTCTGATAAGATTTTTGTTTCTTAAAGAAGTCGTCTATTTCATTTGGTTTATCAGCTACAAAAACCTTGTCAGCCACTTCTGGATTAGATGCCTTGACTCCCCTAAGAACTGCTTCCCCTTCACGCTCCCATCCTGCAAAGATTTCGTCCAGAGAACGTTGCTCAGTGGCTAGTTTTACTGAGCCGTCGTTTTGCAAGATATCAAAGTAAGGACTAGGTTTATCGGACTTGACTGCAGGTCTGATAG
>NZ_VMMU01000041.1:0-2671 GCF_013277385.1 Streptococcus sp. 544
GCTTTCTCCAAGTAGAAGACCCCAGCAATTCAAGTGTTCGCGGAGCGGTAAACGATTTGTTGGCCAAGTGGCATCAAGATTATGGTCAGGTCAATAATGTCCCAGCTAGAATGCAGTATGAAAAAATCACGGCTCACAGCATGGAACAACTCAAGGTCAAGTTTGGTTCTGACTTTGAAAAGACAGGGAATTCTCTTGATATTGATTTTAACTCTGTCCATTCGGGCGAAAAGCAGATTCAGATTGTTAATTTTAAGCAGATTTATTATACAGTCAGCGTAGATGCTGTTAAAAATCCAGGAGATGTGTTTCAAGATACTGTAACGGTAGAGGATTTGAGGCAGAGAGGAATTTCTGCAGAGCGTCCTTTGGTCTATATTTCGAGTGTTGCTTATGGGCGCCAGGTCTATCTCAAGTTGGAAACCACGAGTAAGAGTGATGAAGTAGAGGCTGCTTTTGAAGCTTTGATAAAAGGAGTCAAGGTAGCTCCTCAGACAGAGTGGAAGCAGATTTTGGACAATACAGAAGTGAAGGCAGTTATTTTAGGGGGCGACCCGAGTTCGGGTGCCCGAGTTGTAACAGGCAAGGTGGATATGGTAGAGGACTTGATTCAAGAAGGCAGTCGCTTTACAGCAGATCATCCAGGGTTACCGATTTCCTATACAACTTCATTTTTACGGGACAATGTAGTTGCGACCTTTCAAAACAGTACAGACTATGTTGAGACTAAGGTGACAGCTTACAGAAACGGAGATTTACTCTTGGATCATAGTGGTGCCTATGTTGCCCAATATTATATTACTTGGGATGAATTATCCTATGATTATCAAGGTAAAGAAGTTTTGACTCCTAAGGCTTGGGACAGAAATGGGCAGGATTTGACGGCTCATTTTACCACTAGTATTCCTTTAAAAGGGAATGTTCGCAATCTCTCTATCAAAATTAGGGAGTGTACCGGACTTGCCTGGGAATGGTGGCGTACGGTTTATGAAAAAACCGATTTGCCACTAGTACGTAAGCGGACGATTTCTATTTGGGGAACGACTCTTTATCCTCAGGTAGAAGATAAGGTAGAAAATGACTAGGAGGGAAGAATGTTTGCGACAAAAAGAGTGAATGGCGATTTGTTTTCAGGACTTATCACAGATGTGGATGAGGAAATCATGAATAGCGATCAAAATCGCCTTGATATTGATACTATTGTCATCCACCATAATGGTGGGCTGAGTGATGAGGGGGCTAGAAGTACTTGGTATGTCTCTACAGGTCATGGCACATCTGCTCACTATCAGGTGACTCCTGATAAGATATGGGGGTGTGTTGGTGAAGAGAGCGTTGCCTATCATGCTGGCAACTATGAAGTCAATCAGCGTTCGATTGGTATTGAACACTTAAATAACCGTGGGGAACCTGACTGGACTATTGCAGAGGAAACCTACTGGAACTCAGCACGTTTGATTGCAGATATTTGTGATCGTTATAATTTGCCAATCAATCGTGAGACCATCCATCCTCACCAGGAATTTACAGCTACAGATTGCCCTGGGGGGATTGATCTAAATCGACTCATCCAGATGGCGGCTGAGATTCATGCTGGCGATAGTTTCCAAGTCTCAAAAGAGGAACAGCCTCGAGATGGGAATGGAGAGTATCTAGTGCGTGTGGTAGATGATGATCTCTACATCCGAACAGGTCCAGGTCTGGCTTATCCTGACCAAGGTTTTTGTCCTCTTGGGACTTTTACCATCATGCAGGTAGAAGAAGCAGATGGCTATACTTGGGGCTTGTTGAAGTCGGGTAGGGGCTGGATCGCACTAGACTATACAGAAGAAATCAAATAGAAAAAGGAAGGAAGAATGAATGAAACTAAAAAGTAAAGAAGAGCGCAAAGGGGAAAAGGTTTTTCGTTACTCAATAAGGAAGTACCACTTCGGTGCTGCTAGCGTTGCCGTTGCGGCGCTGATGTTTTTTGCCAACGGGACAGTACAGGCACAAACACCTGAAATTTCCCCAGCGACAGAGAGTGGAACGACTAGAACCAGCGCCCTTGTAAGCGATTCCTCGGGGGGGTATCTGAAGAGCTAAGTGAAAAAACTCCTGATACAGACCCAGGTCAGCCCGAGCCATCTAAGCAAGGTAATCGAGAAAATCAAGAAGTTTCAAATGAAAACAAGTCTCTAGTAAAAGATAGCGAAGAAGGCAAGGGAGAAAAACAAGCAGAGGTAAACCGTCCTACTGTGGATAAGTCACTTGCCGAGTCTGCACAAACCAGTCTACAAGCTTTACTTGCCAATCTGACACTGGACTCTATGAAAGAACTCCACGCTCGTGTAGAAGCAGGTCTAGCAAGAGCTAAGGCTGTTCTTGAAAATCCAAATTCCAGTCAAGAGGAGGTCAATGCCCAAGTTCAAGTCATGAAAACCTTGACTGAGGAGGTCAACAAGGCTTTGGCTGGTGGACTCACATCCCCAGCTGAGCTCGGAGAAGGAAGTGGGGCGACTCTAAGTGAACCAAGCCCAACTCCTAGACGAGGACGAGGGCGTAGAGGGCAACTAACCCCTCCTGCCACGCCAGCACCAGCAGAAAATCAAGAAACCAAGGAAACAGCGGAGGAAGCTACAGACTACACAAATGGTCAGGGGAGCTATCCTTTATCGGACAAAATCCATCA
>NZ_VMMU01000042.1:0-2118 GCF_013277385.1 Streptococcus sp. 544
TGAAACGATTTTCAATACTCTCTCCCTGATGGGTCAAAAGTTTCTTTTTATCGTAATCCATAGCTAGTATAAAGTCATTTACTGCTTTATTTGTCATCTTCTACCTCCTAATAAGTTCCTGGATTGAGTTGCATAAACTCAGACTTGTTCAGCGAAATCAGCCGTGGTTGGACTAAGTGATCCAAAACTTCCTCGTATAATTCTTCTGAGACATTGCGTCGCCGTCTGGCTAGATAAGAAGTCGGAATGACCGTATTATCCAACATAAATACCTTATCTAAGTCAATCAAGGTTGGTCTTGTAAAAGGATTACGAGCTAGATCTGGCTCTTCTATCATAAAATTCTTGACCAAACGTCTGGTCAAGAGAGCTGGTTTGAAGGTCTGATTTTTAACCAACTCTTTGTTTTTAGTCATGCTGTTGTCAATACAGATATACATATGATTCTTCACAGCCAAATCGCTACTAATAGTCGGAAAAGGCAAATAAAGAGCTACAACATCTCCTCTCTTAATCAAGCAAGAGCACCCCCTTTTCTCCTAATGTAACATAGACAGGATTGACCAAGTCTTCTGATTGACTCAGAATTTCCAAAGTTTGAGTTTGGCGCCCTGTCAATTTAGTAGCATCTTGTCTCTTCAATACAAAATGCTTGTCGCCAATTACCTTGACACTATAATCCTTCTCCAAAGCTGACTGGTAAATCCACATCAGATATTGTCTGTCCTGAGAACTCAAGAGAGAAGGATGTTCAAGTCTCCCTACAGACTGATAAAAATCAAAAACAGGAGCTAACTCCTGCCAATCTGGCTGGCTAGTTGTCAAGGCTAGAAAAAGGGCTTTGCGAGCTGATACTTCTTGATTAGCCTTGAGAGTCCCCTTGCCCTCCAAGTTTTTTAGAAAGTGGGAAACTCCAGAAAGCAAATCTTTCTCTAACTGCGAGAAATAAAAACCTTGCCTTCCCAGACATAAGTCTCTCAAGTCGCTTTCTCTAGCAAATAAGAGTTCAAACAGTTGATAGTAAAAGAAAAATATCTGGCACTGAGTTGCGCTCATCTCTTCTTTATCGGCTTCTTTTTTCAACCAGAGCAAGGGCAATAGGTAGCTGGATTGAGACATTTCCTCCACCTCCTATTCTTTTTTCTCTGGAGCATCTGCACTAGCTGCTACTTCTTTTGACTGGATACTTTCCCACTGGTTGATTTCCTCTGAGATAAGACCTTCGCATGTCTTGACAAATAGGGCAAAAGCCTTGGTTTTTCCTGCATATTTCTCTGTTTGACATTGATAGAGGAATTTTTCTCTCTCCAGGAGTTGCGCAGTCTTCTGGTAAGAAATCCAGTGTTCCTTGGCATTATACAAATTGAGAATCCCCTCACACAGTAAACCGAGACTGGACAAAGCAACCGAAATCAAACGGTAGCGATCACCTGGCATAGGAATAGCACAAAAAACAGCTATGAGAAAACCTGCCACGATTTCTGTTATTTTTAATACCTTATAGCGTCTACGATGTTGAACGCTTTTCTTTAAAAAATGAGCTATCTGTACATCCAATCGATCTGTCAGGTACATTTCTTCTGGCGTCATGTTCGTAACCCCTTTTATCTATTCATTCTATTCAAAAAACTAGGATAACTGTCTAGTAGGTTTAGCAAATATTAATAATGTTGTCATGTTATTTTGGAAAGGAAGTCTCATGTTTATATCTAGTGGCAAAATATCGCTTCTCCTACTAGCAAAATTCACCTGATTTAATCATTATATCATAATCGGGACAAAAAAACTTACTTACTTACTTACTCATGGTAGCTGATTTTATCAATGATGGCAAGCTCTGTATCTTAAAATGTCAGAATTATTAATTTTTTATTACATGCTTGTTTTTGCCATCATGAGAAGGGAGCGTTTGATTTTTTATAGCATAATAAAGTAGTAACTGAATAAAATTAGTTGAGAAATTCAAACTAATTTTTAACAATATTTTAGAAAACAAGGTCTACTATTCTAGCTTCAGTTTGCTGTATCATTCTTATTATGATTCTATCTCTGTTAAATCAAAGTTAAAATCTCCTATTTAGGTAGAGGAAGCTATCCTCTATCGGACAAAATCCATCA
>NZ_VMMU01000005.1:0-71586 GCF_013277385.1 Streptococcus sp. 544
TGAAACGATTTTCAATACTTTCTCCCTGATGGGTCAAGAGTTTCTTTTTATCGTAATCCATAGCTAGTATAAAGTCATTTACTGCTTTATTTGTCATCTTCTACCTCCTAATAAGTTCCTGGATTGAGTTGCATAAACTCAGACTTGTTCAGCGAAATCAGCCGTGGTTGGACTAAGTGATCCAAAATTTCCTCGTATAATTCTTCTGAGACATTGCGTCGCCGTCTGGCTAGATAAGAAGTCGGAATGACCGTATTATCCAACATAAATACCTTATCTAAGTCAATCAAGGTTGGTCTTGTAAAAGGATTACGAGCTAAATCCGGCTCTTCTATCATAAAGTTCTTGACCAAACGTCTGGTCAAGAGAGCTGGTTTGAAGGTCTGATTTTTAACTAACTCTTTGTTTTTAGTCATGCTGTTGTCAATACAAATATACATATGATTCTTCACAGCCAAATCGCTACTAATAGTCGGAAAAGGCAAATAAAGAGCCACAACATCTCCTCTCTTAATCAAGTAAGAGCACCCCCTTTTCTCCTAATGTAACATAGACAGGATTGACCAAGTCTTCTGATTGGCTCAGAATTTCCAAAGTTTGAGTTTGGCGCCCTGTCAATTTAGTAGCATCTTGTCTCTTCAATACAAAATGCTTGTCGCCAATTACCTTGACACTATAATCCTTCTCCAAAGCTGACTGGTAAATCCACATCAGATATTGTCTGTCCTGAGAACTCAAGAGAGAAGAATTTTCAAGTCTCCCGACAGCCTTATAAAAATCAAAAACAGGAGCTAACTCCTGCCAATCTGACTGGCTAGTTGTCAAGGCTAGAAAAAGGGCTTTGCGAGCTGATACTTCTTGGTTATCCTTGAGAGTCCCTTTTCCCTCCAAGTTTTTTAGAAAGTGGGAAACTCCAGAAAGCAAATCTTTCTCTAACTGCGAGAAATAAAAACCTTGCCCTCCCAGACACAAGTCTTTCAAGTCGCTTTCTCTAGCAAATAAGAACTCAAACATTTGATAATAAAAGAAAAATACCTGGCACTGGGTCGCACTCATCTTTTCCTTATCGGCTTCTTTTTTTAACCAGAGCAAGGGCGACAGGTAACTAGATTGAGACATTTCCTCCACCTCCTATTCTTTTTGCCCTGGAGCTTCTGCACTAGCTGCCACTTCTTTTGACTGGATACTTTCCCACTGGTTAATCTCCTCTGAGATAAGACCTTCGCATGTCTTGACAAATAGGGCAAAAGCCTTGGTTTTTCCTGCATATTTCTCTGTTTGACATTGATAGAGGAATTTTTCTCTCTCCAGGAGTTGTGCAGTCTTTTGGTAAGAAATCCAGTGTTCCTTGGCATTATACAAATTGAGAATCCCTTCACACAGCAAGCCTAAACTGGACAAGGCAACCGAAATCAAACGGTAGCGATCACCTGGCATAGGAATAGCACAAAAAACAGCTATGAGAAAACCTGCCACGATTTCTGTTATTTTTAATACCTTATAGCGTCTACGATGTTGAACGCTTTTCTTTAAAAAATGAGCTATCTGTACATCCAATCGATCTGTCAGGTACATTTCTTCTGGCGTCATGTTCGTAACCCCTTTCATTTACTTTGATAGTCATAGTATAACATATTTGAATATCAAAGTATAGTAAAAAGCTATATCTTATTATAAAATCCAAATATGAAATGTTTGTGAAATGAGAGAAACATAGCACAAAGAGGATAGACAAAAAGTCTCAAAATGATAAAAGCGCATAATATCATGCCTAAGAAAGCTTGATATTATGCGTTTTATCAAAGAAAGATTTTCTGAATGTTCTCCTCAAATAGAGTTTTTTCTAAAATTCTTTCAATCAGTATTCTAGCTAGTTTCCGACTAGTCTAAGCTTGACTTATCTTAACTGAGCAAGAATAGCTTTGAGTTTCTCAATCAACTCATCTTCTGTGTGGTCAGACTCTTTCTCATTGGCTAGGAAAGCAACCGCTTGAGCGAGAGCTTCTCGTGCTTGGTCGAGAACTTTCGCATCTACACTTGTAAGGTCGCTTTCTTGCAGAACCTTAGTTAATTCCTTGGTCAGCTTCTTGAGTTCTGACTCTTTCTTACGACGCGCGATGAGGAAGAGAAGGAGACCAAGAAGGGCGAGCAGGCTACCAATCATCGTACCATATGGAAGATGACCTTGCTCTTTCCTTGTTTCTTTCGTTTCCTCTTCATCCTTAGTCGCTTGCTTGCCTCTCAAGGATTCGAGTGCTTCTTTGACCTTAGCAGTCATCTCTCTCAAACCTGCTTCTGTCAAGTCAGTATTTCTAAGGGCTTCTTGACCCTCTCCGAGAATGACCTTAGCAGCGTCGATGACAGATTGATCAATACCATCCAAGTCTTTCAAACGAGTTTCCAAGTCTTGAATCAAATCTCTTAAGACTGATTTATCAACCTGTTTCTCTTGACTCGATTGAGCGCCCCCAGCGAAAGCTACACTTCTACGGCTACGGACTACTGGTTTCGCAGAACTTTCAGATAGACCTTGTGGAGACTCTGGTGCTGTCGCATTTCCTGTTCCCCTCTGTTGAGCAGATGGATCAGTAGCTTGACCCGTCGAATCTCCCGAATGAGCTGGAGCGCTTGGAGTAGTAGGCTGATTTTGGTTATTTGTATCGCCTTGACTACCATGATCAGATGGAGCTGGTCTGTCTCCTTGGCTAGCCGCATCCCCTCTACTATCTGAACCAGCTTGGTTGGTAGCGTTACCTGGAGTGGATGAGTTTCCTTGGTTGATACGATCAGCAAGATCTTTAAGGATTTTATCTAGGGCGCTTAAGCCATCTTGCTTAGCGGTATCAACACCACCTTGGTCTTGTGCTTGGTCAANNAGCCAACTCGCGTCCGACTTGACCATCTTTCAAGCCGTTAATCGCAGTAACACCGTTATTCTTAGCGGTATCAACACCACCTTGGTCTTGTGCTTGGTCAATTTGACGGGTCGCTTCGTCCGCTTTAGACTTGATGGCTGCTTTCGCTGCCTTCTTCTCTGTCTCTGACAAGTTGTTGTTGCGGTCTACAGCTTGGTCTGCGTCGTTCTTCGCTTGCGTAACCGCATTCTTAGCCAACTCGCGTCCGACTGGATTCACGCCGTTGATATTTTCCAACCCCTGTCTCAAGGCATCCTCCACCTTAATAAGGCTGTCGGCATTGTCAATCTCTCTTGTAGCATTCCGTGCATAAATATCAACTTTACTAGTGGCACTATTTTGCTCCACTTGGGATAATTTTTTATTCTTGCTAATAGCGTCGTTTTTTGCTCGTCTCGCTTGCTCTATGTCATCCTTGGCATCATCTTTTGTCTCATTATATGTTCTACTATGCCACTGATTGACAAGGAAAGTCCAGTTCCCAGAGTTTCCTCTCAAACCTACAGCATAGTCAAGTTTTTTGATATCGTTATTCCCTCTAGTCTCGAAAGTTATTTTGTAACTATTGTCACTATTTCCCAGCGAGAAATAATATAAATCCGAACCACTATTATTTATTTTGTGAAATTTTTCGTTTGATTGGTTTTGCATTTCTTGAGGTTCACCTTGTCTCTGATATGGTTGGATGTTTCCCACACCATGACGAGCTAAATCATCAAAGTTTGCTACTGGTAGGTTTTTCGGACTACGTCGTCTATCGATACCGGTATTAAGAACTGTTCCTTTAGTCTGATTACTAAATCCTGTTGCAGAGTGTTTTAGAAGGGAAAGTAAATCCCCAGCATTAGAAGATACAGCAGTAGTGCCACCACCTTTGCGAGTAATACTAATACTATCTGAACCTTGCTTATATTCTTGCCCCGAAGGGATCGTAAGCCAAACACCTGTTCCAGGTATTTGTCTATGTCCATTATTTATCTGTAGCTCCCAACGGAAACCATCCTGTGTAGGAGTTACTTTTGCCAGAATATAAGTTTTTGCTTCAGAGACCTTCTTGGTCGAATTGTCGTACCATATTTTATTAGAGTAAAAAACATAGGTGTATCTATCGTAGGTCTTATCTCCCGACTTACCATTTTCAATGTAACTTTCCTGCCGATCTAATGGACTTGTCGCTCTTGCAGACCTTCCACTATAGTTAGCACTACGAAAGTCAGAGTAGCCACCATCACGTGGTTGAGGAGTTACTCCTTCAGCTGTAGTTTCTTCTCCATATTTTTCTTCCAGCACTCCTTCGATGAGGTCTCGGGATTTTTTCAGGTCGACTAGGGCAGCGGCAAAATCTTCTTGGCTGATGGTATCACCCTTAGAAAATGCTTCGTTAAACTTATCAGCTGCTGCTTTTGCTGCTTGGATTTTATCTTCCGACGCTTGATTTTCTTTAAGTCGTTTGACAATAGACTCTAATTCATCTTTTAGTCCATAGACGCCGTTTTCACCTTCTGTCGTATTGGTGTAGGTTGGAAGTTCTTGTCGACTAGGCTTTTCACTAGATTCAGTTTTTTCTGAGTTACCTACAGTTTCTGGGCTCACCTGATCCACAGCTGGTGTGGCTTGGCTCAAACCACCTCTTTTACTACGCTTTCCACCAGTTGCTTGCTCAGTTACAGTTCCGTTTGGTTCGACAAGCTTATTATTTGTCGAACCTGCTTCACCCAAGTCTGTCAATTTTGGTAGCGATGGCTCCAAGGCTTGATTGACACGGCGCGTAAGTTCTTCCATAGCTCTTACTTGCTCATCAACCTGTGCTTGCGTCGCTTTTGGATCGTCCAAAACTGCCTTAGCTGCTGCTAGACCTGCTTCCACTTCATCGTGGAGCGCTTTCATGGAGTCTAGCGTTAGATTTGCCAACAAAGTTTGCAGGGTGCCTTGGAGTGATTTAGCTTCTGTCGTTTTAGTGGCAGATGTAGGCTGATCTTGCTCTTTTACTGCTCCTCCTTGAGAAGTTTCTTGAGCAGCTGGTTTCGTCTCTGGTTTGGTAGGAGCAAGGCCAGCTGTTTCCTGCCCCTTACTAGCGTCCTCGATTTTAGTCTCTGGAGAGTTTGACTCCCCTGTAGACTTGAGCTCAACTGGCTGTTCAACTACTTCCGTTTTCTCAGGACTTTCCCCATCTGACTCCTGTGGTTCCCCATCTGAATTTCCAGCAGATCCAGCAACTACATCACTGGCTGTTGCCGAAGATACTGCAGGTGCCTGCGCTTGCACCCCATTTGCGAAAAACATCAGAGCCGCAACCGCAACACTAGCAGCTCCAAAATGGTATTTACGAATGGAATAACGGAAAATTTTCTCTCCATTACCATCATTCTTTTTCTTGAACATAAGTGAATCCTTTCCTCGCCTGAGGCTTTCTCCGAGCTTAGAAAGCGCACAAAAAGCCGATAGACGATAATATATCAACTATATAGTAACATTTCTGACATACAAATCAACCCTCTCGCTGATAAGATGGAATCAGGAAATACAAGAAAAAAGCGACATTATATATATATATATATATATGCACAGACATATAAAACCTTTTGATACAGCCTATTTTTTAACAAATAGACGAGAGTTATACTATATTTATATATGTACAACATCCTCTGCGCCAATATTACAATATTGTTACATTTTGATTACAAAAACATTTCAAAATATATGATAGAAGCCTGAGTATTTTATAGTAATTTCCTTCCTATCAATTAGATCAACCAGTTGAGTGTCACACCCTATCCTCAGTCAAGGACTATTGCCAGCATTTCCTAGCCAATAGGGCGCTCCAAATCACCTATTCTAAGTCCATCACTAGCTTGGTCAGTAAGATACAGACTGCAAGGTGACGCTGACGTGGTTTGAAGAGATTTTCATTGAGTATAATTTTAACTTCTTACTTTTCATTCCTATTCCTTAAATAAAAAGCTCACTAAAAAAGTGAGCAACATTTCCAATGAGATACTTCTGTTGACGAGCGCGTCTCTCCGCCCCCTCATTGCCTTGCGAAGAGGCTTAGCGAATCGAAAGGAGGTGTTTTTTCCTGTTTTCAATTCTACTTATTTTTGCACATTTTTTTAATTTTATCAAGCAAAAAAACGCAAGCCGAAGCCTGCGAAAAGTTTTTTTATAACCATTTAATTTCTTTCACATCTGTTTTACGAACTTTAGCATATTTCTTAGCGCTTGTAAAATGTAGAGTAACCGGTTTAAACATTCCACTTTTATCTCTTCGTAAACCTAAAATTGCGGATCTTTTGTTTCTATCTTCAAAAAATATGACATCCAACTTCATAGTGTTTTTAGATAAATCTTTGGCTAGGATACAACAACTTGTTATCCTAGAATAGAAGATATCACCGATAAAACTATACAAAGATATCCTTTCTATAACATCGTTGTACATGGGATTATTTTTATATTCTTCCAAAATAAAAACACCAGCTTGAATAGCAGGTATTGTTTGACTAGCATAATCTCGTGTGATTTTGTGCAAGCCAAATAAGTGATGTAAATCAGTCAAGCAAAAATCTACTTCGAAAGTCTCTAAATGCTTATAATTCGTTGATACTTGACATGTTTTTCCATCGAATTTCTCTTGATAATCTAAAATACAATCAAGTAATTTCAACGACAAACTCCATATTTTCTCAAAATAAAAAAAGCACGGGGCAGTTCTCACTACTGCCCAAAGTGGATGATTAGAGTCGGCTTCTCTAACTCCCTATGTTGTGCTTATTAGGCTTATCGCAAGGGAACAGTTTTTAGCTCTGCCAAGCCACATAGCGTGCTTACTACTATGTGTCCATGTCTCCATGGATTGCCGAGCGGTTTAACGACGTTTTGGGAGTCGGGATAACGAGAAAAGTGATACTTTTACGTTTTTTCCAACTTAATTATGACATCTTTCTTTAAAAAAGTCAATATTTATCGCTTTCTTTAACGAAAAAAATCCCACAAGAACGAATCCTGTGGGGAGATACACATTTTAGAAAAGCTTTCCTTTATTCTACTATTTTTCTTGTATTTTATCATTCAGTATGATAAAATACAAGCTTTTTGATAAAATAACCAAAAACTACTCGCTATCCCCTCTCACATCACCCTACATATCGTTTGATATGCGACTGATAGTTCAGGGAAACTTCAAGGACAACTTTTCTCTCATCCACTATGCAGGACTTACGATTACATTTCTACTCCTATAGGCTCAATTTGACACTTTTCTTCTTCGAATTGCTCATATGCCTCCTGAATAGTGAGTTCGATTTATCCAAATTTATTTTTGTCTATTTTGATGAACACTTCCACGAAGATAGTCTGAAAATGAATTTGCACCAATTTTCCTTCTCTTTTTAAGCATATTATTCCAGATATGATTGCCCTCTTGTTCAGTAATAAATTGCGCTTTAAACGCTTCAATCGGTTTACATTGTCAAATTTAGATTTTATTTGAGCATAGCTTTCTAGTTTGCTTTTTGATTTTTATTTAATATAGTAGCAAAAATTGAAGGAAATATCTCCACAAGAAAACGCATACTATTAAGCTTTTTCAAGACCTAATAATATGCGCTGTTCTGATTTGAAAGACATTCCATTATTATTTTACTGTTATCAAGCCTTCAGGCTCGACTGTAAATTCTGGTTTTTCTGCTATCGTACCATCTTCTTTAAGGTAATACCAGCCATCATTTGATTTGACAAAGGCATTAGAAACCATGTCCCCATTTTGACTATCAAGATAGTACCAAGTCTCCTTGTATTTGATCCAGCCTGTTTTCATAGCACCTTCTCCATCGAAATAGTACCACTTCTCAGCGATTTTCTTCCAGCCTGTAGCCATTTCGCCTGACTGGTCAAACCAGTACCAGTTGCCGTCTGTGTGCTTCTTCCAGCGGTCTGCAAGCATATATCCTGAACCGTCAAAGTAATACCAGGTACCATTAACTTTCTCAAACTTATCTTTTGGATAAGAACCATCTGAGTGTACATACCAGGTGCCAGCATCGTTCTGTTGCCATCCTGCTTCAATCGTCAAGCCGTTTTCAATATCCTGCTTGAATTGCTCACGGTTAATACCCCATTTGGCAAGATAAGGATAGGGGTCAATGTGATCTGAGTTGTTGTCAGGTTGGTTATTGGTGCAATATTCGTGTGTCTTGATACCTGCTAAATCAGCAGTATCAAGCGTTTTAGGTATCCCAGCCTCGTCTGCTAGATTGCGCAAAAGTTCGATATAGAGACGATAGTCAATCAGAAACTCTTCTTTCGATTCATGGCTTTCAATCAGTTCAACTTGTGCATAACCTTCTGCATTCCAACCGCCCCCAACGTCCCAGGCACCATTATCAACAGGGCCTACCTGCATAACACGACCATTACCGACTACGTGAGAAAAGAAGCCCAATTCAGGATCTTTTCTGTAATGGTAGTCAGCCTCATTTTGCACCGTTGAGTTGCGGTTGCCTGTGGAATGGGCATGGACTTGCCTATATGGTTGCACGCCGACTTGAGGCAAATCTGTTCTTAATTTACTCACATCAATTTCCATATTCTACTCCTTATCAATTAAAACAACTTATTTTTTACAATCCAGAGCTAGAAACTCCTTTATTTATACCTTACAAAGAAGACAATCCTAGTCACGATTAGGCTTGTAGATAGAACTTTAAAACGCACTATTTTGATACTGTAAATAGGACTGACAGGGTCTGTATTCTATCTACAATAACACCCTAGACTAAAAAGCTTTTCAAAAGTATATTTTTACAGTCTCTATATGTCCTTTTCATAAATACTATACTTTATTATATCATATAAAAGAAGTCAAAAGTCTGTTAAACTGTTTTCAAGACCAAACTAAAGAGGAGAACACAAGTTTTTTCGATTTTCACTAGAGGAAAGAGATTTTATTCAGCAAATCGAGCTATGATGACACTTTTGTTGCCAATATGGTCTTGCCTTCTTTTATCAAGGGGTGACGAAACAGTGAGAAGTACAGTTGAATGGTCATGGCAACCCAGATGAGGGGTTCGCAAAGGATAACTCCCTTATAGCCTGCCCAAGGGATAATCAAGATCACAAAAGCAATTTTCCCGATTAGTTCGATAAAGCTAGAAACCAGAGGAAGGATCTTTTGCCCCAAGCCCTGCAAGCAATTGCGATAAATCAACAAGAGGCTCAAAATGGGATAAAAAGCTGAGCTGATTTGCAGATAGAGACTTCCATTTTCTATCAAGTAACCATCTGTCGAACTAGCCAAGAAGGAAACCAAGGCTGGACTGGCAAAAAAGAGGAAAACACAAACAAAAACTGCCCAGGACATACTCAAACGACTGCCGATTCGAAGGCCTTGAACAATACGGTCAGGTCGCTTAGCTCCTAGATTCTGAGAAGCAAAGGTCGTCATCGAGGCAGAAATAGCGGTCATGGGAAGAAGAGCAAAGGCCATAATGCGTCGCGCCGCTGTTTGAGCACTAATAATCACGGCTCCAAAAGTATTAACAGAAGACTGTAAAATCACACTGCCGATGGACACAATTGAACTCATCAAGCCCATAGCCAAACCTTGCTCCAAAAGATCTGCGTACAAGGACTTATCCCATTTGAAATGCTTGCGCTGAGGCAAAAGTTCTGGCACACTCTTACGGATATAGTAAAAGCAGAGAACCGCTGATAAGCCTTGCGAAATGATGGTAGCAAGGCCCGCAGATTGTACTCCCAGATGCAGTCGCGTAATAAAATAGAGATCCAAAACCACATTAACCAGAGCAGAGAAAATCAGAAAACCAAGCGCAGCTAGACTGTCCCCAATGGACCGCAACAAGCCTGCAAAGAGATTATAAGCAAAGCTGACACCGACACAGGTCACAATCATAGAAATATATTGATAGGACTGGGGAAGAATTTCTGCAGGGGTATCTAGGTATTGCAAGAGAGGATACAAACCAAGAAAGCCCAGTAGCATAACTACAACACTCAAAAGAGCGCCTAAAATCCAGGTGGCTGCTACTGCTTCCTTGATTTTTGTAAAATTCCGAGCTCCATAATAACGGGCAATGACAATTCCCATGCCATTGCCAACACCAAGAGTAAAACCCACAATTAGGTCAAAAATCGCTGTCGTCGCCCCTACCGCTGCCAAGGAGTCTTGGCCAAGGAAACGCCCAACAATCAAGACATCAGCAGTGTTATAGAGCTGTTGAAAAATATTAGACAGCAAGATTGGGAAGGCAAAACTCACAAGCGAGGGAAGAATCGGACCATGAATCAGGTCCACTGTTCGTTTTTTATTCATAAGGCTATTATATCAGCTTTCTAGTGGAGCGACAAGAAACAGCAAACTATGCGTGAGCTGAAAACCAGAAAAAGATAACGAAAAAGCAGCGGATGTTCTCCACTACTTTAACAGCTTATACTCAATGAAAATCAAAAAGCAAACTAGGAAGCTAGCCGTAAGCTGTACTTGAGTACGGTAAGGCGATGCTGACGTGGTTTGAAGAGATTTTCAAAGAGTATTATTCTTCAATTTCGATTTCAAGTTCATCACCTAGGTCAAGTGTGACTTCTTCATTCACAGAATCTGCTTGAACTGCGTCATCTTTTTTAGTTTCAACACCTTCGACAGAAGCCTCTTCTCCATCAATCAAGCCAAATTTAGAACGGACTTGCTTATCAATTTCATCAAAGATTTCTGGGTGCTCTGCTAAGTATTTCTTAGCATTCTCAGAACCTTGCCCAATTTTCTCATCCTTGTAAGAGTACCAAGCTCCTGCTTTTTTGATGATATCCAAATCGCTTGCGATCTTCAAGAGTTCACCAGTCTTAGAAATTCCTTCTCCGTACATAATTTCAACTACGGCTTCCTTAAACGGTGGAGCTACCTTATTTTTTACAACCTTAATCTTAGTTTCTTTACCGACATTGGTTTCTTTTTGGTCACCAGTTCCCTTAATTTGTGTATTACCACGAACATCCAAACGCACTGAAGCATAGAATTTCAAAGCACGTCCACCAGGTGTTGTTTCTGGATTTCCAAACATGACCCCAACTTTTTCACGCAATTGGTTGATAAAAATGGCAATTGTTTTGGTTTTATTGATAGAAGCACCGAGCTTACGCATAGCCTGGCTCATCATACGAGCCTGCAAACCAACGTGGCTATCTCCGATATCTCCATCAATTTCCGCACGAGGTACAAGGGCTGCAACTGAGTCGACCACAACAAGATCTACAGCACCTGAATCAATCAATTTTCCTGCAATCTCAAGACCTTGCTCTCCTGAGTCTGGTTGTGACAAGAGTAATTCATCAATGTTAACACCAAGAGACGCAGCATAAGCTGGATCGAGGGCATGTTCCGCATCGATAAAGGCTGCAATCCCACCTTCTTTTTGCGCTTGTGCAACTGCATGAAGGGCAACCGTTGTCTTACCAGATGACTCTGGCCCATAGATTTCGATGATACGTCCCTTAGGATAACCACCTGAGCCAAGGGCAATGTCAAGTGCCAAGGAACCTGAGCTCATCACTTGCACCTTTTGCTCCGCACGTTCACCCAAACGCATGATTGATCCTTTACCAAAGTCTTTCTCAATCAATTTGAGAGCGTCATTCAAGGCTTTTTCACGTTCTGCCCCAAACTTTTTTGAAATTTCATCTAATTTTTTTGGTTTTTTCGCCATTCTATTCTCCTACATTCTAATGGTCCTTAGACCTATCTACTATTATATCAAAAGTTAGTCACTTAATAAAGCCTTGCGAACTAGGTTAAAGGCATGCATAACCGCAATGTGACGTACATCTGCTCGACTTCTGCCTCCAATATTCACCTTGATGACTTCAGTTCCATGCTCCTGTGCCAAACCTATAAAGACTGTCCCAGCTGGGTGTCCTTCTAGGCTATCTGGTCCTGCCACTCCAGTCAAACTAATTCCAAAATCTGACTGGGTCTTGCTTCGCGCCTGCTCAGCCATCTTCTGAGCTGTAAATTCAGACACCACACCATGTTCTTCCAAATCCTTGGCAGGAATATCCAACATCTTTGATTTTTCCTCCAAGCTATAGGTTACAAAACCACCCTTAAATATACTTGAAGCTCCTGAAAAATCCGCTACAGTAGCTTGGAAAAGCCCTGCCGTCAAACTCTCTGCAGCCGTGATAGTTTTCCCTTGTTTTTTCAGTTCTTCTACCACAATGCTGGCTAAACTAGTTTCTTCCCCATAACCATAGCAAAGTTCTCGTAAAGAAAAGCCTTCGAAAGTCTGGCGATCCAAGATTTGATGTTCCAAAATATCCAGCGCTTGATTCGCCTCTTCTTGACTGCTAGCCTTTGTTGACAGACGCAGAGTGACTTCTCCTGTCTTGGCATAAGGTGCCAAGGTAGGATCTGTTTGATTAGCAATTAAATCAGCCAAAATCGTCACCAGCTGGCTCTCGCCAACCCCAAAGAAACGAAGAACTCGGGAATACAACTTGCTCCCTGTCATCAACTTGGGTAGAAGGTGGTTTAAAACCATAGGTTTTAATTCACTTGGTGGACCTGGAAGGACAACGTAGGTCACTCCATCAACTTCCAATATTCCTCCCACAGCCAGTCCTGTTTCGTTTGGCAGTGGAGTCGCTCCTTCTACAATTTGAGCTTGTCTTTCGTTATTCGGTGTTCGGGCATAGTCTGGTCTCTGGGCAAAAAAGACATCCAACTTCTCCTGAGCCTGAGGATCGAAGACTAATTCTTTCCCTAAAAATTTAGCCAGAGTTTGTTTGGTCAAATCGTCCTCAGTTGGCCCCAAACCGCCTGTCAAAATCACCAGACTGCTACGTTGACTGGCAATTTCGAGCAAAGACAAGAGACGAGCTTCATTGTCTCCTACAGCCGTCTGAAAATATACGTCTACTCCAATCTCAGCTAGTTTTTCCGACAAAAACTGAGCATTGGTGTTGACAATCTGTCCTGTCAAGATCTCTGTTCCAACAGCAATGATTTCTGCTTTCATGTTTCCTCCTACCTATCTATTCGTATTTTTTTGAAAAAATCGCAGGAAATTTCCTACGATTGATTTTTTATTTGTATCAAAAGTTAATTATCTTCATCACCAACAGGTGCTCTGCCAAATAAATCTTCAAATAAGACCGCATTGGTTTCAAGCTGAGTGACTTCTTCTTGTCCCAAAGAACGTCGGAGTAGATTTTGCATTTCCAACATATGGGCTCTCGAAACAATCTGGTAAGAAACACCTTGAAGCATCTCTCCTTCACCCTGCAACTGCTGAGTTTCAATGGTTTTAAATGAATCTTTATAGCCTAGCAAGTTAGGGATACTTTTTGCAGACAAATCAATATTGGTCTGCATATTGTCACTCAAAGCTTTTAGAATCTCTTGATAATGACCAACGCTATTTAAACTGAGAGCTTTTTCCATGACTTTTTGAATAACTTCACGTTGACGTTTTTGACGACCATAATCCCCCTCAGGATCTTGGTAACGCATTCGTGCATAGACTAGGGCTTCTTCTCCCCCAATATGTTGCTCCCCAACACCGATAGAAATGGTATTAAATTCTTCTTGGTCACTGATAGAAATTGGGAAACCTAGGGTATTATTGACTGTAATACCACCTACTGCATCCACTAGTTTTTGTAACCCTTTCATATTGACCATCACATAGCGATCAATATGGATATTCATCATTTTTTGAATTGTTTCTATAGCAAGTTCTGCTCCACCATCTGCATATGCTGAATTCAGTTTCGCTTCATGAGCCTGACCACTCCCTGATTCAATGCGGGTCAGAATATCTCGCTCTAAACTCATCATCGTTGTTTTTTTCGTTTTAGGATTCACTGTCATCAAGATCATGCTATCACTTCTACCGACCCAAGTTTCAGTTCGTTCAGCATTTCCGGTGTCCACTCCCATTAACAGAATAGTTAGAGGTTCAGTCGCTTCAATAACCTTGGTTTCTTCGCCGATTTTTTTATAGGTTTTAGCTAAGGTTTCTGTCCCTTGTTGATAAATAGTATAAGCAAAAATACCTGCTCCTACTACAGTTACAGAAAGTAAAGCTAGCACCATTCCAATAATTTTTTTAACCATATTTCTACTAATCGATCAGTTTACCCATCAAGTAAACATCGATAAATTTCCCTTCTTCTATATATGCCCCACGCTCTTGGCGACCTTCAATGACAAAGCCATGCTTTTGATACAGATGAACTGCAGCTTGATTACGAGTTTGGACAGTCAGTTGGAGACGACGCAGAATGCCACTTGCTTGTGCCCACTCTATCGCTTCTTCTAGCAACAAACTTCCCAAGCCATTATTCCAATATCTTTTCCCAATCACAATGAAGAGATCTCCAATATGACGGACTCTCTTACGCTGGTCAGCTGTAATATTTACAATACCAGCAATTTTATCATTTAAGAATGCAAGTAAGGTTATCTGATTGTCCGAACTAGCTTGCTTGTTGAGGAATATTTCCATCTCCTCACTGGTCAAGAGAATACCATCTCTGTCTAGGCTGGTAAAATCTGTCTCCAAACTTACACGATTTAAAAAAGCCACTAATTCAGCTGCATCTTTGGGCTCTGCTTCCCTAATGAGCAATTCATACTCCATGTCGAAGCTCCTCTAAGAGTTTCTCAGCACGCAAACCCTTTGCCTGAAAATTTAAACGACGTCCATCTGCTTCTTTTAGAATTTCCAATTCTAAATAAGTATCTGGCAAGGCATCTCCTAAGAGATTTCCCCACTCAATAACAGTCACGCCTCCACCAAAGAGAAATTCATCCAAATCAATAGAATCCGCATCTCCTCCAATACGATAAACATCTAAATGGTAAAGCGGAAGACGCCCCTCATACTCTCTTACGATAGTATAGGTGGGACTTTTAATCATTTGAGAAATCTGTAATCCTTTTGCAAGTCCTTTAGTAAAGGTCGTTTTACCTGCACCCAGTTCTCCAGTTAAGATTAAAACATCATTCTTTTCTAATAAATGACCCAAACGCTCCCCTAAGGCTTGCAGTTCTTCTTCATTTTTTGTGTACATATTCTTATTATACCAAAAACTTTTCTTTTGTGTCTATTTTCCTGCTAAACTTATACTCAATGAAAATCAAAGAGCAAACTAGGAAGCTAGCCGCAGGCTGTACTTGAGTACGGCAAGGCGACGCTGACGTAGTTTGAAGAGATTTTCGAAGAGTATTACCATCATAACATCCATAAAAACAAGCCTTCTCTAAAAGAAAATGAGCGTAGCAATGACCAATACAAGATCTCGGAAAATATGACCATAAAAGGAAACTTCCTTCTTAACAGAATTTGGGACAAGATAGGCTGCAAAAAACAAACCCAGTCCAATATAAATCAGAAGAGAGACAATGGTCATTGGATTTCTTAAGAAGAGAAGTGTTGCTAAAATAGTCACCAACACTGTCTTTTTTCTGTCTAGCATAGCAAGCAAATCGCGCATGTATTTTTTCAAGGGTAAAAAAATCAGCAAATCTAGTCCAAATAGGAAAAAGAAGGATGGCAATAAAAAGTCAACTAATTCTTGCTGCAGAGTATTTTTGATGAACAAGTTATCTGACAGGACAAGAACAGCTCCTAACAAATTAATTAAGAGCAGGATACTGTAAAAAAGCTTCACTGACCGCTTACTGGCTAGGACACTGTGGACTTCTTGCTTACGGGTATAAAGATAATTTACTCCAGCACAGATTCCTGAAACGAAAACCATACTTCCGATGAAAAAAGCTGTACTTTGTTTAAAGGACAAGATGCATTCCTTCCATAGGAAACAGCTACTCAAACTGATTTGAATTAAAGCTAACAAAAATAAGATTCTCATTGATTTCATCTTTTCTCTCCCTTCCTACCAATCATTATACTAGGAGAAAAGAGAGAACTGCTTCTAATCTTCTCAAATGTCTTTTTAAGACGCTAAACAAACATGAGAGACTAATACTCAATGAAAATCAAAGAGCAATCTAGGAAGCTAGCCGCAGGTTGCTCAAAACACTGTTTTGTGATTGCAGATAGAGCTGACGTGGTTTGAAGAGATTTTGGAAGAATATAAACTTGAAATAAGGCTGATAGTATTCATTTCACTATCAGCCTTACAGGTTATTTAACGTTTCAGAAAAACTATAATGTCAAGATTAACTAAACAGTATCTAATTCCTTCAAATAATTTTCTATCTTCATCAACATTAAAGGATTGTTATAAATCTTACATAACTCTCTTGCTTCTATATAATAATTTTTGACTTGTTCTTTGTCTAGAAATTTAGCTCCAGCATTTCCTACAAGAATAAGTAGAGGAGCCAGTTGGTAGCTTGTCTGTCTTTGTTTACAGAGTTCAATCGTCTCAAGAGCTTCTTGGATGGCTTCGTTATATTTTTCCTTTGATACTAGGTAGTGAGCGTAGTTGTAACGAACTCTGATGTAGCCAAATAAAAACTCTTGATGCTCAAAATTTTTTGTCTGATATAACTCCATTAAATGAAAGTAGTTTACCTCATATTCTTGTTCACAAATTCCTTCTGCAAGAGTTTGTTGGGAGAGTCTCAACTCTTTTCTTTTCAATCTGAATTTTTCAGCTAATGTAGTCATAAAAACAAAAAACCTTCCTAATTTATATTTGTCAATTATATATCATTTAGTTAAAGACGGCAAATATTTGCTCGATAAAATTACAAATAGAAATAATAAAAAAAGTTCAAAATATAATAAAAATACTTGACTGAATAATATACATATGTTAAAATAAAAACAAGGAAACAGAAAGGGGTTTCACGAATAAAGAAAAATCGTGGAATTCAAAAATTAGCTATATTAGTATTACTAGGTGTTTTTACGTTTAGTAACACAATTCCTTACCAACAGTTTGTTCAGAAGAATAAACGATTGGAGATTCGAGTGCAATTACAAAAGAATTCCAATGGTCTTGATGTTGGGAAGGCAGATTGATTTCGTATTACTTTAAAATTCAACTATTTAGAGAAAGGTATTCTTATGAGAGCTTGTAACAATACCAGATAGATATAAGAATGGAGATGTTTGATAAAATGCTTTCATAGCTAACCAACTGTTGAAAATTATGAGTTACAAAATCTAAAGTATTTAAGATTGGTTTATAAAATTAGGTCTCTGCCTGTAGAAAGGAACGTGCAGTTAGAAAGGAGGAAAAAATAGGATACTATAATTCAGACTGAGATTTCTAATTAAAATATGTAGTTGCATTTCGCTCATTTTCATAATATTTCATTCAGAGGAGTAATAATATGTTAAAATTTAGAAAAGTAGTTGCATCATCCCTTGCCGTTTTGGCATGTAGTTTGGCTCTTCCTGTTTTGGCAGTTTCTCTCCATGGTGGCGAGTGGACCTATGGAGGCTATCATGATCCAAATAATTGGGGAGCATTTTCGAATTATTATCATGGTTCAGAGGATCACTGGGCCTATGTTGGAAGTAATGGACGTGACAATCAAAAAACAGCTTATGCAGGAGCACATAGTGCGGCCTATGCGTTTGTTAATACAAATTTTGGGGAGCAAGTTACATTTGATGCGGGATTGCAAGAATAATTGAAGAAGATTCTTTTATCAATAGTTTAGTAAGCTTGTTAGTTTATAGAGGGCAGGGGTATTTCTGCCCTCTATTTTAGAATAAGGAATGCACTATGAAAAAATTATTTATACTCATATCCAACCTGCTTGCTAGTTTGTTCTTTGTTTGGGTATTTACCATTTGGACTGATACATATGTTTCCCATTATTACCCCAACGTTGTTGTACGTGATTCTTCCCCTGAAACAACTTTTCAGCATGTTGCTACACGCTTGGAAAAACTAGCAGAAGAAACGGATAGCTTTATTGCGATTCAACACCAGGATCCTAACTCAGAAGGTACTCCAGTGTTTTCTTATACGACCTTTGGGAACGGAAAGTTGCCTGATGGGCTACAGGAAAAAAATCTAGAAGATGCTCAAAGTAGTAGTGTTGAAACAAACTATTTTGTATTCGATGGAAACCTAGATATTCACTTGCTAAGGGAGGAGCTAAGTCAACTTGGCTTGACTAACATGCACCTGATAATTCCATCTAAACTATCTACGTTAATGGCTATCTTTAGTAACGGATTTCAGTTAATCGGTTTATTGATTTTCATCTTAACCTTTGGAGCACTGACTTTAATTAGTCAAATTAGCCAATTACGGTCGTCGGGCATTCGCCTCATTTCAGGAGAGAAACGGTGGTCCATTTTCCTTAGACCAGTTGGTGAGGATTTGAAAGGGATAGCTGTTGGTTTCAGTTTAGCTGGCGTGCTCGCCATTCTTATGCAAAAAATTCTGTCGCTTCCAACGCAATCCCTAATGACCATAGGAGAAGGCTTGCTCAGTTATAATCTCATCTTGTTGTTGATCTCCCTGTTTTTCGCTCAACTCTTCGCAGTTGGGATAAAAAAGATACACCTGATGCAGATTATAAAAGGGCAAGTGCCTGTCAGAGGAATCATTAGTTTGATTTTAATCGGTCAACTATTAGCGATTATTATTGTAACGCTGGGAATAGGGAGTAGCTTAAAGTATTCCCAAGCCTGGCAACAGCATCGGATTGGACAAGAGGCTTGGAGCCAGGAAAGGCAACTGATTACCCTATCATTCAGCCGTGAAGGAACGAGTCCTGGTTTTGATGAACAAGCTCAAAGGAAACTCAGAACTTGGTATCAATTGATGGATCTGGCTGTTTCAGAAAAAAAGGCTTTCTTATCTAGACACCAGTTAATTGACCGTACTTTGCAAAATGGCATGGCTTCCTCCAAAAACTTTATAACCTCTACAGAATGGCACGATTACAACCCGAATGGCAATGTCCTTATCGTCACACCGCAATACTTGGAGCGTCAAAACATTCCTGTAGATACAACTATTGAGCAAAAGATGAATCACCTTGATGTAGGGGAGTTTGTCTTATTGCTGCCTGAACACCTCCGTTCAGAGGAAGAACATTATAAATCTGTTTTTGAAGACGACTTAACCAGTCGCATGTCTAGTAAAGATGAACGACAGCAAATGACTGCTACGGTAGGTTATTTGGAATCAGGTCAGGATCGTTTTGTGTATAATACGACCCCTATTTCTTACCAGCAGTTTTTGAAAGATCCAATCATCATTGTTATAACACCCCAATCAACTGGTCCACAGTCCATTTTCTTTTGGGTAGACGCAGTACAGAATTACGTTCTCTTTAATCAATTGTCTGATGCCCAGGAGCTTATCCAGAGACAAGGCATTGAAAATTGGGTCTCAGAAATGCAAACAGGTTACCACAACTACATCACATTATCGGATAATATCCAGAGGGAACGTTGGGTAATGCTAGCAGGAGCTGTGCTTGGGATTACAACTTCAATCTTGTTGTTTAACACTATGAATAGGCTCTACTTTGAAGAATTTAGACGTGCCATTTTTATCAAACGCATTGCAGGTCTCAGGTTCTTAGAAATCCATCGCACTTATCTCTTTGCTCAACTGGGTGTGTTTTTACTGGGATTTGTTGCGAGTGTATTTCTTATGGTAGAGATAGTAGTTGCTTTCTTAGTCTCGTTACTCTTTACTGGTCTATCTCTTTTACAGTTACATGTCCAAATGCAGAAAGAAAACAAGATGTCCATGCTTGTTTTGAAGGGAGGTTAATATGATTGAACTTAAACAGGTGAGTAAATCTTTTGGAGAACGAGAGTTATTTTCGAATCTTTCAATGACATTTGAGGCTGGAAAAGTCTATGCCTTAATTGGTTCAAGTGGTAGCGGAAAAACAACCTTGATGAACATGATTGGAAAATTAGAATCTTATGATGGGACGATTTTTTACCGAGGTAAAGACTTGGCCAATTATAAATCGAGTGATTTTTTCCGTCACGAATTGGGCTACCTCTTCCAGAACTTTGGCTTAATTGAAAACCAAAGTATTGAAGAAAACCTTAAGCTAGGTCTCATTGGTCAAAAGTTGAGTCGGTCGGAACAGCGGTTGAGGCAGAAGCAGGCTTTAGAACAGGTCGGCCTGGCTTATCTTGACCTAGATAAGCGCATCTTTGAGTTATCGGGCGGAGAATCGCAACGGGTTGCCTTGGCAAAAATTATCTTAAAGAATCCACCCTTTATTCTGGCAGATGAGCCAACAGCTTCAATAGACCCAGCAACCTCTCAGTTGATTATGGAGATTTTGCTATCTCTTCGAGATGATAATAGGCTAATCATTATCGCAACACATAATCCGGCAATTTGGGAGATGGCTGATGAAGTGTTCACGATGGATCGTCTGAAATAAAAATCCTTGTTTTTAATTGCACGATGAGTTACTAAAATATTATCATGAATCAATAATTGGAGTTAATTTAGAATTGTATTTTATTGATATTGAGGTAACTTTTTCTTGATAAAGGAAGAAATAGTGGAGAGGAAGTTAGAATGAAAAAATTCGACAATTATATTATTGAGAAGCCTTGCGATTCTAATTCAGATAAACTGCAAAAAATCTTAATAATTGAAAGTTTGGTAGATGATATTTTGCAATTTTCTCTCAGAATCAATAATAGTGTAGGAGAGATTTTCCTCCTACAACCGTTTCAAAAGAAAACTATCTTTATTCCATGTTATTTTGAGGAAGATATTGTGAAAGTCAAAGATGATGATAAAGTTGAGTGGGATTTGTTAGAATTTCAAAAATTTAGAGCATTTTTGACTTAGTTATCTGTGTTGAAGGCTCAAAACCTATGGTAAAAAGTAGCTTTGAAAACGTATTACATCCAAAGATTTAGTTAAATAATGATTTAACACAAAAAGAAATTATTGAAGTTCTGGAAAGATGTTGTTTCAGTATTGAGAAAAGGTGGGAAAAACTTGCAATTTTCACAGAGAAAGGAAGAAAAAGTATAGAAATATAGTCAATTGAAACAAGAACAGGACAAAAGAACCTTTTGTGCCATATTTTTCTCCTTTCGCTTTACAATTGGCTTGAACACCTTTATTGTATCGCGTTTGGAGTTTTTTGGTATAACCTTCAACGCGCACCCGCATAGCGGGTGGTTTTTTTGTCTCGAACCTAATGGAGCGAGACGAACTAATAGTCACATAATCAAAAAAACGCATCATATCAAAGACTAAAAAGTTTGATATTATGCGTCATGTCTTAAACTAATTGACTATACTTTATATTCAAATGAGCTTTTAACCAATCTCTTTGATCAATCAACTCTTAAAACCAAAGTGCAATTTCTCGCTTAGCTGACTCTTCTGAATCTGAACCATGTACAACATTTTGGATAACCTCATTTTCTCCAGAAGCTTTTGCAAAATCACCTCGAATAGTTCCTGGTAAAGCTTCTTCTGGACGAGTTGCCCCCATCATAGTCCGCCAAGTTTCGATTACTTTGGGACCAGAAATGACACCCACAAGAACTGGGCCTGAAGTCATGAATTCACGAATCGGTGGGTAAAAACTTTGGCCAACCAAGTCCTGATAGTGCTGGTCAATTAACTCTTCTGAAACCTTTGTACGCAACTCCAATTTTTCGATTGTAAACCCACGTTGTTCAATGCGTTTCAACACTTCACCCACTAGCCCTCTTTTTACACCATCTGGTTTAATGATAAAAAATGTTTGTTCCATACCCGTCTCCTTTGTCAGCTTCTTTCTTTTATACTCTTCGAAAATCTCTTCAAACCACGTCAACTCTATCTGCAACCTCAAAACAGTGTTTTGAGCAACCTGCGGCTAGTTTCCTAGTTTGCTCTTTGATTTTCATTGAGTATTATTTTACCATATTTCATGGAAAAATGGAGAGAGTTTTCAGAAAAGAGAAAGAGAACCCGAAGGCTCTCTCATTCTCTTTTATTCTACTGTTTCTTCCACAGTTTCAACGGCAGTATCCACAACTACTTCTGTTGTTTCTTCGTTTCCTTCTTCCTCTACTGGAGGATTAAGATATTCTTCTTCGTTGATAGCTTGTGGTTCAAGGTTACGGTAACGGGCCATACCAGTACCAGCTGGGATGATCTTACCGATGATAACATTTTCTTTAAGTCCAAGGAGATGGTCTTTCTTACCACGGATAGCCGCGTCAGTAAGGACACGAGTTGTTTCCTGGAAGGAAGCCGCTGACAAGAAACTATTTGTTTCAAGTGAGGCTTTGGTAATTCCCATAAGGACTGGGCGACCTGTCGCTGGAACTCCACCTGCGATAAGGACATCTTTGTTAGCATCTGTAAAGTCATTGATATCCATGAGGGTACCCATGAGAAGATCTGTGTCACCTGGATCCATGACACGAACTTTACGGATCATTTGACGAACCATTACCTCGATGTGTTTGTCACCGATTTCTACCCCTTGGCTACGGTAAACTTTTTGTACTTCACCGAGAAGATAAGTTTCAACTGACAAGACATCACGGACTGCAAGGAGACGTTTTGGTTGGATAGAACCTTCTGTAAGAGCGGCACCACGCGCTACTTGGTCTCCAACTTCTACACGCATACGAGCTGTAAATGGAACGACGTACTCACCTTCGCCAGTTTCACCCTTAACAAAGACTTTCTTAGTACGAGTTGAAGCGTCTTCTTCGATAGCGGTAACTTGTCCTTTAACCTCTGTGATAACCGCTTCCCCTTTAGGATTGCGGGCTTCAAAGATTTCTTGGACACGAGGAAGACCCTGAGTGATATCGGTATTTGAGGCAACCCCACCCGTGTGGAAGGTACGCATTGTAAGCTGTGTACCAGGTTCCCCGATAGATTGGGCAGCGATTGTACCAACTGCTTCACCAACTTCAACCGCATCACCAGTCGCCAAGTTGATACCGTAACAGTGACGGCAGACACCATGACGAGTGTTACATGTAAATACAGAGCGGATAGTCACTTCTTCCACACCAGCATTGACAATTTCACGCGCTTTGTCTTCTGTAATCAACTCATTTGGACCGATAATAACTGCACCAGTTTCTGGATGTTTAACAGTTTTCTTAGTGTAACGACCGTTGAGACGCTCTTCGAGTGACTCGATCATCTCTTTTCCTTCTGCGATAGAGCGGATCAAGAGACCACGGTCAGTTCCACAGTCGTCCTCACGGATGATAACATCTTGGGCAACGTCAACCAAACGACGAGTCAAGTAACCTGAGTCGGCTGTCTTAAGGGCCGTATCGGTCATACCTTTACGGGCACCGTGAGTTGAGAAGAACATTTCGAGTACTGACAAACCTTCGCGGAAGTTTGAAAGGATTGGCAATTCCATGATACGTCCGTTCGGAGCAGCCATCAGACCACGCATACCGGCAAGCTGTGAGAAGTTTGAGATGTTACCACGGGCTCCTGAGTCCATCATCATAACGATTGGGTTCTTAGGATCTTGGTTGGCAATCAAGCGTTTCTCTAGTTTTTCACGAGCAGCACGCCATTCCGCTGTAACGGCATTGTAACGCTCGTCGTCTGTGATCATACCACGACGGAATTGTTTGGTGATTTGTTCTACACGTTTGTGTGATTCTTCAATGATTTCAGCCTTGTCATCAACAACTGGGATATCGGCAATACCCACTGTCAATCCTGCAAGAGTTGAGTGGTGGTAACCGAGGTTCTTCATACGGTCAAGTAGGGCAGAAGTTTCTGTCGTACGGAAACGTTTGAAGATTTCAGCGATGATATTTCCAAGGTTTTTCTTCTTGAATGGAGGGTTAAGTTCAAGATTGCTGATAGCTTCCTTGATATCTCCACCAAGTGGCAAGAAGTATTTAGCTGGAACGCCTTCTGTCAAGTTGGCATTGTTTGGTTCTTGCAAGTATGGTAGACCCTCTGGCATGATGTCGTTGAAGAGGATTTTACCAACTGTTGTAAGCAAGACTTTATGTTTTTGCTCTTCTGTCCATGGTTTGTTAAGGCTATCTGTTGCGATACCAACACGTGAGTGAAGGTGAACATAACCATTGCGGTAAGCCATCACAGCTTCATCACGGTCTTTGAAGACCATTCCTTCACCTTCACGACCAGCTTCTTCCATGGTCAAATAGTAGTTACCCAAAACCATGTCCTGAGATGGAGTAACAACTGGTTTACCATCTTTCGGGTTCAAGATGTGCTCAGCAGCCAACATCAAGATACGAGCTTCTGCTTGGGCTTCTTCTGAAAGCGGTACGTGGATGGCCATTTGGTCCCCGTCAAAGTCAGCATTGTAGGCTTCACAGACAAGTGGGTGCAAGCGAAGGGCCTTACCATCAATCAAGACTGGCTCGAAGGCTTGGATACCCAAACGGTGAAGGGTCGGTGCGCGGTTCAAAAGCACTGGGTGTTCTTTAATCACTTCTTCAAGAATATCCCAGATACGTTCATCTCCACGTTCCACCAAGCGTTTAGCTGCTTTGACGTTTTGCACGATATCACGGGCAACGATTTCACGCATCACGAATGGTTTAAAGAGTTCGATCGCCATTTCACGTGGCACACCACATTGGTACATCTTAAGAGTTGGACCAACAGCGATAACGGAACGTCCTGAGAAGTCAACACGTTTACCGAGCAAGTTTTGACGGAAGCGTCCTTGTTTACCTTTAAGCATGTGGCTCAATGATTTCAGCGGACGGCTACCTGGTCCTGTGATTGGACGACCACGACGACCATTGTCAATCAAAGCGTCAACCGCTTCTTGAAGCATACGCTTCTCATTTTGAACGATGATACCTGGTGCATTCAACTCAAGCAAACGAGCCAAACGGTTGTTACGGTTGATAACACGGCGGTAAAGGTCGTTCAAGTCAGATGAGGCAAAACGACCACCATCCAACTGCAACATTGGACGAAGATCTGGTGGAATAACTGGAAGGATGTTGAGAATCATCCATTCAGGTTTGTTTCCAGACTTGTAAAAGGCATCCAAAACATCCAAACGACGGATGGCTTTGACACGTTTTTGTCCAGTAGCTGTTTTCAACTCTTCTTTGAGTTCAGCAATTTCTTTTTCAAGATCTACTTGTTTCAAAAGGTCTTGGATGGCTTCGGCACCCATCTTGGCAACGAATGATCCATAACCATACTCACGCAAGCGCTCACGGTATTCGCGCTCTGTCATGATAGACTTGTGTTCAAGTGGTGTATCCTTAGGATCAATCACCACATAAGCCGCAAAGTAGATAACTTCCTCGAGGGCACGGGGGCTCATATCAAGGGTCAAGCCCATACGGCTTGGAATTCCCTTGAAGTACCAGATGTGAGATACAGGAGCTTTCAACTCAATGTGCCCCATACGCTCACGACGAACTTTTGTACGCGTTACTTCAACCCCACAGCGGTCACAAACAATCCCTCTATAACGAATACGTTTATATTTACCACAAGCACATTCCCAGTCTTTTGTAGGACCAAAGATAACTTCATCAAAGAGTCCTTCGCGTTCTGGTTTCAAGGTACGGTAATTGATTGTTTCAGGTTTTTTGACTTCTCCATAAGACCATGAACGGACTTTGCTTGGAGAAGCTAGGGTGATTTGCATACTTTTAAAACGATTTACATCAACCACTATTTCTTCCCTTTCTATTCTAAGTGAACTGCTTATTCTTCTTCAGCAGCTTCTTCTGTTGCTTCCGCTTTTGTTGCTTTTTCAGCTTCTTCAGCTTCAAAGGCTGCTTTAGCCTCTTGGGCTGCTTTTTCGCGGGCTTTTTCAAGGTCATCTACGTGGATGACATCTTCGTCCATTCCTTCATCCAAGTCGCGAAGTTCCACTTCTTGGTCATCTTCGTCTAGGACACGCATGTCAAGACCAAGAGATTGCAATTCTTTGACAAGAACTCGGAAGGATTCTGGAACACCTGGTTTTGGAATTGGTTTTCCTTTTGTAATAGCTTCATAGGCTTTCAAACGTCCGTTGATATCGTCAGACTTGTAAGTCAAGATTTCTTGAAGGACATTTGACGCACCGTAGGCTTCAAGAGCCCAAACCTCCATCTCACCGAAACGTTGTCCACCAAACTGAGCTTTACCTCCAAGTGGTTGTTGGGTAACGGTTGAGTAAGGTCCGACTGAACGCGCGTGCAATTTATCGTCAACCATGTGGTGGAGTTTGATCATGTACATGACTCCGACAGAAACACGGTTATCAAACGGTTCCCCAGTACGTCCATCGTAAAGGATTGTTTTGGCATCGCTATCCATACCAGCTTCTTTAACAGTTGACCAAAGGTCTTCAGAACTTGCTCCGTCAAAGACTGGTGTTGCGATGTGAATACCAAGAGTACGAGCAGCCATACCAAGGTGGAGCTCCATAACCTGACCGATATTCATACGTGATGGCACCCCAAGTGGGTTCAACATGATATCGACTGGAGTTCCGTCTGGAAGATAAGGCATGTCTTCTACAGGAACGATACGAGAGACAACCCCTTTGTTTCCGTGACGTCCGGCCATCTTATCTCCGACCTTGATCTTACGTTTTTGAGCGATGTAGACACGAACCAGCATGTTAACACCTGATTGCAACTCATCTCCATTTGCACGTGTAAAGATCTTGACATCACGAACGACACCATCGGCACCGTGTGGTACACGAAGAGAAGTATCACGCACTTCACGAGACTTGTCTCCGAAAATAGCGTGCAAGAGACGTTCTTCAGCTGAAAGGTCCTTCTCACCCTTAGGTGTTACTTTACCTACAAGGATATCACCTTCTTTAACCTCAGCACCGATACGGATAATACCCATTTCGTCAAGGTCTTTAAGGGCATCTTCACCAACGTTTGGAATTTCACGAGTAATTTCTTCAGGCCCAAGCTTTGTATCGCGTGTTTCTGATTCGTATTCTTCAAGGTGAACAGATGTGTAGACATCGTCTTTCACCAAGCGTTCGCTCATGATAACGGCATCCTCGAAGTTGTAACCTTCCCATGTCATGTAGGCAACGATTGGGTTTTGTCCAAGCGCCATTTCTCCATTTTCCATAGAAGGTCCGTCAGCGATGAAATCGCCTTTTTCAACGACATCGCCAACTTTAACAAGCGTACGTTGGTTGTAAGCGGTACCTGAGTTTGAACGACGGAATTTTTGGATGTGGTAAACGTCCAATGAACCATCTTCACGACGAACTTCTACCTTGTCAGCATCTGCGTAAGTAACTTTACCATCATACTGAGCAATCACAGCAGCTCCTGAATCGTGGGCTGCTTGGTATTCCATACCAGTACCAACGTAAGGTGCCTGAGGATTGATCAATGGCACAGCCTGACGTTGCATGTTGGCTCCCATGAGGGCACGGTTGGAGTCATCGTTTTCCAAGAAAGGAATACATGCTGTCGCAACGGCAACTACCTGTTTTGGTGATACGTCCATGTAGTCAACAACATTAGCTGGATACTCTTGGTTGACCCCTTGGTGACGTCCCATGACAATCTTCTCAGCAAAGGTTCCATCTTCATTCAGACGAGAGTTTGCCTGAGCTACAGTATATTCATCTTCTTCATCGGCTGTCAACCAAACGATTTCGTTTGTAACAACGCCTGTTTCACGGTCAACCTTACGGTATGGTGTTTGAACAAATCCATATTTGTTCAAGTGTCCGTAAGATGACAAGTTGTTAATCAAACCGATGTTAGGTCCTTCAGGTGTCTCGATTGGACACATACGACCGTAGTGAGTGTAGTGCACGTCACGTACTTCATATCCAGCACGGTCACGTGTCAAACCACCAGGTCCCAAGGCTGACAAACGGCGTTTGTGAGAC
Source organism: Streptococcus sp. 544 (assembly GCF_013277385.1). Lineage (NCBI taxonomy): Bacteria > Bacillati > Bacillota > Bacilli > Lactobacillales > Streptococcaceae > Streptococcus > Streptococcus sp. 544. The sequence continues at coordinate 27,724 of NZ_VMMU01000005.1, forward strand.
AACTCAGAAAGTGGGTTGTGTTGGTCCATGAACTGTGACAACTGTGATGAACCAAAGAATTCTTTCACCGCAGCTGTTACAGGACGGATATTGATGATTTGTTGTGGTGTCAAGACTTCATTGTCCTGAACAGACATACGTTCACGGACATTACGTTCCATACGAGAAAGTCCAAGACGTACTTGGTTAGCAAGCAATTCACCAACCGCACGGATACGACGGTTTCCAAGGTGGTCGATATCATCTACACGACCAAGTCCTTCAGCCAAGTTGAGGAAGTAACTCATCTCAGCAAGGATATCAGCAGGAGTGACGATACGAACCTTGTCATCTGGATTAGCATTACCAATGATGGTTACAACACGGTCTGGATCAGTTGGTGCAACAACCTTGAATTTTTGAAGAACAACTGGCTCAGTCACAACCGCTGCATCATTCGGAATGTAAACAATCTTGTTCAAGTCACCATCCAAATGGCTTTCAATGCTTTCAATCACACTACGAGTCATAACAGTTCCAGCTTCTACCAAGATTTCTCCTGTTTCAGGATCTACCAACGGCTCAGCAATTGTTTGATTGAGCAAACGTGTTTTAACATTGAGTTTTTTATTGATCTTGTAACGACCAACTGCTGCTAGGTCATAGCGACGTGGATCAAAGAAACGAGCTACAAGTAAGCTACGTGAGCTTTCAGCAGTCTTAGGCTCACCTGGACGAAGACGTTCGTAAATTTCTTTCAAGGCTTCGTCTGTACGAGAATCCATTGGGTTCTTGTGGATATCTTTTTCAACAGTGTTGCGAACCAATTCGCTGTCACCAAAGATATCAAAGATTTCATCATCACCTGAGAAACCAAGCGCACGAACCAAGGTTGTAAATGGAATCTTACGAGTACGGTCGATACGAGTGTAGGCGATGTCTTTCGAGTCACTTTCAAGTTCCAACCAAGCTCCACGGTTAGGGATAACCGTTGAACCGTAGCCCACTTTACCGTTTTTATCAACTTTATCGTTAAAGTAAACACCTGGTGAGCGCACCAACTGAGATACGATGATACGTTCACCACCATTGATAATGAAAGTACCCATTTCTGTCATGATTGGGAAATCACCAAAGAAAACTTCTTGAGTTTTGATTTCGCCTGTTTCTTTATTGATCAAGCGGAAAGTTACAAAAATTGGTGCTGAGTAGCTAGCATCGTGGATACGAGCTTCTTCTAGCGTATATTTTGGTTCCTTGATTTCATATCCAACAAATTCCAACTCCATTGTGTCTGTGAAGTTTGAAATTGGCAATACATCTTCAAACACTTCCTTCAGACCATGGTCTAGGAAATCTTTGAATGAGTCAGTTTGAATTTCAATCAAATTTGGTAAGTCAAGAACTTCTTTGATTCTTGAAAAACTACGACGGGTACGATGTTTCCCGTATTGAACGTCATGTCCTGCCAAGATGATTCTCCTTTGTAAATAAGTTCCAAGCCTTGTCAATCAGGCTTTCTAATCGTCATATGGTTGTAAAACCCCTATCACCGTGTCCTCTTGACGAATTTTCAGAATCTTTAAGTCTTTGTTACAAATACTCAAAATCCTGAAAAAAAGCACAAAAAGAGCAGCTAAATCTGACTTTTTCAGAAGATTTAACTGCTGTGAGCCTTGTCCGGACAATATTTCAGACAAAACCTACGACAAATGATTATTTACATTATATCCTATTTAGCTAGATTTTTCAAGAGGATTCTGTAGTTTTTTGGTAATTTTTTCCCATAGAAAACTTGGCATCACATTCGAATCACACTATGGTACAAAAAACTGAAAAAGCTATTGACTGAAAATCATTTTCAAGGTATAATAAGAAACGTTAAGGCGGTATAGCCAAGTGGTAAGGCACGGCTCTGCAAAAGCTTGATCGTCGGTTCAAATCCGTCTACCGCCTTCTATAACTTGATTTATCAGGTTTCAAATGAACAGAAAGCCCAATTTAAAGGGCTTTTTTTTATTTTTCTTCTGATAAATACGGATAATTTTGAAAAAATTTTGGGGCTGAGTTTTCCCAGAATACGACTTCCCTATGAATTAACCGAAATAGACTCCAGTCTCTCGTGCTCTTTGCTATAAAGTCATTAAAGAACCTTTGAAACTGAAAAAAGCTTCGTCACGCCTGGTGACAAAAGCCTCTAGTTTACTCTGTTTCTTCTTCTATTTCGACTTCTGTAATTTGGACTTTTACCTTGGTAACACGTCCATTTTTCACCTTATCATTGGTTAGGATAAGCTGTTTGTTTTGGCTGACTAATTCATAACTGAGTTTTTCAGTCGTTGGAATGGTTCCAATTCCTGTCAAATAATAACCAGCGATGGTATCAACGTCATCACTTTCCAGTTCAACATCAAAGTAATTATTGAAATCATTGAGGGTCATAGTTCCTTGAACAATATAGGTATCCTCGCCAATCTGATGAACATCTATTGCTGCTTTGTCCGTTTCATCATCGATTTCACCAACAATTTCCTCTAAAAGGTCTTCCAAGGTTACCAAACCAGCCATCCCACCGTATTCATCCAGCAAGATTGCCATTTGTCTTTGAGTGTTTCGCAATTCTTTTAGCAAGTCATCCACAAAAATAGTTTCAGGTACAAAAAGTGGATCTTGTAAGATTTTCTTCCAAACAATATTATCAAAACCGTCCACAAAACCAGCCTTAAGGAGACTCTTGGTGTGAATGATTCCAATTACATTGTCCTTATCCCCATCATAAACCGGGATACGAGAATAATTTTGTTTTAAAATACTTTGGATAATGGCTTGACTATCATCCTGAATATCCACCATAAAGGCATCCGTTCGAGGAACCATAACCTCTCGTGCCATCAGTTCATCGAGCGAAAAGACACCTTGTAGCATCTCAATCTCATCAGCATCCAATGTTTCTTCACTATTTGTCAGCATATAGGCAATTTCATCACGGGTCATCTTTTCATCCGCATCATCGAATGACATAGGAGTCAAATGGCTCAAGAAATTGGTCGAAGCAGCTAAAAGCCAAACAAAAGGACTGACTAGTTTTCCGATCCCAATGATAACCGGCGCTGTACGAATTGCCAAGGCATCCTTTAGATTAAGAGCGATTCTCTTAGGATATAATTCCCCAAAAACGATGGAAATATAGGTCAAAAATGCCAAGGATAGAAAAGTTGCCACGGCTTGTGCTGTTTCGCCATTTCCAATCCAAGAGGCAATCACACGGCCTAGAGTATCAGCTAAACTCGCCCCTGATAAGATTGTAATCAGGGTGATTCCTACCTGAATGGTTGATAAAAAGTGGTTAGGATTTTCTAGTACCTTCAGCAGGCGGATGTAGCGTCTGTCTCCTTCTTCCGCCTTTTGTTCAACTCGGGCACGATTAAGAGAAACCATGGCCATTTCTGTGGCTGAGAAAAAGGCATTTAATACCGTCAAGATAAACAATAAAACAAATTGTAGCAACAAATTCTGACTACTTGGGTCTTCCATAGTTCTTCTCCTAAAATAGTATCTTGTCACTTATTATATCACAAAAATTAACTCAGTACATATTATTTTTTCTCAGTGTCTATTCTAGTTCTACTTAAATTGTCCAAAAAAGAACTCCTATATCCATAAGTGACATAGGAGTTTATCTTATCTTTTACTGAGTTACCGTTACTTCTCCAGTTCGGTAATCCAGTTGAAGTCCCTTTTGGACATTGGGAACTAGAACATTGAATTCCAATTCTCCGTCTGAAGACTTGGCTTCAATCTGTGAAGCTGAAGGAACTAAATCCTCGTTTGAAGCGTAATAAAGGGTTACACGGTAACGGACACGCTTGTTTTGGTCCAAGGCTTTACGCACCTTGCTTTCATAGTAGTTTTGACCAGTCGAATCCTCGGCTTGCGCCTGATTTGCCCAGGCTGTTTGAACAGCAATGTTTTTGGGATTGCTTGTTGAGGCATCAAAACCATCCAAGCCACCGATTAAGGCATAGCCTAACAAGTGCCCTCTATCAACGGCATGGGTATAAGAGCCCTTTAGATTCTTAACCTGATGCCAACCTGGAGGAGTCCAAGAAGTTGAACCATTCCCAGTTTCTTCACGATTCTTGTACTGGCGAGTGGCCTTAGACAAGAGGGCATTAGCCACGGTTGGAACAGTTTCCTTGCCCACTGTCTTTGTTTTATTATCAGCGTAGGGCTTACTTGAAACCTTGGCATTTAGGTTTGTTTTATTACCATTGACGATAAAAGCACCAGCCCCGTTCCACTCCAGACTCCCTTTTATTTGGCTTTTGACTGCATCTGTTAAGACACTTTCCGCCAATTCTTGACCAGGCGCGTCTGGTGATTGACTTTTCTGACTTATTTTTGTCTTAGCAGCCTGATTGCCTAGTTCATTCTGCTTAATATAATAGCTCCCCGCAGATAAGAGCAATAACACTAGCAAGCCAATCAGTGTCTGTCTTGTTTTTTTGTTCATATTTCTCCTTATCTTTATAAAAAGGCTGGTCTCCCAGCCTAATTTCCTGTAAATTTATGAATCAATTCCTGCCATTTTGCTGGAGACAAGATAGCCCATGGATCTTGACCCTTGCCCAAGATTCCATAGCCGACCATTAAGCCGATTCCTAGGGCTAGAAGCCCTAAAATCAGTACCAAAATAACTAAAAGTAAACGCTTGATTACGTAGCTTGATTTCTTATTCTTCTTCATCACTTGCCTCAATCCGCTGAATCTTAGCACCTAGCTGCTCCAACTTCTCATGGAATCGGTAGTAACCTCTATCCAAGTGAACCAATTTACCGACCACAGTTTCTCCCTGTGCTACCAAACCTGTCAAAATCAAGGCTGCACTGGCACGAAGGTCAGTTGAAAGAACTTCTGCTCCCTGCAAAGCCTGTCCACCAACAATACGAGCTGTATCACGGATAATTTCCGAGTGCAAGCCCATGCGTCGCATTTCTTCTAGGTGTTGGAAACGATTTTCGAAAACTGTCTCCACCATGGTTGATTCGCCTTTTGCGACTGTCATCAAGGCTGTAAATTGAGCCTGCATATCTGTTGGAAATCCTGGGTGGGGCAAGGTTTTTACATGAACAGCTTTTAGATTTTCTAGTTGAGAACGAACACGAATTCCTTCAGTCTCCTCTGTCACTTCCACTCCCATTTCAAGCAATTTGGCAATCAAGGGACGGTTGTGCTCCCAAACAGCGTCTCGAATCAAGACATCACCACCAGTCATGGCAGCAGCTACCATAAAGGTTCCTGCTTCGATACGGTCTTGGACTATATTGTGAGTCGTACCATGAAGTTTCTCAACACCAGTAATGGTAATAGTCTCTGTACCAGCCCCTTTGACCTTGGCTCCCATTTCATTGAGGAGAATGGCTAGGTCGACAATCTCAGGCTCACGCGCAGCATTTTCAATCACTGTGACCCCATCAGCCAGAGTCGCTGCCATCATCAAGTTCTGCGTAGCACCAACACTTGGAAAGTCCATATAGATATGGGCACCATGTAAGCGATCAGCCTTGGCTTCGATATAACCAGCAGTCTGGCTAATCTTAGCCCCCATAGCTTCCAGACCTTTCAAATGAAGATCGATAGGGCGACTACCAATCGTACAACCACCTGGCATGGATACTTTGGCATGACCTACACGGGCAAGGATTGGCCCTAATACAACGATGGAGGCGCGCATCTTGCTGACATACTTATAAGGGGCTTCCTCAGTGATGTCGCCAGTAGCATCCACCTCAACAAGATGGGCTTCCTCATCAAAGTCAACCTTGGCATTCAAACCACCAACTACCTGATTCATAATAAAGACATCCGACAAGATCGGTACATTCTGTAAGACTGTCTTTCCTTCACTTGCTAGAATAGTCGCTGCCAACAAGGGCAAGACTGCATTCTTTGCTCCTTCGATGGTTACACTTCCTACCAGACGATTATCGCCACCTTGAACCACAATTTTGTCCATACTCGTTTCCTTTACATTTGATTTTATAATAATCCTCTAAGCGCTTCTTGCCACAACTGATATAGGCCGATAAAGAAAGAACTCATGATATAGCCCATGACAATGCTGAAAAAGGCTACTAGTAAACGAACTTTTCCTGTATTCTCAGTTGTCACTTTTAAAACCTTTTCCCATCTAACAAGATTCTTTAAAAGGTAAAAACTCACATAAATAAAGAGCATGTGACTGCTTAGAGTGAATAATAATTGAACCATTTGACTATTATACCATCTTCTCTGTTTGTGCGCTAGTTTGGAAACTTCACTTAAAAACTAGGGATTGTTTTTCAAGTAATCAATTGCATCTTGTAGGGTTTTAACAGGCACGATTTTCATATCTGTCTTGATTGTTTTGGCTGCTTCTAGGGCTGTTTGGTAGTTGTTTTTTGCATCCGGGTGTGCTTTTTGTTCTTCTTCGCTAACAGGGTTATCAGGGGCAAAGAAAATAGCGGCACCTGCTCTAGCCGAAGCTACAACTTTCTTGTCAATACCACCAATATCCCCCACATTGCCATCGCGGTCAATGGTACCTGTACCGGCAACAATACGACCATTACGAAGACCTGGGTGAGCTATTTGAGTATAGATAGCTAGACTAAACATGAGGCCAGCACTTGGACCGCCAATACCAGCTGTTGAAAAACTAATTGGGACATTGCTGATTACCTCTGTACGATCAATCAAGCCGATTCCAATCCCATTTTTTCCATTTTCCAAGCTGATAATCTTTCCTTCTGCAGACTTGGTTTGCCCATCCTCTTCATAGGTGACCTTGACGGAGTCCCCTAATTTTTGAGAACTGACGTAATCAATCAAGTCTTTAGAACTATCAAAGGTCTGATCATTGACTGCTGTGACCGTATCAGAGATATTGAGAATCCCTTTAAAGGTTGAATTATCCGTCACATTCAAGACATAAACCCCAAAATACTTGAGTTCGATATCCTTACCAGCTGTTTTTAGACCTTGATACTTGGCCATATTTTGCGATGTTTGCATGTAGAATTGATTGATCCGCATAAATTCAACATCGGAAGTTCCACCTGTGGTCTCCTGGGCACTACGAATATCTGTAAAAGGCGTCAACCAAGCATAAACCATATGGGCTAAAGTGGCATGCTGGACACCAACCGTAACAAAGTGATAGGCACCAGCCGCCTGATCTTCTCTGTCATTTACTTTAAGGACTTGGCGAATATCTTCCGAACCACCTGGAACCTCTATATAGTAGGGCAAAGGCACTACAAATGCCAAGAAGGTCACAATCAAGGCCGCAATGACATATAAGGGCCATCTAATCTTTTTTTTCATTTCTTATTTCCTCCAAAATACTCTCAGGAACATAGCAAGCAACATCCTGACCAAACTTCAATAGCTCTCTAACACCTGATGAACTGAGATAGAGATGTTCAGGTCGGCTATGTAAATAAATAGTCTCTATATCAGGAGACAGCTGATGGTTGTAGTAATCAAAACTGGCTTCATATTGCAAATCCGACGCATTCCTCAAACCTCTCACTAGGCAAGTAGCCCCCAGTCTTTTCGCAACATCAACCACCAATTCATCATGAGAAGACACAACTTCAACATTTTCCAAATGTTTCAAAGCTGTTTCTAGCCCTCGTTTACGATTTTCGATAGGGAGAAATCCTTGTTTGTGGGGATTAAAAAAAATACCCACATAGAGCTTATCAAAAAGTCTGCTCGCCCGTTCAATGATATCCAGATGCCCATTTGTCATCGGATCAAATGAGCCTGTGAATAAGCCAATCTTATCTGACATAGACTGTCACCTTACTAATTCCATAAATTTTTTCCTTCCAGATGCCCAGGCAGGCAATTTCTTCTGGAAGTTCAACGGCTTTATCCGTCTCACAGACGACCATGACATCTTCAGAAAAAAGCTCCCTCTCAGCCATTTTTTCAATATCTGCTACGATTTGTTCCTTGGCATAAGGAGGGTCTAAGAAAATGAGATCGAATTCCCCAGATACCTGTTCCAATGCCCTTTCTGCATCCATCTTGAGGAGTTGAAATTTTCCAACTTCCTTGGTCATCTGAATATTTTCAGCCACGATAGCCTGAGCCTTACGGTCTCGTTCCACCAAAACAGCGCTGGACATGCCACGCGATACTGCCTCGATAGATAAACCACCACTACCTGCATAAAGGTCCAAGACTCGCCCCCCTTCAAAGTAGGGACCAATCATGTTAAAAATAGCTCCCCTAACCTTATCTGAAGTAGGTCTTGTCGTCTTGCCTTCTAGTGTCTTGAGGGGACGTCCCCCATAGATTCCTGATACGATTTTCATACCGTTTATTATACCAAATTATAGACAAAAAGAGAAAGAAGAGGCTGGCTAGTACTAAATTCGAGGATAAAATTCAGAAAATCTGTCTATAATAAAACGCATAACATCAACCTTTACTGAACTGATATTATGCGTTTTTATCATTTTGAAACTTTTAAAATCCTTATCTACAAAATATTTTCGTAAGTATCGCGGACTTCTTGAGGCCAAACACTTGTTTGCACTTCTCCGATGTGTTTCTTGCGAAGTAGAAACATAGCCATCCGAGATTGTCCAATTCCCCCACCGATTGTCAATGGGAATAGGCCGTTCAACAAAGCCTTGTGCCATTCCAATTCTAAGCGGTCTTCATCACCTGTGATGGCAACCTGACGGCGAAGCGTTTCTTCATCTACACGAATCCCCATAGAAGACAACTCAAAGGCTCCACCTAAAGACTCATTCCAAACAAGAATATCGCCATTTAGACCCTTGTAGCCATTTTCAGACTCGCTTGTCCAGTCATCGTAGTCTGGTGCACGTCCATCGTGCGGTTTACCATCTGGCAACTCGCCACCGATACCAATCAAAAAGACGGCTCCAAATTCTTTACAGATAGCATTTTCACGTTCTTTCGGTGTCAAGTCTGGGTAGCGTTCTACCAACTCTTCTGTGTGGATAAAGGTGATTTGTTTTGGCAAGATTGACTCGATGTCATAGCGGGCTTCAACAGCTAGCTCTGTCAAACGAATAGCCTTGTAAATCTTCTCAACTGTTTCTTTTAGATAAGCGATATTGCGTTTACCATTTGGGATAACCTTCTCCCAGTCCCACTGGTCAACATAAACGGAGTGGGTCGCATCAAGCGAATCTTCGTCTGGACGAAGAGCCTTCATGTGGACAAAAAGACCTTCTCCCTCACCAAAACCAAAACGGGCCAAAGTATGGCGTTTCCATTTAGCAAGAGAGTGCACCACTTCATAAGTAGCATCAGGGATTTGGAGAACCTTGACCGATACGGCATTCTCAACACCTGATAAGTTGTCCTGCATCCCGTCGCCGACCCTGCTCAAGATAGGACCTTGAACTTCTACAACTTCTAACTTATCTTTCAAATACTGGGTAAAAGTGTTTTTGACAAAGGAAATTTCTTCTTGTTGGTGGATAAAACTTTTCTTCATAGGCTACTCCTCAAAAATTAGTTAAAAGCATTATACACCTATTTCCAAGAAAAGAAAAGAGAAAATATAAAAAATCAGTGCTCCTTGGAACACTGATGTCATGGACCTTCTAGTCATTACGACCGAAGATACGTAAAATACTTAGGAAGAGATTGATAAAATCAAGATAGATACTGAGAGCCATTGACACAACCCAACCTGTCGCTACACGACCTTGTGATTGCTCATAGGCAAGGCGAATTTTTTGGTTATCCCAAGCAATCAACCCAGAGAAGACCAAGACCATGGCTACGCTGATCATATAATCAAAGAAACCGCTAGCCAAGAAAATATTGACTACCATAGCAATCAGTAAACCAATGAGAGCTGCCATCATTGCTCGACCAAGGCCACTCAAGTCTTTCTTGGTGAAGATACCAACTGCCGCCATGACAAAGAAGAGAAGGGCGCTCGATACAAAGGCAGATAAAACTGTACCCGGAGTATAGAAAGCCACCACAAAACTAAGGGTAAAGCCGTTTAATACTGAGTAAAGTAAAAATACTGGAAGAGCCGCTGGACTATTCTTTGAAGCCATACTACTGGCAACGAAAACCAAGGCCAACTCCGCAAAAGTAGCAATAGTCAACCAGAGACGCCCCTGCATCAAAAAGTAAAGCAACTGAGACTGAAAGACCGTCAACATAAGGCCTGATACCAAAGCAGATAGTCCGATTCCCAGACCAACAAAGGCATAGACTTTAGCGTAAAATTGATTGAGACCTGCACGGTCATGTATAATAGTGTGATTCATCCTTTTCTCCTTTTCTATGAACATCTTTCCTTGATTATAGCAAAAAAAGTTAAAATTAGCTTAAATGGAAGATTAAAATACCGGCCGCAACCGCAACATTCAAACTCTCCGCCTGCCCCTTCATGCTAATGTGGACCAACTGGTCTGCACTTTCAGCCATGAGGGGACTAATTCCTTGCCCCTCATTTCCCATGACTAGTACAAAATTTTCTATAGAAGGCAGTTCTCTGTAATCAACAGAATCTTTAGATAGGGTTGTTGCCAGCACTGGGATACCTGCCTCTTTGGTTTCCTTAAGAAGCGCTTGACTAGACATTCGGTAAATAGGCAGATGGAAATGACTGCCCTGCATAGAACGTAAGGTCTTGAGACTGTATATATCTGCCGACTTTTCTGAAACAATTACTCCAGTAAAACCTGCTGCATCCGCAGTCCGAATGATCGTTCCCACATTACCAGGATCTTGCACATCTTCCAAAAATAAGAACTTGCCCTGACTAAAGTCAGCTTGTCCTACTTCTTCTTTTTGAACCACGGCAACGATTCCCTGTGGAGTCTGAGAATCCGCCAAATCTAGCAGAATATCCTCTGACACCCAGACAGTTTGCGGAAAGGCAGCTAACTGATCTCGGTAATTTTCTAGGGCAAAGATTTTCTCAATCGTCACTCCAGCTTGAACAGCTTCTTCAAACAAGTGCCAGCCTTCAATCAAATAGGAAGACTTGCGATATTTTTTTTGGTGTAATTTCTTGGCATTTTTTACCACAGAATTGGCTTTTGAGGTTATAATAGTCATAGAAATATTATAACACAATCAAAGGGGTTTGGTATGCAAAAGGTTAGAATGATTGCCCAAGGTAGGGTACAGGGAGTCGGCTTTCGTTGGGGTGTTTACAGCTTGGCACTTGAAATTGGTGGCATCACAGGTCGAGTATGGAATAACGACGATGGCACAGTGGAAATCTTAGCCCAAGCAGACTCATCTGCTATCATGGCAAAATTTATCCAAGAAATCCGAAAAGGACCCACACCTTTTTCAAAAGTCAGCTACTTAGATGTCAAACTGAGCAACTTTCCTCCTTACCCTGACTTTAAAATCGCAAATTAGGTCTCCAGAACTATTGTATATTTTGTAAAAAAACAGTAGAATAGAAAGGTATAATTTTTAAAGAAGGAATAAAAACAGTGAAATCTATTAAACGTTTTGCACTCTCAGCTATGGGAGTGGCTATGTTGCTTGTTTTGACTGGCTGTGTTAGCGTCGATAAAGCAACAGGACAGCCAACAGGAGTCATTTGGAATACTATCGGAGCGCCTATGGCTGAAGCTATCAAGTACTTCGCTACTAATCAAGGTCTAGGCTTCGGTGTCGCTATCATCATCGTAACCATTATCGTGCGCTTAATTATCTTGCCACTTGGTATCTACCAATCATGGAAGGCAACGCTTCACTCTGAAAAGATGAACGCCCTCAAGCACGTCCTTGAGCCACACCAAACTCGTCTCAAAGAAGCAACTACTCAAGAAGAAAAACTCGAAGCCCAACAAGCTCTCTTTGCTGCTCAAAAAGAGCACGGCATCAGCATGTTTGGTGGTGTAGGATGTTTCCCTCTCCTCCTTCAAATGCCTTTCTTCTCTGCAATTTACTTTGCTGCCCAACATACTGAAGGGGTTGCTCAAGCAAGTTACCTAGGCATTCCTCTAGGCTCTCCAAGTATGATTTTAGCTGCCTGCGCTGGTGTCCTTTACTATCTTCAATCACTCCTTTCACTTCACGGAGTAGAGGATGAAACGCAAAGAGATCAAATCAAGAAAATGGCTTACGTGAGCCCAGTCATGATTGCCGGCTTCTCCCTCATTTCACCAGCCAGTGTCACACTTTACTGGGTTGTCGGTGGTTTCATGATGATTCTCCAACAGTTTATCGTCAACTATATCGTTCGTCCAAAACTTCGCAAAAAAGTCCGTGAAGAACTGGCCAAGAACCCACCAAAAGCAAGTGCTTTCTCTACACCAAGTGGACGAAAAGACGTTACCCCTGAACAACCAACTGCTATCACAAGCAAGAAAAAACACAAAAATCGCAACGCTGGAAAACAACGTTCGAGATAAGAAGAAAAAGGCTTAGCTGGTTTGCTAAGTCTTTTTGCTAGTCATACTCTTCGAAAATCTCTTCAAACCACGTCAGCTTCGCCTTGCCGTATATATGGTTACTGACTTCGTCAGTTCTATTCACAACCTCAAAACAGTGCTTTGAGCTAACTTCGTCAGTTCTGTCCACAACCTCAAAACCATGTTTTGAGCAGCCTGCGGCTAGCTTCCTAGTTTGCTCTTTGATTTTCATTGAGTATCAAAAGCCCGATGTTCCCATCAGGCTTCTTTTTTATCCATGCACACGTTTCATATAGTCTTGGTAACTTTCGGTATCCATGAGTTGTTTAGCGTTCTTGACGCGATCTGCTGTTGGTGGTTTAACCCCTTCGAGTGAATATGGAATTCCCAATTCACGCCATTTGAATTCTCCCATGGTGTGATAAGGCAGAATTTCAAACTTATCAACATTTTTAAGGGTCTTGACAAACTTCCCAAGTTCAATCAAGTCATCATCTCTGTCTGTCAAGCCTGGAACTAGCACGTGGCGAATCCAGACAGGTTTTCCAATATCTGATAGATACTGGGCACAGGCCAGGATGTTTTTATTGGTTTGGCTAGTGACAATCTTGTGCTGTTCTTCGTTGATTTCCTTGATATCCAAGAGAACCAAGTCAGTGACGGCCATGAGTTTGTCAAACTTCTCAAGGTAACGTGGTTTATTACGGAAAGGAAGAGCACAGGTATCCAAGGTACAGTGGATTCCGTGTTCTTTGGCCTTGGTAAAGAGGGCAATCAGGAAATCAATCTGCAAGAGGGCTTCTCCTCCACTGACTGTAATACCGCCCTTATTTCCCCAGAAACCGCGGTAGCGCAAGGCCTCTGTCAAAACATCATCTACCGTCCGTTCACGTGATTTATTGGACTCCATAGCCCAAGTGTCCGGGTTGTGGCAATACTGGCAACGCATGTGACAGCCCTGCAAAAAGACAATAAAGCGAATACCAGGCCCATCTACTGACCCAAAGCTTTCTGTCGAATGCACCATTCCTGTCACTTGTCCATAATCAATTGTTTCTTCAGACATATCGTTACCTTCCTTGAAAACGTTTTATAGTTTTATTATATCACGACTTGAATGAAAAACAAGATTTTTGCCTATTTTTTAGAAAGCAATCTGTTTTTCAATTTCATTTTCAATTACTTATCATTTTATTCTTCAAAATCAAAACCATACAGGGTTGCAAAATAGTCCTCAGGGCGCTCTGCACGGCGGATTTGACGGGCTTTGCCTTCTTCGGTATAGAGGATTTCCGCAGAACGAAGTTTGGCGTTGTACTGGTAGCCCATTGAAAATCCGTGGGCACCTGTATCATGAATGACCAGCAAATCACCGATTTCTGTATGAGGCAGTTCGCGATTCACTGCAAATTTATCATTGTTTTCGCAGAGTGAGCCGACCACATCTACCACTTCAGCTGGTCCATCTGGATGGGTCACGTTAGTAATATGGTGGTAGGCTCCGTACATAGCTGGACGCATGAGGTTGACTGCTGATGCATCCACACCTAGATAGGTACGGTAAGTTTTCTTCTTATGAGTGACTCTTGTGACCAAAGCACCGTGAGGTGCCAACATAAAACGACCCAATTCGGTGAAAATCTTGACCTGACCAAGACCTGCTGGCGTAAGAACTTCTTCATAAACCTTACGAACCCCCTCACCAATCAAGGCAATATCATTTGGCTCCTGATCAGGACGATAATTGACACCAATACCGCCAGAAAGATTGATAAAGTCTAGCGAAATGCCCAACTTTTCCTTGATTTCAACAGCCAATTCAAAGAGCTGACGCGCCAACTCTGGATAATAGAGATGAGTCACAGTATTAGATGCTAGAAAGGAGTGAATCCCAAAAGTCTTAGCTCCTTTTTCCTCCAAGATGGCAAAAGCTTCAAAGAGCTGGTCCTTGGTCATGCCAAACTTGGCTTCTCCAGGATTGTCCATGATGTCTGTTCCCAGTTCAAAAACGCCTCCGGGATTGTAACGACAAGAGATGATTTCTGGAATACCTGCTGCACGCTCCAGATGTTCAATATCTTCAAATGCATCCAAGTTAATGGTCGCACCCAATTCACGCGCATAGGCATATTCCTTATCTGGCGTATTGTTTGAAGAGAACATGATCTCAGAACCTGGAAAATCCAGTTTATGGCTCATCAAAAGCTCCACATAACTAGAGCAGTCCACTCCACAACCTTCCTCTTGAAGAATTTTTAAAATAGCTGGGGTTGGAGTAGCCTTAACTGCAAAATATTCCTTAAAGCCCTTGTTCCACGAAAAGGCTTGGTTGACGGCTCTTGCCTTCTCACGAATTCCCTTCTCATCATACAAGTGAAAGGGAGTCGGGAACTCGTCAACAATCTTTTCTAAGTCTTCTTTATTGATAAATGGTGTTTTCATAAGTTTCCTTCTATTCTATTTGCAAAGAAAGGCTGGGACAATCGTTCCAACCTTTAGTTCTATGTCTTATTTATCTTCGTCAAAGATATTACCAACCTCAACATCGATGGCTTGGTTCTTGACATCAATATTGGTTACCTTCAAGAGTGACTTGTAGTCAAACTGCTTTTCGCGTTCTTCTTGAGCATTGTCCGCAAAGACGGCTACACCTGCTAATTCTGAATCAAACTCACGCAAGAGACTAATCATCCCGTTGACCGTTCCGCCACCTTTCAAGAAGTCATCCACAATCAAGACACGGCTACCTGCCTTGAGACTACGTTTTGAAAGGAACATTTTCTCAATGCGGTCACCACTTGAACCTGAAACATAGTTGACGCTGACTGTTGAACCTTCGGTAATTTTCAAGTCACGGCGCACAATAACAAAGGGAACATTGAGGACATTGGCAACTGCATTTGCAAGTGGAACACCCTTAGTCGCTACTGTCATAACCGCATCAATTTTTTGGTCCATAAAGCTCTTGGCAATAATGCGACCAATATTTTTCAAGATGGCTGGTGTGCTAAGCAAATCGGACAGGTAGATGTAACCACCTGGCAAGATACGGTCACTTTCTGACAACTTGGCACGCAAGTCTTCAACCATTTCCTTAGCATCCTGACTCGAAATAGACGGTGTAAAGATAACACCTCCGCCAGCACCAGTTACTGTCTGGATGTGACCAATTTCGATTTCTTCAAAGGCGCGTTTGATAATCACGATATCTTCTGAGATGGATGATTTAGCAGATTCATACTTTTCAGCAAAAGTATTGAGACTAGTTAGTTTATAAGGATGATTAATCAAATAGTTGGAAATGACAACCATCCGATCACTTCTTCTTAATTTCATTTCTATTTCCTATTCCATTTTTATTCAAAAAATCAAAAAGCAAACTAGAAAGCTGGTCGCTGGTGGTTCAAAACACTGTTTTGAGATTGTCGATAGAACCGACAATCCCTGTAATATACATGTATATATACATACGACAAGGCGATACTACCCTAGTTTGAAGAGATTTTCGAAGAGTATTCATTTTTGTCTTTTACTTATTATACCATATTCACATAAAAAAACGAACATTCTTATCCTAAAAAATGCTCATTTTTCTTAAATTATTAATCTAAATCTGGTTTATAGAAGGAACGATTATCCATAGCGAAGATTTTATTGGTCATCTCTCCTTTATCCACCAAAGCCAGAGCTGTTGACATCATCATCATGCTAGCATCCAGATTGTCAATCATATGGATAATCTCTGCCTCCATAATGCGTGGACGGACTGGGCTTCCATACTCAAGTAAGCCGTGGTGACTGAGAATGACGTGACGAAGCAAAACGACTTCTTCCTTGGTATCATCGATGCCGAGTTCCATCACTGTCTTGGTAATTTCACTATCAATCAGAGCGATATGTCCAAGAAGATTGCCTCGCACTGTGTACTCGGTCTGGTCTGGTCCCGTCAATTCAATGACCTTAGCCAAGTCATGCAACATAATCCCCGCATAGAGCAGGCTCTTATTGAGCTGAGAATAGACCTCGCTAATGGCATCGGCCAGGCGCACCATGGTTGCCGTATGATAAGCCAAACCCGTTTCAAAGGCATGGTGGTTGGTCTTGGCAGCTGGATAAGAGTAAAATTCCTTATCATACTTGGTGTAGAGCTTTCGGACAATCCGTTGCCAGACAGGATTTTCGATTTTGAAAATCATTTGCGACATATAGTCACGAATTTCCTTGACATCAACTGGCGACTTGACCTTGAAATCAGCCGGATCATTGGGTTCACCAGGTTGAGGCAGGCGGAGAGTAATTTGATTGACTTGAGGGGTATTGTTATAAACTTCTCGGCGTCCTTTCATGTGGACAACCTTACCTGCGGTAAAGGCCTCAATGTTATGAGGTTGGGCATCCCAGAGTTTTCCTTCAATCTCGCCACTATCATCTTGGAAGGTAAAGGCTAGGTAGTTTTTCCCAGCTCGAGTTTGCCTCAGGTCAGCTGATTTGATTAGGTAAAAGCCTTCAAACAGCTCATCTTTTTTCATGTGACTAATCTTCATATTCTTCCTCATTTTCTTGGAAATGGAGTAGTTCAAGCGTAGGCTCATCTTCTGACAACTCAATGTGACGGAGCGTCCGCTCGATAGCTGTGGTGCGACGGTTTAATAATTCATCAATATTGCCAGAGGCATGTTGGAGGTGTTTTTGTGCCTTAACCAAAATCCCACCAAACTTGCCAAACTCGGTCTTGACGCTGGCAAGCGTTTTGCTGATATGGTCGGCACTCTTTTGGATATTGAGAGTTTTGAAGCCAACTGATAGGGAATTGAGGAGGGCTGATAGGGTACTTGGACCTGCGACAATAATCTGCTCCTCCCGTCTTAAATCATCAAAGAAGATAGGATTGCGGACGATTTCTGAGTAAAGACCTTCTGTCGGAACAAACAAAACTCCAAAATTAGTCGTCCGAGGTGGTGCTATGTACTTGTTCCTGATATCCTTGGCAAAGCGCTTGACGCTTGCTAGGAGTGACTTGCGACAGCGTTCAATCTCATCCTTATCACCTGCTTCATAGGCTTCTTCTAGGCGGTAATAATCTGCCAGTGGAAACTTAGAGTCAATCGGTAAGTAGACATATTCCTGGTCGCCTTGTCCGGGTAACTTGATGGCATACTCCACTCGTTCACTAGAGTTTTCAACCGTTGCGTATTCTCGTTCGTACTGAGCAGGGGTCATGATGTCTTCGATGATTTGCCCCAGTTGCAATTCTCCCAGAATCCCTCGCGTCTTGGTTCCAGAGAGAACCTTGTTGAGGGCGCCGACATCGCGGGCAACTGTCTGCATTTCTCCAAGGCCACGATTGACTGACTCCAGTTGTTTGGAAACTGTCTCAAAGGAAGCCTGCAAGCGTGTCTGTAAGGTCTTTTCTAGTTTTTCCTCGACTGTCTGGCGCATTTGTTCCAAACGTTGCTCATTGGATTCCTGCAGGGCTTGGAGACGTTGGTCTGTCTTATCTCTGGTTTGGAGGAGATTCTCTGTCATTTCTTGACGGACTTGCGTCAGACCTTGGTGCAATTCGATTCGCACTTCTTGCAAACGGTCGCTGACAGCTACTTCCAAGTCTTTTTGGTCCAACTGGCTGGCTTGTCTGGCTTGTTCAAAACGGTAATCCAACTGGTCTGACAAGTGATCTGCCTGATCCTCCAAGCTCTTGCTGAGATGTTTTTCCTGCTTATACTGCCTCTGCCAAATCAGAAAGAGTCCAGCTAGGTTGGCAATCAATAATAGAACAAGTAAACTTTCCATCCTACCTCCTGTCCTTACTATGTAGCACGACCACATAGCCATCTGGGCAAGTCACCGACACTTCCCTATCTATATATTCGTTAGAAGCGTACACTTTTTTAAAGAAAAAATTTTCCTCTGTCAACTCATACTTGGCACCGAGAATGGTCAGCTGGCTATCCCGAACTGGCATAAAGGCTAGGTAGTCATAGTCTGAACGGGGTTCAAGCTGACTGGTCCCTTCCGGACAATAGGCAATCAAGTTTTGCCCATCCTCAATTTCTATCTGGCGCATATAGGGTGCTAATTTGGGATTGCTAGGCAGAAAGACATTGGCCAGCATATGGTCAATACGGCCACCCAAAGCACCGAAAATAGTGACCTGAGCCTGAGGATTGTTCTTAAAGATAGTCAAGAGAGCCAATTCCAAATCTGTATCATCTTTTTCTGGTCGCGCTTGGACAAAATACTGGGCACGTTTTTGAATCACCTGTCGCTCTTCTTCCGTCACAGAATCAAAATCTCCGACTGCTAGAGTGAGAGGCAAATTTTCTTCCAAGACCCAGAGCGAGCCTCGATCCACACCGACAAAACTATCAAAGTCCGTCCGATAATGACCGCGGTCTCCACCGGCAAAAACGGCAACCCTAGTCCAGTTGTTTTCTGAGAGTTTGTACTCGCTCATTGACATCTCCCTTAAAGACATAGGAACCTGCTACAAAAACTGTCGCACCAGCTTCTTTGGCTTGGGCAATAGTTTGATCATCAATCCCGCCATCAACTTCAATCTCAAATTTCAAACCTTTTTCCTCACGAAAGGCAACCAACTCACGGACCTTATCCATGGTTTCTGGCAGAAAGGCTTGACCACCGAAGCCAGGGTTAACTGTCATGACTAAAACTTGGTCAACTAGGTGAAGCACGTGCTTAATAGCTTCAACAGGCGTACCAGGATTGATGACAACTGATGGCTTGACACCGAGTGAACGAATTTTTTGGAGGGCACCATGAATATGAGGTGTTGCTTCCACATGGATGCTGATGATATCCGCACCTGCACGCGCAAAATCCTCTAAATGATGCTCTGGATTAGCTACCATCAAGTGGCAGTCAAAGACCATCTTGCTATGAGGACGAAGAGATTCGACCACACCCGCACCAAAACTGATTTGCGGTACAAAATGACCATCCATGATGTCGATATGTGCATATTCTGCCCCAGTTGCTTCTAGGCGTTTGATTTCACGTTCAAAGTTGGCATAATCTGCTGCCAGAATTGACGGAGCAATCTTGTATTGAGACATAGGTTTCTCCTTATTTTGGAATTTTTTTGCTGACTTTTTTATAGGTTTCTCTGCGATTTTCAATTTCGCTAAGGAATTGCAGGTAGTTGTCAAAACGGAAGGACGCAATGGTACCCTCTTCTACAGCTGGCTTGACAGCACAAGACGGCTCATGGGTATGGGTACAAGTGCGGAATTTGCAGTCTCGACTGACAGTAGCAATCTCTGGAAAGGCCTGATTGAGGTCTTCCGCCGTTGATACTTCATAATCCAAGGATGAAAATCCTGGTGTATCCGCGATTTTGCCCCCATTAAGGTTGTAAAAACTAACAGCTCGAGTAGTGTGGCGCCCACGACCCAGACTGTCTGAGATTTCTCCTGTTTCAAGATTGAGATCTGGTGCGATTTTATTGAGAAGGGTTGACTTACCAACACCTGTCTGCCCCATAAAGACTGTAACCTTGCCTGTTAACAAAGGCAAAAGTTCTTCTTTACTGGTCACAAATTCATAGCCGATGTCACCATAAGTCTGTTCATAAAAATCCAGTTCCCCTCTATCTTCCAGTAGGTCCATCTTGGAAATATAGACGATGGGATGGATGCCCTTGTGCTCCAAAAGAACCAAGAACCGATCCAGCAAATTGCTGTTAAAATCAGGTTCCTTGACGGACATGATTACTACAGCTTGGTCAATATTGACAATAGGCGGACGGACCAGACTGTTTTTCCGTTCATGAATCTTAAGGATATAGCCCTCTGAATTTTCCTCGGCAGAGAAATCTACCCAATCCCCAACATAGGGAGTATGCCCTTTTTTACGGAAATTCCCACGCGCGCGTGTTTGATAAACCTGGCCATCACTCTCCACATAGTAGAACCCAGCCAAGGCTTTAATGATTTGTCCCTGCATCTTAGAGTCCTTGCCCTTTAAGTGCATCTGCTAGGCTGGCAAATTCTTCCAAGCTGAGAGCTTCCCCACGCACACTTGGTGACAAGCCTGCTTGGTCCAAGGCCTTAGTAAGCTTGTCCTTGACTTCCTCGGTCTTGCCAAAGTAACCTGTCAAATTGTTCCATAAGGTCTTGCGGCGATGGGTAAAACTAGCCTTGGAAACCTTAAAGAAGAAGTTCTCATCTTCTACTTCTACGGCTGGCTCTGGACGACGTACCATTTTCAATATCGCTGAGTCTACATTTGGTGCTGGCACAAAGACCATACGAGGCACGATAAAGGCAACCTTGGCAGTCATGTAATACTGCACAGCGATTGACAAACTGCCATACGCCTTGGTATTTGGTTGAGCGGAAATGCGGTCAGCTACCTCTTTTTGCATCATGACCACAAACTCACTAAAAGGAATGCCACTTTCAATCAAGTGCATGAGAATAGGCGTCGTGATGTAGTAGGGTAAGTTAGCCACTACCTTGATTGGCAAATCAGGATTTTTAAAATTCTGGATATGTTGGGCCAAATCGACCTTGAGAATATCCTCGTTGACCACGGTCACATTATCAAAATCACACAGGGTATCTGCCAAAATCGGTACCAAACGGTGGTCAATCTCAAAGGCCATGACCTCTGCTGCACTCTCAGCCAAAAACTCCGTCAAGGCACCAATCCCTGGCCCGATTTCGATAACATTAACCTGGTCATCAATCTCAGCCGTATCCACGATTTTTTGAAGGATATTGGTATCCGTCAGGAAATTTTGTCCGAAGGATTTTTTAAAGGTAAAACCGTGACGCTCCAGCACTGCCTTGGTCACGCTATAATCTGCAATTCTCATCTGTTCTCTTTTCTATTATCTGTTACTACTATTGTAACACATTCCCCTTGTATTTTGGGGGTGAAAATCATATCAAAAAACTATCTTTCCTCATGAAGAAAGATAGTCTTGAAAATCTTTAAAGGTGGATTTATCGTTTCTCTCGAAACATCCGTTCGAAAAAATCAGCTTCTTGATAACTTCGATTTTCAGGTAGGGTCAAATCTACATCCTCCTCCACATCATCCACTGTCAGTTCAACCGTTTGAGGTAAATTTTTCAAACGATAATGCTTTTGCCTTTGCCCTTCAATGCTAGCAAAATCAAGCAAATACCCATTCACTCGGATTTGAACCAAAAGGAGATGATTGGTCATATTTTCCATGATGAGAATATCTTCTAAACCACCTCTGGCACTAGGATAATCAGATACCCTGCGAATACGGATTTTTTCACACATGAGCAAGCTCCCTCATATCAATGATTTCATCGGCCTTATTCCAGACTAGGGGATTATGGGTCGCAATGATGATCATTCGATTTTCATCTTTCAAGTCCACCAAGAGATTCATAACCTCCTCTGAATTTTCAGGATCAAGAGCTGCTGTTGGTTCATCTGCCAAAATCAAGGGTGGATTTTTCAAAATAGTCTTCGCAAGGGCAATTCGCTGAGCCTCTCCCCCAGATAAAGTATAAATTTTTTGTTCTAGATCCAAATACCCTAGATTAACTTTTTCTAAAGCCTCCACTTGCCTTTCCAAACGTTCTACTTTTGAGATTTTCTGACCGACAAAGCCCAAATCCAAATTCTCTTTGATTGATTGGTTTTCTAAGAGGCCAAAATTTTGAAAGAGATAGCCCATCTGGTCTCGAAAATACTCACGAGTGGGAATGGTTTTTAAATCTTTCCCCTGATAGAGAACCCTTCCACCATCTATCTTTTCTAGCTTTCCTAAGATATTAAGCAGAGTCGTCTTTCCGCTTCCACTCTTTCCGATTAAGGCATAAACCTTGCCCTTCTCCAGATTGAGATTTAAACCAGAGAAAATCGCGCGGTCATTAAACTTCTTTTCCAATCCTTGAATATCAATCATCTTATTTTCCTTTCAATACTGCCATGCTACCAGCTTCTTCTTTTTTGTCCTGCCTTACTAAAATCACGAGGGCGTTAAGCGCAAACAAAGCTACAACTAGAGCGCTAATCAAGCCATTTCCTGTCAAAATACTAGATAGGATTAGGCCAAGTAAGAGAACTCCTCCTTGCGCCAGTAAATACTTGCCATGAAGCTCATAGATTGTCATACCAGAAAGACGTTTAATCATGATCTCCCGTCTAAACTGCTCAAAATAGAGAAGATTCATGGAATCAAATAACAAGATAGCCGTAGATAGAGTCAAAATAGCCCCAATAAGGAGAGAGTAGAACTCCATCCGTTTGTCATTTAGTACCTTGGCAAAAAATAGCTGGCTTTTTACCAAATAAGAGACCTTGTGATACAGACCTTGCTCTTTTAGAGCTGTGATGCTGTCTCCATATCGATCTAGTTTCAAGGCACTATTAGCCGTAGTTCCCCATAACATCCCTGCAACAGGTCTTGTTCCAGTCGCTTGCGGCGTTAGAACTACAATAATCGGATCTTTTAGGTACTGACGTGTTGTCTTGTACCCATCATTATAGAGGAAGCGTTCCTGTCCTGTTTCTGTAAAAGCTAGCCTTAGCTGTGGAAGGTAGTGTTTCTGACTCGTCGCCTCTACACTTTCAGATGAAAATCTTTGCAGGTAATCTGTAAATAATCCTTGGTAGTAGGCAAACTGCTCTCGCAAGCTCTCAGGCAAGATCAGCCCAAACTCTCCCTCAGACAAGTTTTGCATCTTGTCCATAAACTCTGAAGAAACGGTAATCTTTTCTTCTATCAGATAGCGTGGTGAGACATAGATAACATTCCCTGACGGTGTGTAGTCACTGAGACGATTGCCATCTAGGTCCACTTCTGCTCCATCTGAGAAATTGTCAACATTGCTCATAATATAAAAAGAGTCTGTATTGGCTAACCGTTCTTCAGTAAATGTCTGCCACTCACGATTATCCTTACGCATTCCTTCTTCATCGGCAAATGCACTAGACCAACCAAAGGATAGACGGTAACGATCTGAGGACTGACTCCATTTATCGCTAGCTCTCTCCATTTCTTGCATTTCACGGTAGTGGGGTAGGAGAGCAGTCGCACTCGAGCCGACCACCAGCATGGCCAAGAGTTGCCCCACCATCATCAATGTCATCATACGTTTGAGAGGGAGTTTCCCTTTCAATATATCCACCAGACTATTTTCCTGTAAACCAAGTAGATACACGACACTTAATAAGGTAGAAATCCCTACCAAGGCCAATCCATAAAGCAAAAGACCAATGATGACCAGTTGCACCGTTGCCATAAACAAGGCACCTTGATACCAGAGAATCCCCAATCCCAAAAGACTGGATACCAGCACTGAGCAGATAAGCTGTCGCACATCTTCTATCACTGGTCTGAGAGCCACCCCAAACAAGCTCTCACCAGCGATTAAGCGAATCCCTGCCTGACGAAGAGACTTGATCCGATAAATCAGGGTCAGACTCATAAAGGTCAGCAGAAAAATGGCTAGACTCAGTAGCACCATAGGGGTAGCCGTCAATAGTAAGACTATCGAAAATGGATCTTCTCCATTCGAAACAAAGCCTTGATAACCAAGCTCTTTCAAGGTGGTCTGTAAACTCACTCCATCCAAACTTCCTGACACAATCAAGTAAGACCCTAATAAATCACTCGTTTCTGAACTCTCCTTGGAGGAAATGGTCAGACCTTCTGGAAGCTCTCCCTCACCATAGGTGGCATAGGTAAATCGTGTTTCTCCAGCTTCATTTGGCTCAACAATCCGACGGGCGATGAGACTATTATGCTCTACCGCCAAGTGACTCAAAGCCTCTGTCACCTCTTCGCGACTAGCTACTGGTTGATTTATCACCATTCCTGTCACATCAACAGAAGGATAGTTACCAAATAAAATCTCTTCTCGATGGTCAACGGAAGTTATCACCATATAAAGCGATACCAATACCATTGAAATCAAAATAAATAAACGTTTCATCATTTCCTCCAAAAAGTTACTTGGTCACTTAGTGAGAAGGTGACCACAGTCACTGCAATGTTAAGAAGTTTATTAAGTTCTTTCTACTAGCAACATCTTTAAATATATTATATCCGTTTTTTCAAGAACTATCAAGGACATCAATGTCCTTAAAATCTAACTATTTCATATTATTTTTGGCTCATATCTAAAAAACAGCTCTAAAGACGAACTTTAAAACTGTTTTGATGCAAGAACAAGGACATTTTTGTCATTGTTTCACTATGTTTATAAATATTTTTTTACATCCTCTTGCCATTCCTCTGTCAATTTCTTTACTAGAAATTCATCTCCAATTAGCTGCGCAAATGTTTTAGAAGACTGATAAAATGATTCAGCTAAACTAAAATCTCTTTCTTCTCTTAATGCTTGCTTCCACAAAAACATAAATACAAGAGGTTTCTTTTGATAATCTTGAGTTTTATCCATAATTTCTTGTAAACACGATAGATAATCATTAAAACAATCAGTTACTCCTACCTTTTCAAGACAACACATTCCTGAAATAAGAGTATCTCTAATTATAAAGTAATTCTCTATTTGAGTTACCTTCTTCTGTTCTAAAAGAAAGAGCATTAGCTTTTCGATTTGATTCACAAATTTGGCAAGATCTTTTCTAATAAGCATTTGATAAAAAAACAAACGAATCAACAACATATCATTTATTGAATAAGCTTCTTTTTCTATAATCTGAGGCATATGTTCCTCAAGTATTAACTCTGCGTATTCAGGCCTTCTAGTTCTAGAAGTATCCAAACACGCCTGCAATACTTCACATGCTAATTGTTCCTCTTTAGGAAGATTATCAAAGTATGTTTTATAAATCTCTTCCAAACACGCTTCTTTCTTATCATACTCCTCTTCTTTACCATAGATTGGTTCACGTAAAATCTGGTATTTCAATTCTAAATAAGCAGAAGGAAGAGCTGAAAAATCCGGCATAAGGCTATAAGCTGGAACTCCTAACCGGCGAGCAATATAGTCTAACTTGGGCAAACTTGGTTGCGAAGCTCCACTTTCAATTCGCGACAGTTGACGAACTGTCAGTTCTTGCTCATCTCCACAAAAATCTGGACGACTAATTCCTTTTTCTGTCCGAATCTCTTTAATTTTTTGACCAATTAACATCAGACGTCTCCTCTTCTACCTACTTCGAAAAATACTGTGAAACTTAAAAAATTGTAACAGCTACATCTTTCCTACTCATAAGATTTCATAGCTTCTTCCACTTCTGCCAAGGTGACCCCAAACAACTCTAGGCGTTTGAGGAGTTGCTTGCCGTTGGAATAGCCGATTCGGAGAGCCTCTCCCAGATATTCTCGTCGCTTACGGCTGTCTGCCCCCGCTAGAAAACCAAGGCGAATCAAGTCGCTACGACTGATGTCAAACTGACTCTCATGTTCAAATTGTTCTGTCACCTGAGCTAGAGCCGTTTTCAGGTCTTCATAGCTGGCATGCTCAATTCCCAGAGAACGCCCCTTGGTTTTGGACTTAGGAACAGCTTCATCTCGTTTGAGGAAGGCATGCTGAACTGTTGGAACGGCCGTCATAATCATGCGCCGAATCCGTTCCCCATTAAAATCTGGGTCTGTAAAGACAATGACTCCATGACGTTGGTGCAGGCGCTGAATCCGCTCTAGATCCTGGTCATTGATAGCAGAACCTCGTGTCTCATAGGTCTCTACCTCGAAGTAACGTTTGAGATTGGCCGTATCATCGCGCCCTTCGACCACGATAACTTGGGAAATTTTTTCTTTCATTACTTGTTGTCCAATCCAAAAATGTGCTCTGCATTTGCAGTTGTTACCGCCGCTAGCTCTTCTGTAGTCATGTCACGCAAACTCGCTATAAAGTCCACCACATAGCGAGTGTAGGCTGTTTTATTTTCACGACCACGCTTGGGTACAGGTGCTAAGTAAGGCGCATCCGTTTCCACCAAAATCTTGTCCAAAGGTAACTCTTTAGCTGCTTCTTGGATGTCAGTTGCCTTCTTGAAAGTTACCACTCCTGAGAAGGAAATGGTCATGCCAAGCGCGACAAACTTCTCTGCCCACTCAAGCGTCCCTGAGAAAGAATGCATGATGCCACCCCGAGAACCAACTCCCTCACTCTTGATAATCTCATAAGTATCTTCCAGCGCATCACGGGTATGGACAACAAAAGGCAAATCCAAGTCCTTAGATAGCTGAATCTGACGGCGAAAAACCTGCTCCTGCACCTCTTTTGGCGCTGTCATCCAATGGTAGTCTAAACCAATCTCACCTAAAGCCACAACCTTGGGGTGTTTTAACTTATCCAACAAGTAAGCCTCGACTTCCTCCGTATAAGTCCCTGCTTCTGTCGGATGCCAACCAATAGTCGCATAGAGCTGGTCATACTCATCTACCAACTCCAAAGCACGCTCAATCGTCGGTTGATCAAAACCAACAATATTCATCTGCGTCACACCCATCTCAGCAGCCAAGGCAATTTCTTCTGCCTCACGTCCAGCAAATTCTTCTACATTCAAGTGTGTATGTGTGTCAAAAATCATCTCTTCTAACCTCGTTTTCTATCTTCTATTATACCAAAAAAGAGGAGGGGCACCCAATTTTTCGGTTTCCCTCCTCTCTTTAATAGAGCTATTCTGCTAGCTTTTCTACTAGATATTGCCCATCTCCTGTCCCACAGTTAGAGACGAAAGAGACTGGTTACATTGATAGAATATCCCTATTCAGCTAAAGCGTGTGATTATCTTGGGTTCTCTCTTCTCTCACCCATCACTAGGATTGATGACTTCTCAAAATCCCCCTTATAATCTAACTTTAAGTAGAGAATAGAATTTTTTAGCTGTCCTATTTTCTACGTCTAGCCTTTCTTCCTAGCAAAGCAAAACCACTGGTTGCCGCCACTAGGCCAAGACTAGCAAGTGCTGCACTTGATGCTGAACCTGTGTTAGGTAATTGTTTTCTAGCAGGTGACTGGTAGGTAACATCTTGCATTGTTCCTGCAGTTGCTTGCGGTGCACTTGTTGCCTGAGGAGCAGCATTAGGAGCCACTGGTCTCTTAGGAACTGTAACCATGGCAATGGCTTGCACTCCAATCGTTTCTGCTTCCTTCACATCTTCCACAGTTTTCGCATTTTCAATCTCTTTGAGAGCTGCTTGTTTTTCTGCTTCCACTCTTGCTAAAAGTTCTGCTTTTTCTTTATCAGAAAGCGGTGAGCCTTTGATTTCATCCTGCTTGTCCTTAGCAGCTTTTTCAATGGCCTTTTTAGCTGATTCTTTTTCAGTAGCTAATTGCTTAGAAGCTTGTGATTGAGCTGAGTTTTGTGAACCTGTGTTAGCTTGTCCGCCTGCCTGGCTACCACTGCCTGCATTCGCATTAGCATCTGAGCTTCCAGTATTGCCTCCATTATCTCCACCCGGTGTAGTTTCTGGCTTATACTCTGGTGTAGTTTCTTGAGTTACAGATTTACCTTTGGCAGATTGTTGAACTGTATCTTTTCCTAGAATCGTCACTACTGAACCATCTGGGAATGTGATTGTTGCTGTACCATCTCCAGCTACATTGATTGTCGCTCCGTCTAATGCTGAACCATTTGCTTGTAAAATAGCAACCTTAACTTTTTCTTTTTCTTCGTCTGTTAAATGAGTTATATCTTTTACATCTACTCTTTGAGCAGGCGCTTTAACAGTTGATTTTTCAGCAGTCGGTTTAGTGCTATCTTGTGCTTTTGGATCTTGTGCTACCAATTGATTGCCTGGAATTGTAATAGCTGAACCATCTTTAAAGACGATTGTCGCTGTGCCATCTCCAGCTACTTCAACTTTAACATCGCTTCCGAATCCATTTGCATCTACTACAGCTTTTTTAACAGCTTCTTTTTCTGCATCTGTTAATCTTGTAGCTTCTGCTACTTTTGTAGGGTTAGCTGGGAGGATTACTTTTGTCTTCTCAGCGATTGTTGGTTGCTCTGGTGTTGAAGTTTCCTCTTTTTGAACTACTAGACTGGTTCCTGGAATTGTGTTTACTGAACCATCTGAGTATGTCAATGTCGCTGTTCCGTCTTTAGATACTATAACTGTCGCCGCTGGGTTGGCTGCTTGTACTTTAGCTGTTACTGCAGCTTGTTCCTCAGGTGTTAAGCTGTGAGCATTTCCAACTTCTGTAGTTGCTGGCACCACAGCTGGATTTTGCGCGGCTTGTGTTGAAGCTTCATTGTCAGTATCTTTGGCTACTACTAGACTGGTTCCTGGGATTGTATTGACTGAACCATCTCCATATGTTAGCCTTGCTGTTCCATCTTTAGATACCTTAACATCTGTCGCCGCTGGATTTGCTTCTTTAACCTTAGCTGCTACAGTATCTTGCTCCGTCTGTGTCAAGTTGTGAGTATTTTCAACAGGTACAAAGTTTCCTGGAACTTGCGCTGGGTTCTTCTCTGCATCTGTCTGAACTTTTGGAGTTTCTTGTTTGCTTCCTTTTTCAACAAGTTTATCCCCTGTTATTGTGTCTACAGATTTATCTGGATAGGTGATGACTACTGTTCCATCAGGTCTTACTTCTACCGTAGTTCCTGCTGGGAAGTTGTTCGCTTCCTCAACCGCTTTTTTAACTGTAGCTTGTTCTGCAGGTGTTAACTTCGTAGTATTTCCTACTTGTGTTTTTCCTGGGATAACTGGCTCGGTTCTTGACGCGATTGTTCCTGCCTCTTTGTTAGCTGGCGTTACTAATTTATCTTTAGAAATCGTATCGCTTGAACCATCTTTATATGTGATAACAGCTGTTCCATCTGGTTTTACTTCTACTGTTGTTCCATCTGGGAATGTGTTAGCTCCTTCGATGTTTTGACGAACTTGTTCTCTTTCTTCATCTGAAAGTTTTGCTGGATTTCCCACTTCCACTTTGTTTTCAGGAACTTTCGGTTCGAATTTAGATGCAATAGAGCCATCTGGTTGAACTTCATTTATCTTATGAATACCAGCTTCTTTCGCCGCGTTGATTTCATCTTTAGATTGACCTTTGTTGATGTCTTCAATCGCTTTATCTTTAGCCTTATTGATTTCTTCGATAGCTTTTTGTTTCGCTTCGTCTGATAAATCTTTATTGTTCTTGATTTCGTCAATGCGTTTTTGAGCTTCTTCTAGTATCTCAGCTTTTGCTTTCGCTTTTTCTTCATCAAGGTTTGTTACATCTGGTTTCTTAACTTCTGTATCAGCTTTTGGATCATATTTTTCAATATTTTCTTTTGCTTGATCTGCAATTTGTTTAGCTGTTCCTGCTGATGATGCTTGGTCAATAGCTTTGTTAGCATCTTCTTTGGCTTTATTGATTGCTTCTTCAGCTTTTTGTTTTTGCTCTTCAGTTAAACCTGTATCCTTCTTGATTTCAGTGATTTTAGCTTTGGCAGCTTCTTCTACTTGTTTTTTAGCATCTTCTTTCGCCTTAGCAAGATCATTATCTTTATCAGCTATGCCTAAGGAATCAACTACTTCAACCGGTACTTTTACAGTTACTTTAGTGCCATTCGCTAGGGTTACTTCCACTTCTGCTTCTTTAGTTCCTGTTTCAGTTGTAGTTGGTTTAGAAATAACTTTCGCTGTTACTCCATCAGCTAGTGCTAATTGTTTTAGGATTTCTTTGTCAGTTAAGCCTTTACCTTTTTCTACAGTTACTTTTCCTGATACTAAAGCAGTTTGTAAGTCTAACTCTGGTTTGAAGATACTTGTTGATTGCCCTTTAGCAGTTTGTACTACTACATCTTCTTTTGGTAGATTTCCGTTTGGAGTTTCAACATTGCCTTGACCATCAACCTTGACATCGTCCTTGTTTAAGCCTGGATTTGCTTCAATAATAGCTTTCTTAACATCTTCTTTTTCTTTGTCTGTTAAGTTATTCGAATCTTTAACTCCTACAGGTGTGACAGGTTTCTTCAAAGCTGGTGTTACTACATCTTTTGCTGGTAAATTACCTTGTGGTGTTTCAACATTACCTTGACCATCAACCTTAACATCATCCTTGTTTAATCCTGGATTTGCAGCTACAACAGCATCCTTAATGTCCTCTTTTTCTTTTTCTGTTAAAGCATTAGGATTTCCAACTACAACTGGTGTTGTTGGTTTCTTCAAGGCTGGAGTTACAACTTCTCCTGCCAGTAAATTACCTCTTGGCGTTTCAACATTGCCTTGACCATCAACCTTGACATCGTCCTTGTTTAAGCCTGGATTTGCAGCTACAACAGCATCCTTAACAGCGTCTTTTTCTGCTTCTGTTAAGCTATGGACATCTTTAACAGGGACAAGTTTTGTCGGTTTTTTCAAAGCTGGTGTCACTACATCCTCTGCTGGTAAATTACCTTTTGGTGTTTCAACATTGCCTTGATCATCAACGTTAATTTTATCTTTTTTATCCGCTAAATCAGGATTATTTTTAATAATCTCTTCTACAATCTTAGATTTCTCTGGTTCTGTCAGTTTAGATGGATTAACAACTTCAACTGGGGTTGTTGGTTTCTTCAAGGTAGAAGTTACAACATCTTTTGCTGGCAAGTTACCTTGTGGTGTTGTGACATTTCCTTGATCGTCAACTTTGACTTTATCTTCAGTTAAACCTGGATTTGCCTCTACAACAGCTTTCTTAACGGCTTCTTTTTCTTTAACTGTTAAGCTATTTGGATTTTCTACTTCAACAAGTTTATTTGGTTTATTTAAGACTGTCGTTACAACATCTTCTTTTGGTAGATTTCCTTTTGGAGTTTTAACATTTCCTTGGTTATCTACTGTAACATCACCTTTGTTTAAACCTGGATTTGCAGCTGCGACAGCATCCCTAATGTCCTCTTTTTCTTTTTCTGTTAAAGCATTAGGATTTCCAACTACAACTGGTGTTGTTGGTTTGTTCAGGGCTGGAGTTACTACATCTTTTGCAAGTAATTTATCGCCATCCTTAGTTGTTACATTACCTTTATCATCGACTGTAATATCATCTTTGTTTAGACCAGGATTTGCGTTGGCTACAGCTTCTTTCACTTTTTCCTTTTCATCATTTGTTAAATGATTTGGATCAGCCACTACAACTGGTGTCGCTGGTTTGTTTAATGCTTGAACAACAACTTTTTCTGCTTCCAAGTAACCTTTAGGAGAAGCTACATCTCCCTTATCACTCACATAGATTTCAGATTCTTCTAATGAAGGGTTAGTCGCCACAATCGCTTTTTTAACAGCTTCTTTCTCTTCATCTGTTAAATGATTGATATCTGTGACCTTAACTCTTTCTTTTGGTGGAGTTAACTTTCTCTTAGCTGTTTCTGTAATATCTTGTGGAGTATGAACAGCAGCAATTTCTTGTCTACCTTTTTCTGTGGCTGACGCTATAGCTTCTGGTGAAGTTGCATTGTTGATGTTTTCTTCGTGTTTTGCTTTCAGTTCATCAACTTGTTTCTTCAATGCTTTTTTTTCTTTTTTAGATAATGCATTGTCTTCATCAATTTCTGCCTTTTCAGCATCTGCTGCTTTTGTTAGGTCAGCTTTTGCTTTTTCCTGATCAGTTGCTTTTCTTACAGGTACTTCGATTTCGTCTTTTGATCCGTCACCATAAGTAACTTCTACTACAACTACTTTCTTACCTTCATTTGCACCTGTTCCATTCACAATTTTTCCGTCATTTTTGACTTGTTTGTCTGTCGGTTGTGGTTGGTCTTTTGGTACTTCTACAGCATCTGTAATAGCTTTTTTATCTGCTTCTGCTACTTTAGGAGCGTTAGATGGGTCAACACTTACTGGAACTCCTCCTGCTTCAGTTACTGAATCTTTTACATTTGGAGTTGCTTGCTCAGCATTAGTTTTATGAACAGCATCAATTGCTTTCTTACCTGCTTCTGTTGCTTTCGCTACTTCATCAGTTGTTCCAGCTTTATCGATGTTAGACTCTGCAGCTTTCTTAGCTTCATCGACTTTTGCTTTTTCAGCTTTCTTCTGATCTTCTGTTAAGGTCTTGTCTGATTCGATTTCTGCTTTTTCTTTGTTAGCTGCTTCTGTTAAGTCAGATTTCGCTTGCTCTTTGGCTTTGTCTAACTCTGTTTGGTGAACTTCAGCAATTGCTTTCTTACCGTCTTCTGTTGCTTTTGTTACATCTTCTGGCGTTGTCGCTTTATCGATATTTTTTTCTTGTTCTTCCTTAACTTTATCAACTTTGTCTTTTTCAGTTTTCTTTTGATCTTCTGTTAAGTTTTTGTCTGCTTCAATTTCTGCTTTTTCTTTGTTAGCTGCTGCTGTTAAGTCAGATTTCGCTTGTTCTTTAGCTTTGTCTAATGCTTTTTCTGCTTCAGTTTTCGCTTCTACAGTCTTAGATGCAGGCAGTTCATTTTGTGATTTGTCAGAGTACGTTACAGTTACTTTCCCTGTATTGTCTACTGAAATTTGATCATCAGTTAAATTTGTGTTTGCTTTCTTAACTGCTGCTTTAACGGCTGCTTTTTCATCTTCTGATAAATTAGCAATATTATTAACTTTTACTTTTTCTGGATCATTTAGTGGAGATTTTGCAGCATCAGTTCCTTCTACTGGTACGTCAACTGTTCTTGTAATACCATCATGAGTTACTGTTACTGGAACAACTGTCTTGCCGCCTTTTTCTGTAATTTCTCCATATTCTACAGAATAAGTATCATCTAACTCTTTACCATTTGCAGTTAGTTTCGCTTTAACAGTCGACTGATCTTTTTCAGGTAATGAGTCTCCTACTTTAGGTACAACAGATATTTTTGCTGCTCCCTCTTTCACTCCTAAAGTGAAGTCTTCTGCTTTACCTGATAAAGCTAAACGCGCTTGTTTTAGCGTGTCTAGAGCTTCATCCACTTGTGGTTGAGTAGCATCTTGCTTATCGTACACTTTTTGAGCGTTTGCTAAAGCATCATCGTAAGCTTTTTTCTTAGCGGCATCTTTCTCTTTAGCATAAGCTGGTGATTTTTTAACAGCGTCATCTTTGTTTAAATCTAATTCTGCTTTTAGAGCATCTTTCGATACAGGCACTGCAACATCTTGTCCTGTTAAATCTTTAATTGCTTTTGCTAGATTATCAATTAGAGTAGCTACTTCTGATGTGCCCGCCGCATTTTCTGGTTTATCTGTTGTTTTGTCAGCTACTTTTGAAGCGGCGTCTTTTGCGTTATCAAATGCAGTTTTCTTATCTTGAGGAACACTAGGATTAGTATATTTATCAGAGGCTTTTACTTTTTCAGCTTCTGCTACTAATTTTTGTAGAGAATCCATCTTAGAATCTAAACCTTGAGCAATTGATACAATATTATCTACTTCAGCTTTACTTCCCGCAGCATCAACTTGTGTTTTCAATTCTGCTTTTTGTGCAGCATTTAAGTGTTCAAGTGCATCGATTTTTGCTTTTGCTGTATCACGATACGCTTTTACTTCCGCATCTTTTACTATAGCTTCTAATTGGTCTCTTGTAGTTGCGTGATCAATCTCATTTTTATATAGATTTCTATCATCATCTGTCAAACCAGGAATCTGATCAATTTTCTTCCTATACTCATCTTTTAAAGCATCTGTTTTAACTTTTTCAGCATCATGAGCTTTTTTAGAAACTTGAGCTTGAGCTTCTCCAATTATTTTAGTAATTTCAGCTTGTGAAGGTGCATTCTTAATTCTTTCTTTATATGCGTCAGCTGTTGGGTCAGTTAAATATCCGGCTTTACCATCTTTTTTATCGATTTCATCGATAATTGCTTTAGCTTTTTCTTTCGTTTTTTCTAATGATTCATTTAAAATCTTATCAATAAGTCCTTTAGTATGTTCAATTGGCGTAGCAGTTCCTTCTGTTGGATCTGTCATTACTACTGCCGATACTTGATCTACTAGTTCTTTTTTCTCTGCTGTTGTTAAGTAAGGATTGTTATTAATTTTTTCCTTCACTTCACGTTTTTTAGTTTCTAATGCTTTCTCATTTTCACTATTTTTAGCAACAGCTTCTTCTACAACAGCATTGACACTTTCTTGAGTCGTTTTATCTTTTAATTTTTCTTTAAATTCTTGTTTTTCTTTTGGAGATAAATAATTTAAATTATCAATTGCCGCTTCAGCATCCTTTTTAGCTAAATCTAGCGCACTAGTTCCCTCTTTATAATAAAGGTCTGAAGTTGGGATAGTGTATAAACCTGAATTACCAGCATCACTGGATAACATAACTGTTGAACTATTTTTTTTAGTTCCAATATATGTACCTATATTTTTTCCATTAACACTATTTTCATCATAAGCAAACCAGGTAATACCTGTACTTTCTTCTGTTGTCCCCTCTGAATAATCAATATCTTCTTTGGTGCTATGACCTTTTAATCTTGATACCCCAAGTCCATTTGCTTCTAAAAATGACTTAATAGCACGTTTCTTTTCTTCTTCCGTTATACTATTTATATCTTTTACAGCTATTGGTTTAATATCATACTCATATCCACCACCTACTTTATGCGTATTCGTTTCCGTTACTTTATAAACAAGCGATGTTCCTGGAATAACGTCTTCAGTATTGTCAGAATAAATAATTGTTGCTGTTCCATCATTATCTATAAGAATAGATTCTGTTTTTTCTTCACTCTTAAGATTCTCTATTAATTTATTTTTCCCTGTTCTCGCTACCGAAGTTACAGTCTCTTTATTTGCCTCCCAAAGTCTTTCCCTAACATTCTTTTTTTCCTCTTCGGTGAGTTTATTGGTATCTTTTACTGCGACACGTGTTGGAACAGATGGCTCAAAAATTTCATTTAATTTATATAAAGTTGGAACTGGCGCTAACACTGTTTTATAATGTTGCATCATTCGAGCGATACCAACCCTAAAACCTGCTCCAAATTCTAAAGTGCTACGATTATTACCAAGGGTTGGATCTGCAACTTCATATACAGCTGTTATCGTTGCTCTATCAATACCTGCACGTTCCCAATCGACATACATCGTTTTTGTGTTTGTACGGAAGCTTTCATAAATAGCTTGTTCATATGGATCATCTGAAATTCTTTCCCCAATATGATACCAAAACTTATTCGCAAAACTTCCGCTATACTCTCTATGATTTTCTCCTGTAGTATCATTATATGATTCCCACTTAGTATCATCCCCACGAAAATCTAAGTCTCGATAAGCCCTATTAATATCATCCTTTGTTTGGAATCGTGAGTTAACCGAATTAGATAGCGAAGTAAATTTCTGGCTACCTTCCCATGTTTTCATTACATACACTGGGTTTCCGTCATTTTTCTTTAAAGTAATTTCTTTAGGCTCTTTTAATCCTATTGGCGTCGTGAACCAAAAACGAGCACGGTGTCCACCATATCCAGCAACACGCTCGCCATCAGCTCCACCATTATAGGTATAAGTTACTTTAACAAATGGATTTTCTCGAGTGTATTCTGACCAGTCTACATCGATTCCAATTTCTTTGTCTACATTTACTTTTGATCCGATTTCAATACCGTCTGCACTTTCAGGAGTTTCTCCAGAATTAGAATATAACGATACAATACCGTCTTCGCCATTTAATTGTTTAAATGCCGCATCTACAATATTCGGATTTATAGCAGCCCCAACTAAAGATGCCCCTATCAAACACGACGCTGCTCCAAAGCTAAACTTTCTAATCGAAAACTTTTCTACACGCTGCCACATTTGCTTAGAGCGTTTCTGAGTTCTCTTATACTTCATTCTTTGATCTCCATTTTTTATTTTTATTTCTTCTTATTCAAAAATCAATACACTATAATACAATTTTATTATAATATATCTACTTTAGGCAATAAGAATACACGTACATTATATCATAAAGTCCCCCCCCCGTCCACTTTTAGCCTAATTTTTACTTTAATTAAAATATATAGAAATTTACCCTATTTGCTATCGTTTTGTCACTAATTCCTTATACAGATTTATAAATTTTAATCGATTCTCATTCAAAAACATAAAATAAAGCAAAAACCCTACCAGAATCAAAAGCGTCTGGTAAGGCCTTTTTCTGAAACCAGTCACTATGCTTATACTCAATGAAAATCAAAGAGCAAACTAGGAAGCTAGCCGCAGGCTGTACTTGAGTACGGCAAGGCGACGCTGACGTGGTTTGAATTTGATTTTCGAAGAGTATTAACTGAAAAGCATGACTAGGAATATTATTGAATATGGTTAGCCAAATCTTCCTGAGCTTTTTTATTTGACTCAGCTTTTTCTTTTAGCCATTTTTCATAGAGTTCCTGGTACTGTTTCGCAGTTACCGGCTCTTTTTGCAGTTCAACATATTTGTAATTATCAGCATCTCCCTTATGACCAACGAAAGAGAAGGCTCCTGTGAACGGTACAGTCTTACGGAAGATTGGATTAGCACCACCACTTTGAACTGGTAGGAAGAGGGCACTGTCAGTCAACCAAGCTTGGACTTCAGCAAATTTTTCATAACGAGCCTGAGTATTTGCAACTTCGCTATCTGCTTCATCTAGTAACTTCTTGTAAGCAGAAAGTCCAATTTTTTCTTTTACTTCATTATCTTTTCCAGCAGTCAAACCAATATTGTTAAGCTGTGAACCTGACTCTGGATCCAAGAGATCAAGATAAGTTTTCGGATCTGAGTAATCTCCGCTCCAACCTGAAATATCAATGTCATAGTCCTTTTGTTCAGCTGTATCTGCAAAGAATGTAGCTTGATCCTTCTCGTCTGGAGAAAGTTGAATCACGTCAATCACAATGTTGTCCGCCCCAAGGGTTTCTTCCACCGTCTGCTTAAAGGAACTTGCTTGTTGCACATCTAACTTAGCCGTCTGGTCAACCGGCATATCCAAATGAATTGGGAAGGTCACGCCTTCTGCTTGCAAGGTTTCTTTAGCCTTAGCAAATGCTGCTTTGGCTTTTTCAGCATTCAAAAAGGCAGGTTGCGCATCATTCAAATTGATATTCGACCACTCTGTACCGTAGTTAATAATCTTTTCATTGACAATATCTCCAAAATTTTTACCACCGATTTGGACAAAATCACTTGGGATAAGCGTGTTACGCAAGATACGGTCTGCTCCATCTTCACCATTTGTCTGCGCTGCATAAGCATGACGGTCAAAGGCAAAGTTGACAGCCTGACGGAAATCCTTATTTTGCATGGCCGCAAGTGAATCTGTCTTTTCCTTATCAGACTGTTTCATGGTCTGCTTGTAGCTTTGACGATTAACGTTAAAAAGATAATAGAAGGTAATTGAGTTTTGTGGTGTGTAGGTGATTTTGTCCTCATTCCCTTTTTTCAACTGATCAAACACTGAGCTTGTCGGGAAGATACGACCGTCCGAGTAGTTCCCTTCCAAAAATCCTCTCGCTAAACTATCTTGATCAGAACCGTCAAAGAAAGAGAGCTTCACTTTCTCAATTTTCACATTATCCTTATCCCAGTAATTAGGGTTTTTGTCAAATTCAATCAAAGATTTTGAGGTGAAAGATTTAAACAAGTAAGGACCATTTGACAAGATACTGGATGGTGTTACACTTCCAAAATCATCTCCCTTAGATTTCAAAAAAGCTTCATTTACAGGACTCAAAATGCCCCCAGTAGTCTTAGAATTCCAGTAAGATTCCGGCTTATTCAAAGTATATTGAAGAGTATAGTCATCCACTGCCTTAACACCAACAGTTTCAAAGTCAGATGTTTCCCCCTCAACGTAGTCTGCGAGGCCCTTGATAGAGTCTTGAACCAAGTACAAGTTTTCAGCCTTTTTATCAGCTGCATACTTGAGACCTGTCACAAAGTCATGAGCCGTTACATCCGCATACTCTTCGCCCTCTGAAGTGTACCATTTCGCCCCCTGACGGATTTTATAAGTGTAGGTCAAACCATCTTTTGACACCGTCCATGACTCAGCCATAGATGGAATGAGATTACCATACTTATCATTTTCTAACAAGCCATCAATCAAGTTGGTCGTAATACTAGAAGTGGAACCACGTGTTGACGTAATGTAGTCCAAGGTATCAGGATTACTAGTAAATACATAAGAGTAGGTTTTCTCAGCATTACTTGATTGGGAAGACCCACACGCTGCTAAAGCTAGACCTGCTGTCAAAGCCATAGCTCCAAAAAGCATAACTTTTGATTTCTTCATGATTATTCTCCATTTTTTACAGTATGTGAAATATTATACACCATTTGAGCAAAAATATAAAGCCTTTTTGAACTTTTTTACAAAAATAAAAATCAGTAGACTCGAGTTCCTACTGATTTTTGTTATGGTTCGTTTGGATTATGCAGCCAAAACTTTGCGTCCTTTACGACGACGAGCTGCCAATACGCGACGACCGTTTTTAGTTGACATACGGTTACGGAATCCGTGTTTGCGCGCACGACGAAGTTTACTTGGTTGATAAGTACGTTTCACGATGAATACCTCCTCATAGATTTTGTATTCGTTTAGCCGGCTATAAAGTGATCAGTTACTAAACATACTTTACTATTCTATCTGATTCTTTCACTTTTGTCAATAGCTCAAGGCAAATGTTTCTAGCTTTTGGGCGCTTTTTCAAATGTAAGCCCTATCTACGATACTGTTTCAAGAAACGAGTCATCTTTTCTTGGATTTGGGCTAGTTCATCAACACGAGGAAGATAAACGATACGGAAGTGGTCTGGTTCCTGCCAGTTGAAGCCTCGACCATGAACCAAGAGAACCTTTTCCTGTTTCAAGAAATCAAGGACAAACTGTTCATCATCATCGATACGGTACATATTGCGATCGATTTTAGGGAAGATATAGAGCCCAGCCTTGGGTTTAACCGCAGACAAACCTGGGATATCCTGAATGGCATTGTAAATGAAATTTCTTTGCTCGTAAATTCGTCCACCAGGAAGAAGCAGTTCATCGACTGATTGGTGGCCACCCAAGGATGTTTGTACGACCTGTTGGGCCAAAACGTTAGAGCAAAGGCGCATATTGGATAGCATATTGAGCCCTTCGATATAGCCCTTGACATGAGTCTTAGGTCCAGACAAGACCATCCAACCCACACGGAAACCAGCGATACGATGGGATTTTGACAGACCATTCATGCTGACACAGAAAACATCTGGTGCCAAGCTCGCCACAGGCGTATGCACATGTCCATCCATGACCATGCGGTCGTAAATTTCATCCGCAAAGATAATCAAATCGTTTTGACGGGCAATCTCAATAATCTCCAACAAGAGTTCCTTAGGATAAAGGGCTCCAGTTGGATTATTTGGATTGATAAGGACGATTGCCTTGGTATTGGAAGTGATTTTTGACTTAATATCGTCAATATCTGGGTACCATTCTGCAGCTTCATCACAGATATAGTGAACGGCATTTCCCCCAGCTAGGCTGACAGCTGCTGTCCAGAGAGGATAGTCTGGCATTGGCACCAAGACCTCGTCTCCATTGTCCAAAAGCCCCTGCATGGACATGACAATCAACTCACTGACACCATTTCCAAGGTAGATATCATCAATATCTACGTTTGGGAATTTCTTCAATTGGCAATACTGCATAATGGCCTTACGGGCTGAGAAAATCCCTTTGGAGTCAGAATAACCTTCACTATCACGCGCATTCATAATCAAGTCATGAATGACCTCGTCTGGCGCTGTAAAGCCAAATTCTGCTGGATTTCCTGTATTCAGACGTAAAATCTTTTCTCCGTTTGCTCGCATTCGCATGGCTTCTTCCAAAACAGGACCACGGATATCATAAGCAACATGCTCTAACTTACTAGACTTGTTATATTCTTTCATCTTGTTTCCTCAATTCGTCAGGATAGTAACATTATACCACTAGAAAGAGAATGCGACAAGTTTGCTAAAACGTGTTACTAGTTTCGTATAGAAGAAAAGCCTCGCTAAAAGCGAGGGCAAACAGGGGAGATAGCAGGTGTTTTGCGAAAAACACATCACATACCAAAAGATAAACCTAGAAAAAGCAAGCCTAAAAAGGAGTCATAGAGAAGATTGAACATGAGACAAAGCCCCCATATCATCAAGTAATCTAAGCGTCCACTTCGTTTTGCAACTAGGAATAAGAACAGATGGTAGAGTACATGAAAGACTAAAAAACCGATAAACTCTGGATAAAGAAGCGGAATTAGCTTCTCTAATTGCCAGATCATGATAACTTCTACCAAGACTGACACTAGGATAATTCCATAATAAAGGAAATTTGATTTTTTTGATTCTTGAAAAGAGTGCTTCATCATTCTCCCTCCCTTCACTTCTTTCCTGCTATCCTTTCTTTTATTTTATCATATATTTATATAGATTTTAAGTGCTAACATTCTTTTAAAAAATACTTTTTTTGCTTTACTTCTATATTGAAAAGGTTTACAATTATAGTAAGAAAATTTCAGGAGGTTTCATTATGGCACAACGTTACCAAAATATTATGGTCGCAATCGATGGTTCTAAAGAAGCGGACTTGGCTTTTGTCAAGGGAGTTCATTCTGCTCTACGAAACGACGCTAAACTCACCATCGCACATGTCATTGACACACGCGCTCTCCAAAGCGTATCCACCTTTGATGCTGAAGTTTACGAAGAACTCCAAGTCGACGCTGAAAGTCTGATGAAAGAGTACGAAAAACGTGCTAAAGATGCTGGTGTGGCAGATGTTCATATCGTCATTGAAATGGGCAATCCAAAGACCCTACTGGCACGTACTATTCCCGATGCAGAAGAAGTGGACCTCATCCTCGTTGGCGCAACTGGTCTCAACGCCTTTGAACGCCTCTTGGTCGGATCTTCATCTGAATACATCCTCCGCCATGCTAAGGTCGATTTGCTGGTTGTGAGAGAACAAGAAAAAACCTTATAATCACGAAGAAAAGGAGCTCAGCGCTCCTTTTTGTTTACTATTTATACTCTTCGAAAATCTCTTCAAACCACGTCAACGTCCATCTACAACCTCAAAGCAGTGCTTTGAGCAACCTGCAGCTAGTTTCCTAGTTTGCTCTTTGATTTTCATTGAGTATTATTTCTCTCTTTATGACGTTCATAAGCCTTAAGCTGGCGCTGCAGTTCCTTTTTAATAGCAGGTTCTGGAGCATATTTTTCTTCCCAATCATCTGGTTTTAAGATTTTGTGGGTCACTGGATCAAAATGAGCCTTGCCATCTGGAAAAATTTTCCCCATATTGGCCTGATGAACAATATCAAAAATACGTTCTGGGTCCACTCCCATCAAGACAAAACTGCCATAGGTGAAGTAAAGTGTGTCAATCAAGGCATCCACCTGCCCTATCAAATCTTGCTGGGCAGGCGTCTTCTTGGCTACCTTATCTGCCGCCTTATCAAGAGCTTGATGAAGTTGCGATAGAGCTTGACCAAAGTCCTCTTCAGAAGGGCTGGCAGCTCGAACAAACTCCACCAATTCTTCTATTTTAAAGCCAGCCCTGTGGGTTGCACCTTCTAAATCCCAAGCTCGAGGTTCTTCTTGGGTTCGTTCATCCATCATGTGGTGGAAGGTCTTGACCTTATTGAAATGATAGTCACGGCTGACAAAGACTTTTTCTGAGGCCAGAACACCAAAATGTTCCAAGGCCTTGTGGATTCCGTCTTGCTGATTGCTAGTGGTGATGTGCTTGGCAACTTCCTTGACACTGCTACTACCATTTCCCATAGCGACCGACATACCGACACCTGCCAGCATTTCTAGGTCGTTATCTGAGTCACCAAAGGCCATGACTTGGTTGAGGTCAAAGCCGTATTCTTTTCCGACTCGGCGTATGCCTTCCAATTTAGAGTTTCCTTGATTGATGACATCCGCTGCAAATGGATTGCTACGTGTCAATTTCAAGTCTTCAAAATCAGCTGCCGCCTTCTCAGATTCTTCTGGCGTCATCAGCATCAAAACTTGGTAGATAGGCTGATTCATCAGATGAAGCAGGTCTTCTTCCTTTTGGGGAACAACCTTGCTGACCATTCGATTAAAAGACTGACTCACTGTCCGAGTTAAAACAGAGGGAACGAAGCGACTGATTCGTTGGGAAAAAGTTCCCAGACCAAAAGACATGATTTTGGAACCTAACATGGCATCCTTAGTCCCTAAGGCAATCTCCTTGCCCTCTTTTTTAGCATAGCTAATTAGATGGCGCAAATGTAACTTGGAAATAGGGCTCGTGAACAAGACTCTGTCTTTAGTAAAGATATACTGGCCATTATAGGTTACCGCAAAGTCCAGATCCAAATCGTCCATCAATTCCTTAACAAAAAAAGGTCCTCGCCCTGTCGCTACGCCAACTAGTACCCCTTGCTCTTTGACAATCTTAATCGCGTCCTTAGTGGATTTCAAAACACTCTTGCGATCGTTGACCAAGGTTCCATCGATATCAAAAAAAACAGCTTTGACTTCCATCCTATCCCAATCTCCCCTTTTGTGATACAATGATTATACCACATTTCAGAAAGAGTGAGTAAATCATGCCTAAGAAAATCCTTGTTTTACATACAGGTGGGACTATTTCCATGCAGGCCGATGCTTCTGGCGCTGTTGTGACGAGTTCAGATAATCCCATGAATCATGTGTCCAACCCACTTGAAGGAATCCAAGTCCACGCCTTAGACTTTTTTAACCTGCCAAGCCCCCATATCAAACCCAAGCATATGCTGGCTCTCTACCAGAAAATTAAAGAGGAAGCAGATAACTACGATGGAGTGGTGATCACACACGGAACCGATACTTTAGAGGAAACAGCCTATTTCCTTGATACCATGGAAGTTCCCCATATGCCTATCGTTCTAACAGGGGCAATGCGCAGCTCCAATGAACTCGGCAGTGATGGTGTTTATAATTATCTGAGTGCTTTAAGGGTGGCTAGCGATGACAGGGCTGCTGATAAAGGAGTTTTGGTCGTTATGAACGATGAAATCCACGCTGCCAAGTATGTTACCAAAACGCATACAACCAACGTCAACACCTTCCAGACTCCAACACACGGACCACTTGGTCTGATCATGAAACACGAAATCCTCTACTTTAAAACAGCTGAGCCTCGTGTCCGCTTTGACCTTGATCACATACAAGGCTTAGTCCCTATCATCTCTGCTTATGCTGGTATGACAGATGAGCTGATTGATATGCTGGATTTGAAACAATTGGACGGTTTGATTATCCAAGCCTTCGGAGCTGGTAATATTC
Source organism: Streptococcus sp. 544 (assembly GCF_013277385.1). Taxonomy (NCBI): domain Bacteria; kingdom Bacillati; phylum Bacillota; class Bacilli; order Lactobacillales; family Streptococcaceae; genus Streptococcus; species Streptococcus sp. 544. Next base: position 71,268 of record NZ_VMMU01000005.1, read on the forward strand.
CCAAAGAAACGGCTCAAAAATTAGAAAGCCTTCTGCAAAAAGGAATCCCAGTCGCCCTGGTTTCACGATGCTTTAACGGTATCGCTGAGCCTGTTTATGCCTACCAAGGTGGGGGCGTGCAGTTGCAAAAATCAGGCGTTTTCTTTGTTAAAGAACTTAACGCCCAAAAAGCCCGCTTGAAACTCCTCATTGCCCTCAATGCCGGACTAAAAGGACAGGCTTTGAAAGACTATATGGAAGGCTAAGTCTCTTCGAAAATCTCTTCAAACCACGTCAGCGTCGCCTTGCCGTATGTATGGCTACTGACTTCGTCAGTTCT